>DMPB01000181.1:12695-20797 GCA_003456175.1 Chitinophagaceae bacterium | reverse complement strand
CCGATGCCACAGAAGATGATTACATGAAAGCTTCTGAATTAGAAGCAGAATATGGCGAAATGGGAGGTTATACTGCCGAAAGTGATGCCGCCAGTTTATTGAGCGATTTGGGTGTGAAAGAAGAATATCATCATAGCTTGATGAAAGACATACCCAGTAACTTGAAGCTTCGTGTATTGCTAGCGCAAGCTTTATTTGGTAACCCCGATATTTTATTACTCGATGAACCTACGAACGGTTTAGATATTGAAACCATTGGTTGGTTAGAAAACTTCTTGGCCGATTACCAAAACATAGTATTAGTGGTGAGCCACGACCGTCACTTCTTAGATGCGGTATGTACCCATGTTGCCGATGTTGATCGTCAGAAAATTAAAACCTTTACTGGCAACTATACTTTCTGGTACGAATCGTCGCAGTTAATGGCACGCCAGATTAACGATAAGAATAAGAAAATTGAAGAGAAGCGTCAGGCATTACTCGATTTCATTGCTCGTTTCTCGGCCAATGCTTCTAAGAGTAAGCAAGCAACCAGCCGTAAGAAAGCTTTAGAGAAATTAAGCATCGAAGAAATTGAACCAAGTAATCGTAAATATCCGGGTATTATTTTTCAACCACAACGCGAAGTAGGTAATCAGATTTTGAATGTTGAAAATCTGAAAAAAGCTATCGATGGTCGTGTGTTGTTCGATAAAGTGAGTTTTAGTATTAATAAAGGCGAAAAAGTTGCCTTCTTGAGTAAAGATCCATTGGCGGTTACCAATTTCTTTGAAATTATCAATGATCAAATCAAAGCCGATGGAGGCCAGTACGAATGGGGTACAACTATTACCAAAGCATATTTGCCTTTTGAAAATGGAGAGTTCTTTAAAGAAGGTTTAAGCTTGTTAGAATGGTTACGTCAATTTGTACCATCACATGTAACCGATGCCGACGAGCCTTTCCTACGAGGTTTCTTAGGAAAAATGCTATTCAGTGGCGATGATATTCAGAAGAAAACAAACGTACTCAGTGGGGGCGAAAAAGTGCGTTGTATGATTAGTCGTATGATGTTGCAAAACCCTAACCTTATTGTGTTAGACCAACCTACCAACCACTTAGATTTAGAGAGTATTCAAGCCTTCAACGAAGGTTGTCAAAACTTCCCAGGTATTGTGTTATTAACCAGTCACGACCATACCTTTATGCAAACAGTAGCTTCAAAAATTATTGAGCTTACGCCTAAAGGCATCATCGATCGTTTAATGACGTTTGATGAGTACATGGAAGATGCACGTGTGAAAACACTAAGAGAAGAAATGTACGCCTAATATAAAAGTGTATTCTAATACTGTAATAAAGAAGGGCTTCCTGCTGGAAGCCCTTCTTTATTTGTTAATGCACCTTACGGTAAATGATTTAACGCTATGTACAAAGTGCTATCATATTTGCCGTAAGGCGTACAAAACATATTATAAACCAAAATGGAAACCCGCTTTTAAGCCAAACCAACTGTTCCAACCGTTTTGTGAGAAGCCTTCATAAGAGCCCGATAACTCAATGCCTGCCAGCTTTGCACCAATTACAATATCGCCAACAAATACGCCATCTGTACTACTAGCACCTTTAGCTTTAAGGTTGCCATAGCCACCATTTAATTGCACAAATACACGTTTTAAAAGCATGGTTTTGCGAATACCAAGCTTGGCCGTAGTGAGTTGTAAGTTGGGTATACCGTTATTGCCTTTAAAATTTTGATAGCCTAATGTACCTACAAAAAAAGAACTGCCTAGCCCAACACCTACACCAGCTTGTGCACCTAAACCATATTGGTAAGCATTGCTCATATTATCTGAAACGGGTAGGTTGTACTGGCCATGTCCGTAGATAAAAACAAGACGTTGTGCTTTCACAAGGGTAGCGCTGCCACATACAAGTGCAGCTACTAGAAATAGGGTTATTACTTGCTTCATAAATGCATTAGTTTAACACAAAATAAGTAGCTGTTGCGTATTTGCCCAACAAAATGTTATTTTGAAGCGAAACAACCTAACAATAATGCTAAGTAAGAAGTCGCAGTATGCGTTCAAAGCACTTACCTACATTGCACAACAATCGAACGGTGTACCCATTTTGATTGCTGAGATAGCTAAGAAAAAGAAAATACCTATTAAGTTTTTAGAGAATATTTTACTGGAGCTCAAAAAGGCTGGATTGCTTGCCAGTAAAAAAGGGAAAGGAGGTGGCTACTATTTTGCTACGCCACCAGATACCATCACTTTGGCCAAAATAATGCGTATTATTGATGGACCGATTGCGTTATTGCCTTGTGTGAGTTTGAACTTTTACAAAAAATGTAAAGATTGCGATGAGCAGTGCTGCGGCTTGAACCATATTATGAGTGAGGTACGCGATGCATCTCTTGGTATTTTAGAAAACAGAACAGTAGCCGATTTGGTATAAACCATCTTTGGCTTGTTCAAAAGGCTTATTCACAAAACACATTATCTAAACGCCCACGCCAACATTATCTTTAAACCAACTAACTGTATCAACATGAAACGTATAACCACAATTTTGGGAGCTTGCCTATTTTTAAATACAGTGCAAGCCCAACAACCCGTTGTAGATTCATCTTCAGCAAAACCAACTTCTGCAGAGGTTGTAAGCACTACCGAAGCACTTACGCCAACGCTTCAAGGACTTCCCAAAAAGCAAACGCCGGGTAAGAATATTTTTAAAATAAACTTAGGAAGCCTTGCGGTAAAAAACTACAGCTTTATGTATGAAAGAGCTTTAGGAAAGCACGCCAGCATAGCAGTGGGTTATCGCTTTATGCCAAAGGGTAGCTTGCCTTTGCAATCGAACATTAATGATATTGTAGGGGAGAACAGTGTAGCTATAAACCGCGTAGAAATAGGTAATAGTGCTATTACTGGAGAGTTTCGTTGGTATCCTGGTAAGCGTGGTTGGATGCGTGGTTTTTATCTAGCGCCCTATGTACGTCAGGCCTCATTTGATTTATCGGTACCTGTAGATTTTTCTTACACTGTTACCGTACCAACACCTGGAGGGCCTGTAGTAGTTCCACGTCCGAATGAAGCCACCTTTACAGGTAAAATCACTTCGTTCAGTGGTGGTTTAATGCTAGGTACTCAATATACTTTTGGTAAGTTTATTACGCTTGATATTTGGATTATTGGTGGGCACTACGGAAGTTCAAATGGCGACTTAACTTTTAGAGCTGCCAATGCGCTAGATGCTAGAGAGCAGCAAGAACTTAAAGCTGAGCTTGACAAAATTGAGTTCCCAACTTTTAAGTTTGAATCAACAGTTAATGCTAACGGTGGTACTGTTAAATCAACTGGTGGTTGGGCAGGCCTACGTGGCTTAGGCTTTAACTTAGGTATTCGCTTTTAAGAAGCAGCATTTACCGTAAGGTATACATCTTACAAAAGCCGCATTCAGTGCGGCTTTTTTCATTTATGAAAAAAATGTGAAAATATGTAGGTACTTATGTAAATTTACCAACTTATAACCCGTGGAATCGCCAAACTGAATTTTTTAAATTTACTAATGCAATGAGGCAAATTTTAAAGCAATGCTTTGCCGTAGCGCTGATGGTTGGCACTGTATCGGTGACTGCGAATGCTCAAAAAGGCATACAGCCTTGGAACCAAGTGGGCAATGAAAAATCTGGAACATCGGTAACACAAGGGTTACTAAAAAAACCAGAAATTTTTGGTGTATTTGAATTGGATACGTTGGCCATAAAGCGGGTACTGTTTTCGGCACCTATGGAAAACCTGCAAGATCCATCACGATTTAGCCGTTTGCCTCGCATTCAAATTCCTTTAGGTGATGGTACTTTTCAAGAATTTGCTGTAGAACATGTACCAACATTAGCCCCCGAACTAGAAGCTCGCTTTCCTTTGATGCGCAACTTTGCAGGTGTTGCTACCGATGGTAGTGGCGCTTTAGCTCGTTTTAGCTGGGGATATTTGGGTTTTTATGGTTTCGTTTTTAATAATGGCGAAAAGGGAGATATTAGAATTGATCCGGCTTATGCCAATAACAAAACTGCTTATATAGCTTTTGCGAAGCGTAATGCAAAGATGATTGGCAATTATGTTGAAGGCGAGATTGTAGGTATGACAGAAAAAATGCGTTCTGATATGGTAGGCTCTATGCCCACTGCTAACAGAAGCACGGGTAATACATTACGTACTTACAGAACAGCGATTGCGGCCAATGCAGAATATTCGAACTTTTTCACGGCCGTACAAGATGTGGCTGTGGTACAGTCTGCAATTAACGCATCTGCTAATAGGGTTTCTGGTATTTATGAAAAAGAAGTAGGGGTACGTTTGCAAATGATTGCCAATAATACTTCTATCATTTTCTTTGATACCAATACCGATGGTTACACCAATAGTAATGGTGGAACTATGTTAGGACAGAATCAAAGTATACTTGACAATATCATTGGAAATGGCAATTACGATCTTGGGCACGTATTTAGTACTGGCGGTGGCGGTATCGCTAGCTTAGGTTCTATTTGCGTAAGCAGCAGGAAAGCTCAAGGTGTAACAGGCTCTAATAGCCCTGTTGGCGACCCTTTTGATGTAGATTATGTAGCCCATGAAATGGGGCACCAATTGGGTTGCGGTCACACTTTTAACGCTGCTACAGGTAGTTGTGCTGGTAACGGAAGTACATCAACAAATGCCGAGCCTGGTAGTGGTAGCACTATTATGGCATATGCAGGTATTTGTGGTGTAACTAACGATTTACAAAACAACAGTAACCCTTATTTCCATTTCGTAAGTTTTGAGCAAGCCAGAGTATTTTTAACAACTGGTTCTGGAGCTACTTGTGGTAACTTAACGAGCGTTACCAACACTATTCCTACTGTAGATGCTGGGCCTGATTATACCATTCCTATCGCTACTCCGTTTGTGTTAACAGGTACTGGTAGCGATCCTGATGCTGGTGCTAACCTTACGTATTGCTGGGAGCAATCGAACGTAGGTGGTACATTCGGTAACTGGAACGCCCCATCTGGCGCTAATGCTCCATTATTCCGTAGCTTTTCTCCGGTAGCAAGTAATAGTCGTACTTTCCCTCGTATGCAAAATGTGGTAAGTGGTACAACTACGATTGGTGAGTTGTTACCAGGTATCAACAGAACGATGCGTTTTGCATTGACAGTGAGAGATAATCAGCCAGTGGGTGGTGTTAACAACGATGAAATGGTAGTAACTGTTGCTGGTAGTACACCGTTTGGTGTTCTGGCTCCCAATACAGCTGTAAGTTGGACTGCAGGTAGCTTCCAAACGATTCGTTGGGATGTTGCTGCAACCAATATTGCGCCTTTCAATGTTAGCAACGTAGCTATTGAATTATCTACAGATGGTGGATTCAATTATCCATTTGTTTTAGCTGCAAGCACTGCCAATGATGGTTCTGAAGAAGTTCGTATTCCTACCACCATTAGCAGTACTGCTAGAGTGAGAGTACGTGCTCTAGGAAATATTTTCTTTGATATTTCTGATGTTAACTTTTCAATTGTAGCAAGTAGCCAAAGTACTTTTGCATTCAATAATCCAGAAGTTCGTCGCTTGTGTTCACCTTGGCCAAGTAGTACAACAGTTGTGTTGCGTACCAGTAGTTTAGGTGGTTTTAATAATCCTATCACATTAAGTGCATCTAATTTACCGCAAGGTGTTACTGCAACTTTTAGCGTTAACCCTGTAACACCTGGCGACTCAACAGTGATTACATTGAACGGTATTGGTGGCTTGCCGGTTGGTCCATATAACGTTACCATTACGGGTAGTGCTAGTGGTACCACCAACGTTGTTAGAACCATCGGCATTGATCGTGGTGATTTGTTGGGTAATGTTACCATTGTATCGCCAACACAAAGTACTAATGGCTTAAGTTTAACGCCTACTTTCCGTTGGAGAACTTTAAATGGAGCAACATCGTACACAGTTCAAATCAGTACAACGAACTTTTCAACACCTTATGTAACAACGATTAACACTACAGACACTTTCGCCGTATCTAATGTTACATTAAATCCAAACACAGTTTATTATTATCGTGTTATTGCGAATAGCACAGCTTGTGGAGGTACCACGCTTGCTAGTAACGTAATTGGATTTGGTACTGCACCTGTTGGTTGTGCTAGCGATGAAACCGTACCTTTTGCTACAATAAACGACTTAGCTACCATTACTAATAATATTTTTGTTGCTAACTCAGGTAATGCTACTGATGTGAACGTTACCGTAAATATGACACACACTTATATCGGTGATGTAGTATTAAGCATTGCTAATCCAGGTGGTACATCAGTTAATTTGAAAGATTTTTCGGGAACATGTAGTCGTAACGGTACTGTTACGGTTACTTACAATGATTCTGCTGCAAGTTTGATTACTTGTCCTGCACTTGGAACTTCATCGACCAAGCCTACCGGTAGCCTAGCTACTTTGAATGGTTCAGAAGTAAATGGCTTATGGACATTAACGGTAACAGATGCCGGACAGGGTGATATAGGTACACTAAACTCTTGGAGTTTGAGCTATTGCCGTAATGTACAATTCGCCTTACCTGTATCTTGGTTAAGCTTCACTGCCAAAGCATCGGGAGCTAATAGCGCAGCCTTACAATGGGAAGTTGCTAACGAAGTAAATGTTGCTAGTTACGAAGTACAAGTTGCTACCGATGGTGTTAATTACAAGTCAATCGGGGTAGTTATGCCACGCAACAGAGCTAATACCATTGCTACTTACAATTTCATACATAACAATGTAAATGCACCTGTGGTGTACTACCGTATCAAACAAATAGATACAGATGGTAAGTTTTCATATAGCAAGGTAGCCCGCGTTAATTTTGGTAAATCTGCCGAATTGCAAGTATTGCCAAACCCTGCAAGTAACTATGTATTCGTTCAAAACACGGTGAACATGCAAGCTTTACAGCTCTTTGCAATTGATGGTAAGTTGGTTTGGAAACAACAGAATGTTAAAGCCCAAAATGCAACCATACCTGTAGCTGGTTTAACCAACGGCGTATACCAATTACAAGTTGTAGATGTAAATGGCAAAGTTGAAAATGTGAAAGTAATTGTGCAACACTAATGGTGTTGCTGCATACTAAAAAGGGCTGCCATCGGCAGCCTTTTTTTATAATAGCATCTTAAGAAAATACCTTACGGTAAATGTAGATGCCATTGCGATAGTGAATGAAACAATCAGTTCACTAGCACTCACTTAGGCTAATAGGAATGTGCACTGCGAGGCCGCCATCGGCAGTTTCTTTGTATTTGTGGCTCATATCTAGTGCTGTATGCCACATAGTAGTAATAACCTTATCTAAACTTACTTTGGCATAATCTGGACTACTCTGTAACGCCAATTGTGATGCCGTGATAGCCTTAATTGCTCCCATAGTATTGCGTTCTATGCAAGGTACTTGAACCAAGCCTGCAATGGGGTCGCAAGTGAGCCCAAGGTGGTGTTCCATGGCTATTTCGGCCGCCATTAAAGCTTGTCGTTGCGTGCCACCCAAGCATTCTGTTAAAGCGGCGGCAGCCATGGCACTGCTCACGCCAATTTCGGCTTGGCAGCCACCCATAGCTGCAGAAATGGTAGCTCCTTTCTTAAAGATGCTTCCTACTTCGCTGGCAGTTAATAAAAATCGAACGATTTTATCTTCATCTAAACCATCACAAAAAGTAATATAGTATTGTAATACTGCCGGAATTACGCCTGCTGCTCCATTGGTTGGCGCTGTTACTACGCGGCCGAAACTGGCATTTTCTTCATTTACCGCAAGGGCAAAACAACTTACCCAATCTAAAATGTATTGGAAGTTATTGCCTCCGTTGCGTATGGCTTCGACCCAAGTTTCAAAGTTGCTATAAGTACGATTGGTAATGAGTTTTTTATTCAGGTCGAAGGCTCTTCTGCGAACTTGTAACCCACCTGGTAGTATGCCGTTGGTATGACAGCCACGGTACATACATTGTTTCATTACCTCCCAAATGCGTAGTACACCTTCTTTGGTTTCATGTTCAGAACGCCAGGCAAGCTCGTTTTCGGCTACCA
>DMPB01000181.1:9533-12429 GCA_003456175.1 Chitinophagaceae bacterium | reverse complement strand
ATTTTCATACACCAATGCAACAAATCGTTGGCAGTATTGATAGGGAAGGGTAGCTCAACGGTTGGTGAAGTTGTTTGATTATTCGTGGCCTCCTGTACCACAAAGCCACCACCAATGGAGTAATAGGTTTGGGCAATGGCTTCACCGTTTTGTAATTGTACCAAAAACGTCATGCCATTGGGATGAAAAGGTAGCGACTCGTTCATGAGGAACACCACATCTGTTGCGGGGTTAAGTGTGATGTTATGTGTTTTCCCCAGCAACATTTGATGAGTTTGTTGTAAGGCTTCTATGGTTGGTGTAATGGTATTAACATCTATAGTTACTGGGTCTTCACCTGCAAGGCCAAGTAGTACAGCAATATCGGTACCATGTCCTTTACCCGTTTTAGCGAGTGAGCCATATAAAAGTACTTGTATGTGTTGTACTTGATTGATGAGTTGTGTTGTTCGTAAATGCTCGATACACTGCAAGGCGGCACGCCAAGGTCCAAGGGTGTGGCTACTGCTAGGCCCAACACCTATTTTAAACATATCGAATACTGAAATGGCTTCGTGTGGCATGGCAATCGTAATTGAGAAATCAAAGTATCGAAAATCAATTGTAAAATGTAGTAATAGTTGATGACTACACTTGCTGTTTGCGAAATTTATTGGTTGTTAGTGTACTCAAGATATGCATGGTGCATGATGTTGTACACTTCATTCTTCAGTTCGTCTACACTTTTACCGTAAGGTGAAACTGGTGCTAAAAAGTTAATGCTCAAACGTTGCGGTAGTAAAAAAAACGGAATGGTAGCCGGCATTGCTTTTTTGGTACCGGTAATAATGGTAGGAATAATACTGTTACCACTATCTACCGATAGCTTGAAAGCTCCATCGTAAAAACTTTTGAGCGGTTCTTTACTTCTGTTGCGTGTGCCCTCGGGATAAATGCACATGTGTATACCCATTGCTAGCACTTTTCGCATTGCATCGTAGCTTCTACGCCGGCTAGCATCGCTCCTGCGGTTCACAAGAATGCTACCTTTTCGATAATACCAACCAAACAGCGGTACTTTGGCAAAGCTATCTTTAGCGATGGTTTTGTTGCCTGCCGGAATAAATGGCGATGAAAGTGGAACATCTAGCAGGGCATTATGGTTACATGTAACAATGTAGGCTTCGCCGGGTTGAAAGTTGCTTTTGCCAGTAACTTTAATGGGGCAGCCAATAAGGGTTAACCAAACACGCATCCACCAACGGGCAATGGCTATAAACAAATGCATCCCCCGCGGCTCTGCTATAAGATAACATGCCATAGAAGGCAAAAAGAACAATAGGAAGGTTACAATAAATGTTACCAAACCCCATAGCGCCCAAATTCGGCCGAATAATAAGGTGAGCCAACGCATTATCAATGTTTAATTTTATATAGCCGCAATTAAGGTGTTATTTTCCAATCTATCGGTGTTTTGCCTTGCTGTGTTAGCAATTCGTTGGTTTTACTGAAATGTTTGCATCCAAAAAAACCATTGTGTGCACTTAAAGGCGAAGGATGTGCCGCTTTGAGAACATGATGCTTGGTTGCATCAATACAGGCTACTTTTTCTTGAGCACTTCGGCCCCATAATAGAAAAATCAATCCTTCATGTTGCTCGCTTAACCTACGAATGGCAGCATCGGTAAATTGACTCCAGCCAATTTTACTATGACTTTGCGGCTCGTTTTTTCGTACAGTTAAACTAGCATTTAATAACAGTACGCCTTGCTTAGCCCACGGTGTTAAGTCGCCACTCTGCGGTATGGGCATACCAATATCGGTTTGTAATTCTTTGTACATATTTTGTAGCGATGGCGGTATGCGAACACCTTGTGGTACGCTAAAACTGAGGCCCATTGCTTCGCCTGGGTTATGATAAGGATCTTGACCGAGTATTACTACTTTAACTTCGTTAAAAGGCGTTTGAGCAAAAGCATTGAAGATAAGCGATCCTTGCGGGTAAATGATGCGCTGCAAGGCTTTTTCTGTTTTTAAAAAAGCAGCTAATTCTTGAAAGTATGGTTTTGAAAATTCTGATTGAAGTTGTGCTTTCCAACTTGCTTCCATTTGTACATTCATGTGCGAAAGTTACGTTACACCGAGCAATTTAGAATTACACCAGCGGTATACGATTACTTTACAGTAAATGATAGTTTTAGCACATGAAACATAAGATAACACAACTTTTTTTTGTAATAGTGTGCTTCAACATTTACGGCAACGTATTCGCCCAATCATCATCGCAAGATACTACAGCCGTAGCGCAAGTAGTAAGAACGTTTTTTAAAGGAATGCAATTGGCCGATACAAGTATGATAAAGCGTACTTTAAGTAACGATGTTATTTTTCAATCTGTGGCTACAACCGCTAAAGGAAATATTGTAAAAACAGAACCAATTGCTAACTTCTTTAAAAGTATTGCACAAACAACTTCCGGTAGTTTGAATGAACAACTCGATAGCATCATCATACATACTGATGGAAAGTTGGCTAGCGTTTGGACACCCTATCATTTCTACTATCAACAAAAGCTGCTGCATTGCGGAAACAATAGTTTTCAGCTAATTAACACAGAAGTAGGTTGGAAAATTCAATACATCATAGATACACGTTATAAGTGTACGCAATAGCTAAATGGGTTCGCCATTAATATATACTTGATGAATTAAATTAGTGCCAAAAGCATAAGGAATATATGCAATGCTTGGTATAGGTTGCGTTACTATAAAGTTTGCTTTTTTTCCTACCGAAATACTGCCTACCTGTACAGCAACTTCCATTGCATGAGCACCTTGGATGGTGGCCGCGTTGATAGCCTCTTCGGGTAACATTTTCATTTGAATGCATGCCATGCTTACTACAGTATTCATATTAA
>DMPB01000181.1:9046-9284 GCA_003456175.1 Chitinophagaceae bacterium | reverse complement strand
TACCGCTTGGGCTACTACCTGGATTAAAATCGCTAGCTAAGGCCAATGCACAGCCAGCATCAATCATGGTGCGGGCAGGTGGGTAGGGCATACGCAAAAAATAAGCCGCCGTAGGTAACATCGTACCGATGGTATTGCTTTGTGCAAGCGCTTGTATAGCATCAATATCCATACTTTCTAAATGGTCAACACTTATAGCATTGGCTTGAATGCCAGCTTGTACACCGCCACTTACATT
>DMPB01000181.1:6819-8810 GCA_003456175.1 Chitinophagaceae bacterium | reverse complement strand
CACTTACATGCAATTGATTGGCATGAATTTTTGGTCGTATACCGTATGTAGCTGCCGCTTCGCAAATTCGTAACGTATCGGCAACACTAAAAAAACCTTGTTCACAAAATACATCTACATAATCGGCTAGTTGCTCACCAGCAATAGCGGGTAGCATTTCGTTGATGATAAGATTAATATATTGCTCTGGCTGTTTTTTGTAAGCTTCAGGATAAGCGTGTGCTCCTAAAAATGTGGCTTTAATGGGAATATTGTAGCTGGCTTTTAGTTGGGCAATTACACGCAACATTTTTAACTCGCTTTCAAGCGATAAACCATAACCACTTTTAATTTCAATAGCTCCTGTGCCCAAATGCATGAGTGCTTGTAATCGTTCGCTAGCTTGTTCGAATAATGTTGCTTCAGATGTTTCGGCAACTTTACGAGCCGAATTCAGTATGCCACCGCCTGAGGCAGCAATTTCGGCATAGGTTTTTCCTTGCAGTTTGGCTACAAATTCTTGTTCTCTACTTGCAGCAAAAACAAGGTGTGTATGGCTATCGCACCAACAGGGTAGTATGCTTTTGCCTTTCAGATCAATAACTTCATCGCTAGATTGTAGTAAGCTAGTATCCCAATCTTGCATGAGTCCAACATCGGCAATAAGTCCATCATTTACCGTAAGGTAGGCATTTGTTAATATTGGTAATTCGGCTAATGCAGCATTACGCAATAACTTAGCGTCTTTATGAACACCTGCCAGCAAATGAATATTGGTAAATACCTTTCTCATAATACAACAATAAGCAAGCTTACACATTTTAATGCAAGTTGGTGCTATTTTCTTGCATGTTGTATGTTGCTGTGTGTTCGCCTTACGGTAAATGGACAAACAACGCCACAACGACCTAAAATTGGTATTACTTTAAGTGGTGGCGGAGCCAAGGGCTTGGCTCATATTGGTATTTTGAAAGCAATTGATAGTGCGGGGTTGCAGGTAGATGTAGTAACTGGCACTAGCATGGGAGCCATAATTGGTGCCTTGTATGCCAGTGGTTACACCGCCGACAGTATTGAACAAATGGTACGTGCTATGGATTGGGAAGCGCATTTGACCAATACTTCTATTCTGAGCCGACAAATTATGGAAGAGAAAGATGAGTATAACCGCTATGCTATTGAATTACCATGGATTAATAATAGGTTTCGATTACCGAGCGGCGTACTTGAAAGTCAAGAAATTTGGTTGAAACTAAGTGAGCTATTTTTTCCTGTACATAAAATACAAAATTTTAATGCGTTACCACGCAAATTCAGATGTGTTGCAACAGATGTAAGTAATGGTAAAGCAGTTATACACGATAGCGGATTGTTAGTATATGCCCTAAGAAGTAGTATGGCGATACCATCGGTATTTACAGCGGTTGATTACAAAGATCAAAAATTGGTAGATGGTGGTATTGTTCGAAACTTTCCGGTAGAAGATGCAAAGCAATTGGGTGCAAGTATTGTTATTGGTAGTAATGTAGCAGGTGGCTTATTGGCGAAAGAAAAAATTCAGAATGTATTTCAGGTAATGCTTCAAATTGCTTTTTTCAGAGAAGATGAAGACGCAAAACGACAGCGTAAATTATGTAATGTATACATCCATCAGCGATTAGATGATTATAACATGGGTAGCTTTAACAGTGCTGCTGCGATTATAGATAGCGGCATTGAAGCTGGAAGAAAAATGTATCCCATATTCAAACGTATGGCCGATAGTTTAAACGCCATTTACGTAAGTGAAAAAACTACATACACTTTGCCTGATGTAACGCATGCTTATATTGAACGAATTATTGTGAAAGGCTTACAACAAACTGATGAACGTTTTTTCTTGCATCGTACGCAATTGAAAGACCATCGGTATTATACGGCAGAAGCATTAAGTGAAGCAGTACGTAGAGCCTTTGGTACGCGTTACTATCGCAAAATTGTATATCATTTAGAACCTGGTGAAAATAGAGCTG
>DMPB01000181.1:4446-6579 GCA_003456175.1 Chitinophagaceae bacterium | reverse complement strand
AAATAGAGCTGTACAACTGGTGTTTGATGTAGAGGAAAATCCTTTGACTTTTACGAAGCTTGGGATACATTACAACACATTCACAGGGGTGAGTTTAATTGGCAATGTTACGAGTCGTAATTTCTTTTTACCATACAGTCGTTCTATGGTAACTTTTAACTTAGGCGAAAATGTGCGTGTACGTGGCCAGCATACACAGTTTTTTGGTAAGCTAAAAAACTTCACGCTCGATGCATCGCTACAGCTTGAAGAACTAAAACACAACCGTTACAATGGTAATTTTGATAGAGAAGGTAATTATCGGCTAGCTTATGTAGCCTATGATATGAACATTGGCTTTAGCAATAGCCGTCGTAACAGCGTTAGTATTGGTAATCGCTACGAACATTTTCGCTACAAAACAACCCTACCAACGAACTTTAATATTAATGGAACTTATGATGTGAATACGGCCTATTTCATTTATAAACATAATTCACTCAACAGTAGTTTTTTCCCGCGATATGGTGCTAAGGGGTTTGTTGAAATAGGTTGGGTGCATAACCAAACGCCACGATTACAATACAGTGTGCAAGAACGTACGATTAATGGCTTTGATAGCTTGCGTATTGGTTTTAATAATTATCCTAGCATTCGTATGCGGTTTGAAACATATGTACCCATTAGTAACCGACTAACTGTTTTTTCATTATCGCAGGCTGGTATCAACTTTAATTATAAGCAGCGTTTTACGAACGATTTTTATATAGGTGGATTACAATCAACCTATCGCAACCAAATTGTATTTGCAGGGTTAGATGAAGGTATGGTTGCAGCTAATAGTATTGGTGCTTTTCAGTTAGGTATTCGTTGGCAAGCGTATAGTAATTTTCATGTAATGGCACGTTCTAACGTAGCTATGTACAATTTTATACCTACTAATTACAAGTATAAAGAGCCAGCATTTTTAACCGGATATACCGTTGGTATTGGTTATAATTTTGTACTTGGCCCACTTGAAATTAGTGCCATGTATAGCGATCAAGTACAGCGTTTATTGCCCTATTTAAGTTTAGGAGTTTCTTTCTAAGTTATTACCGTGGGCATTTACGTAAGTTTTCATTACTATTTAAGTAGGATGCTAACTAAAAGTGTCGACCTTTACAGGGTTAATATAGCCTTATCCTTGTAAAACGCTTTCGATGCTTACC
Source organism: Chitinophagaceae bacterium (assembly GCA_003456175.1). Taxonomy (GTDB): domain Bacteria; phylum Bacteroidota; class Bacteroidia; order Chitinophagales; family Chitinophagaceae; genus UBA10646. Next base: position 5,389 of record DMPB01000181.1, on the reverse strand, counting down.
TCTTATAGTTATCACCAATTGATTGCTGAAAGTCAAACGGCCTTTCAGTTCATAGAGCAAAATTCCAACTATGGTTTCGTGTTGTATCAGCCAGATACAAAGCATTACTGGCTAAGCAGTACGTTACAATTTGCCATTAAAAAAGCTTGTAATAACTGCATACACCTCAATACTATTATTAAACCTTTTATAGCGCAACTATTAAAGCGTTCAGAGGTATTACTTACCATTGGCTTTGCTCACGAAGAAGGTCATCGTAAATGTCAATGGCAATTTGAGGTACAGCAGCAGAACTTTATTACCTCGGTGTTTCAAGAAGGTATTCATGTTGCTGTAGTAACTGATGTACGATGCACTACGCATCAATTTAACGATGAAAAAGTAGATCATCCTTGTTTTGATTTAGAAACACTACAAAATGCCACCACAATAGGGTTGTGGTGTTGGGATATTACTACCGACGAGTTTATGATGAACGAACACTGTGCAGCCATGTTGGGCCTATCTTTAGAGGAAGTCAAAAGAACTTCATTAGCTACATTGAAAACATGGGTGCACCCTAATGATTACGACTTTGCTTATAAAGCTATTACCAATCATATTCAAGGCAAAAGCCCGTATTATGAAATTGATATACGATTCAAGCACAAAACCGGAAAATGGATTTGGGTACTCGATAAAGGGAAAGTAATAGAATACGAAGAAAATGGCCTTGCGGTAAAAATGATTGGCTATCATATAGACATTACCGAGCGTAAGCAAACAGAACAAATGTTTGAAGGCATCTTCAAGCAAAGTGCAGCATCTATTTGTATGCTCGATGACAATATGAGATATATTGCTGCATCAGGTAAGTGGATGAATGATTATCATCTTGGCAATAACGCTATCGTAGGCAAGTCGCACTATGAAATATTTCCAGAAATATCATCAGAATGGAAAG
>DMPB01000181.1:408-4171 GCA_003456175.1 Chitinophagaceae bacterium | reverse complement strand
AATGAAGATAAGTTCGTACGAGCCGATGGAAGTATTCAGTGGATTATGTGGGATGTGCGTCCTTGGTATAGAGCAGATGATAGTATTGGCGGACTCATTATTTCATCGTCTGACATTACTCACATCAAAGAAAGAGATGCCGAAAAGCTAAAAAACGAAAGCATCTTAAATGAAACCAACGAAGTTGCCAGAATTGGTACTTGGGAAGTTGATTTAAAACACAATCGTGTCATCTGGTCAAGCATTACCAAAGAAATTCACGAAGTTCCCCACGACTATATTCCTGATTTAAATACAGCCATCAACTTTTATAAAGAGGGTGAAAGCCGTAATCTAACAACAGCAAAAGTTAACGATGCTATCTTACACGGTATTCCCTACGAAATAGAAGTTGAGTTAGTAACCATGCAAGGTAATCAGGTTTGGTGCAGAGCTATCGGAAAAGCCGAATTTTCAAATGGCGTTTGTACCCGATTGTATGGCGTGTTTCAAGATATTTCTGAACGTAAGAAATCAGAAGAGCGCCAACAATTGTTATTAAATATTGCCAATAAGCAAAACGAAAGCCTACGCAGTTTTGCTCATATTGTATCGCATAATCTTAGGTCGCATGCAAGTAATATTAGCATGCTAATAGATGCCATTAGTAAAGATTTCCCTGAAATTACTCAAAACACATTTGTTCAATTACTCTCAAAAGCATCTAATAACTTATTTGATACCATTGCCAACCTGCAAGAAATTGTACGTGGTACTGCAACACAAAAAGAGAGTTTGGTAGCTATTCAGCTACAACAACCGCTAGAAACAGCACTTACAGGCATAAGAGGCTTAATAACACAGCATCAAGTTACTATTAACACCAGCATACCACCCAACACTTGGGTGATGGGTATACTGCCTTACCTCGATAGTATTTTCCTCAATCTAATTACCAACGCCATTAAGTATCGTTCGCCGAAGCGTAAAGTTACGATTGATGTTCTTGTAACACTACTTGAGCAAGAGTATCAAATTCGTGTTACCGATAACGGTTTAGGTATTGATTTGGCCAAGCATGAAAAACGCATATTTGGTTTACATGAAACCTTTCATGGTAATACCGATGCTAAGGGCATTGGTTTATTCATCACCAAACATCAAATAGAAAGTATGGGAGGCCGTATAGAAGTAGAAAGCACTGTAGATGTTGGCAGTACATTTACCTTCTACCTAAAAAAAGCGGCTACCTAACAGGTAGCCGCTTTTTGTTGTTATACAACACTTACGTGTAAATGAAGCCCTTAATTGTATAAAGGATTTACCGCAAGGGTAGCAACATCAACATCTTTATAATTTTTAATTTCGTTATACAACGTATCACGCTCAACAGGCTCTCTGCGTACTTGCTGTATTAAACCCACAAGCTGCACTGTTGTTAACGATGGCGATTGCTCTTCGCTACCTGCCATACTATAAATTTTCGTAGTATCATCAATAGTGCCATCCAAATCGTTCACACCAAAACTCAGCGTAAGTTGTGCATTATGCCTGCCAAGCATTGGCCAATAAGCTTTAATATGTGGGAAGTTATCTAAATACAATCGAGCAACAGCATACACTTTCATGTCTTCAATTACCGATGTTTCTGCTATATGGCTCATTTCGTTATTCTCATTTCTAAACTTCAATGGAATGAACGTGTTAAAGCCCTTAGTTTCATCTTGTAATTGGCGCAACTTTTCCATATGATCAATACGATGTTCGTATGTTTCATAATGGCCGTATAACATGGTAGCATTACTGTGCATGCCTAATTGGTGTGCAGCCTTATGAATAGCTAACCAACCTTCGCCATCAACTTTATCATGACAAATTTTTGCTCTTACCTCTGCATCAAAAATTTCTGCACCACCGCCTGGTAAGCTGTCTAAGCCTGCTTCATGCAATACACGCAAGCCTTCCTCAACGCTTAGCTTGGCCTTCCGGAACATATAATCTAGTTCAACTGCTGTGAAGCCTTTAATGTGTAAGTCGGGTCGGTATGCTTTAATTTGGCGTAACAAATCGGCGAAAAAGTTCAAATTCATTTTAGGGTGTACACCACCTACAATGTGCACTTCGGTAACAGGCTTGCCATCATATTTTTTAACGATATCAAGCATCTGGTCAATGCTCAATTCCCAGCCTTCTTCGCGGTGTGCATACAATCGGCTGTAACTACAAAATTTACAACTGAATACGCATACATTGGTTGGTTCAATATGAAAATTACGGTTGAAGTATGTTTTATTACCATGTAATTGTTCTCGCTTCCAATTGGCTAGTGCACCCACATAAGCTAAAGGTGCATCTGTGAACAGTAGTAATCCTTCTGCAGGTGTTAACCGTTCGTGGTTCAAAACTTTCGTACCTATTGCTTGTAATCCTTCGTGTTGTTGGGCAGCTATTAATGCTGAAATATCTGTTTGCATACTTATTGTCATTTACCGTAAGGTGCTATTGTAACACCCTTTATTACCTATGGTTGCAAATTTATTGCATTCGCAGCAAGGCACTTACAATTATTACCAAGCCCGATAATTTCATTTGCCGTAAGGCACAAAAAAAGCAGCCGAAGCTGCTTGAATTATATTCCTTACGGTAAATGTTGCTATACTAAAATACCAGCCAGAGTAGCACTTAAATAACTGGCTAAGGTGCCACAGAGTAGAGCCTTCATACCTAGTTGTGCTAAATCGGCACGGCGGCTTGGTGCAATAGCGCCAATACCACCAATCTGCATACCTACGCTACTGAAATTGGCAAATCCACAAATAGCAATCGTAATAATTAAAGTGCCTTTTGCTGTTAATGCTGGTGCGCTACCATCGGTAAGCGATTTAAAAGCCACAAACTCGTTAATGGTAAGCTTTTGCCCCATCAAAGTAGCCGCAAAATTAACATCGCTACTTGGTACACCCATAGCCCAAGCTAACGGATAGAATAACTTGCTGAACAATAAGTCTAACGAAAGCGGTGTGCTCATACCTGCCCACAAGCTGCACTTTCACAATACGAAGTTGATTAATGCAATTAAGCCTATAAAACCAATGAGCATGGCAATTACGTTCATAGCAATTTTAAAACCATCGGCTGCACCATGACTAATAGCATCAATAATATTGCTGTACTCGCTTTTAACATCGAGTTTTACTTTGCCCATGGTTTGGCTTTCTTCCGTTTCAGGATATACAATTTTTGAAATCACTAATGCTCCTGGGGCTGCCATTAAACTAGCCGTTAATAAAAACTCAGCTTTTGCACCCATGTTAGCGTACACGATTAAGATACCGCCTGCAATACAAGCAAGGCTACCACTCATACTTGCAAGCAACTCGCTTTTAGTCATGGTAGGTAAGTAGGGGCGTATCATTACTTGTGCTTCTACTTGTCCTACAAAGGCACTTGCCACGTTACTTAACGCTTCTGCACCACTTACACGCATTACCCAGTTCATTGCTTTAGCAATTACTGCAATAATGCGTTGCATGATACCAAAATGATAAAAAATAGCTACCAACACACACACTAAAATAATCGTGGCAGTTACACTAAAGGCAAATACAAAACCACTCTCGCCATAGTTTTTAACACCATCGGGTGTGCCTACCATTACACCATTATATACAAAGCCTGCACCTTGTTTGGCGAACTGTTCAATTTTTTCAATAACATGACCAAGACCTTGAAAAAAGCGAGTTACAGGAGGTACTTTTAATACTAAAATGGCAATAAGCAATTG
>DMPB01000181.1:0-167 GCA_003456175.1 Chitinophagaceae bacterium | reverse complement strand
ATTGCAAGCCGATACCACTTATTACCAATCGGTAATTAATTTTCTTACGGTTGTTCGATGCTAAAAAAGCAATTCCGAGAATGAGAACAATCCCTAGTAGTCCTTGAAATCTTTCCATACAGCAAGTGTGTAATAAAAATAAGGCGTTGAAGATAAGGCTTTTACAC
>DMPB01000068.1:30543-30669 GCA_003456175.1 Chitinophagaceae bacterium | reverse complement strand
AGAGCCGCAATTGCGGCTCTTTTAATATGCTTCCGAAGAAAATTACTTTACTTCAACTTCAGCACCAGCTTCTTTCAATTTAGCGGCTACTTCTTCAGCTTCAGCTTTAGAAACACCTTCTTTAAC
>DMPB01000068.1:28992-30204 GCA_003456175.1 Chitinophagaceae bacterium | reverse complement strand
AACCAATACTACGTCGAAAGCAGTTTTTTCTTCTACAGCAGCAGCGCCACCGCCATCGCCGCTAGCTACTACTACTGCAGCAGCAGCTGGTTCAATACCGTAATCAGCTTTTAATACATCAGCTAATTCTTGTACTTCTTTTACTGTTAGGCCAACAAGTTGTTCGGCCAAGGCTTTAATATCTGCCATTGTTACAAAATTTCTTCCGCCTTCATTGCCTGAGCTCCGGCGGAGGTTTTTAAAAAAATTGAGATTATCCCTCAGGCTAAGGATAATATGTTGTTACCTTACGGTAAATGAAAAACTGATTATTCAGCAGCAGCAGTTGTTCCTTCAGCTTGCTTTTCGTGATGGTGCAATAAAGCAGCCAATACACGCTTCGCAGGGCTTTGTAACAAGCCAATAACCTCGCCGATAAGTTCGTTCTTGGTTTTGATTTTTGTAAGGGCTACCAATTGGTCGTTACCTACAAATACATCGCCATTAATGAATGCGGCTTTAAGTTCAGGCTTTTCGCTGTTGTTGTTTTCTTTACGGAAGCTGCTAATAATAAGTGCAGGCTCCTTAGGATTTTCGCTGAACATCAATGCAGTTACATTGTTTAAGCTGTCGTATACGCCAGCAAAACGCTCTGCATCAATTTGCTCTAAGGCTTTGCGAATGAGGGTGTTTTTAGCCACCTTCATTTCTACATTTTTATCGAAACAAGCTCTGCGTAACTTACCAACTTGATCAACTGTTAAGCTTTCAGTATTGGTTACATAGAAGTTGTTGTATTGATTGAACTTTTCTTTTAAAAGCTCAATTACTTCATTTTTTTGATCTTTAGTCATAACGCTACACTATTATGATAACCCGGGTCATTTTCGTGAGTACCGAATCACCGGGGAGGTGTTATAAAATTGATTTAGTATCGATAGTGATGCCAGGACCCATAGTAGGGGCAAGCGCAGCACCTTTTACGTAAGTACCTTTAGAGGTAGTAGGCTTTAACTTAACAATAGCATTGATAAGTTCTTGCGCATTACCAGCTAATTTTTCAGGTGTAAAGCTTACACGTCCAATGCTAGCGTGAATAATACCTGCTTTATCAACCTTAAAGGCAATCTTACCACCTTTAACTTCGTTAACAGCAGCAGCTACATCGTTTGTTACTGTACCTGTTTTAGGGTTTGGCATTAAGTTACGAGGACCTAACACTTTACCTAATTC
>DMPB01000068.1:27821-28737 GCA_003456175.1 Chitinophagaceae bacterium | reverse complement strand
ATTTTAGGCATTACAGAAGGCGTAGCAACGATAACATCGATATCAGTCCAACCGCTTTCAATCTTTTGGATGAATTCGTCTAAACCAACGAAATCGGCGCCAGCACCTTTAGCATCGGCTTCTTTATCAGGAGTACAAAGTACAAGTACACGCTTTGTTTTACCAGTACCGTGTGGTAAAGTAACCGTACCACGAACTTGCTGATCGGCTTTCTTAGGATCAACCCCTAAGCGAATGTGCAAGTCAACAGAACTATCAAATTTGGTTGTATTTAAATCTTTAACCAAGGCAGCAGCATCTTTTAAAGAATATGCTTTGTTTTTATCAACCTTGGCTTCAACAGCTTTTCTTTTTTTAGTAAGCTTGGCCATGTTCAAATGTTTTTAGAAAGTGTATTTGCCCTTACGGGTAAATGATGCACCGTGTTTGTTAAGAATTAGTTTTCCCAAGGGGCTGTACCATCAACAGTTAAACCCATACTGCGAGCAGTACCGGCCACCATTTTCATAGCACTTTCCTTTGTAAAGCAGTTAAGGTCGGGCATTTTATCGGCTGCGATAGCTTCAATTTGTTGCCAGTTAACCTTGCCAACTTTAACACGGTTACTTTCTTTAGAACCTTTTTGAATTTTAGCAGCTTCCATTAATTGAATAGCGGCAGGGGCAGTTTTGATAACAAAATCGAAAGATTTGTCGGTGTATACGGTAATAACTACCGGTACCACTTTGCCCATTTTGTCTTGCGTACGAGCATTGAATTGCTTGCAAAACTCCATGATGTTCACACCCTTAGAACCAAGGGCTGGACCTACTGGAGGCGCTGGGTTGGCTTGGCCACCCTTCACCTGCAACTTAACGTAGGTTGAAATTTCTTTAGCCATTTTAAATTCGTTTTTATTGGTGATAGCGTACTACGC
>DMPB01000068.1:24278-27549 GCA_003456175.1 Chitinophagaceae bacterium | reverse complement strand
ACTACGTTGGTAGTACTCCCAAGTTCCATTGCTGGAAAAGAACTTTTTTGGGATTGCAAAAGTAGGATTACTTGCGTAAATGGCAAAACAATATTTACCGTAAGGTTAATGGCGTTGCGCTATGTAGCGTTCTAAGGCTTTCCGGGCATTTTTTCGGATACGCTTTTGTACAAAACCACTCCAACCCAATAGCATGCCTTTTATACCGAGTGCTTGTGCAGCCCATCGGCTAAGTTTAAAGGCATCGGATTGTTCTGTAATATAACCGTTTTCTATGCGTAGGTAGCTTTTCACGCGGTTCACTACCTTATTGCCAGTAGCACTGAATGTATATGAGGCTGTCCAGCTAACGGTTACGTACTCGTGGTCTATTGCAACTGGTGTTTCGAACTGCAGCGAAAAATTGGTGGCGTTGGCGCAGAGCATTTGCCACATAGCTGTTAACTCATTGTAATGTAGTAACCCAAACACGGGATCGTTGAATACTGCTGTTGTTTGATAGCACTCACACATAGCATTAGCGTTAAGTTGTGCGAAGGCTTTAAAGAATGTTGTTGCAACAGTTATTGCAGGTGTGTGCGTTTCCATTTACCGTAAGGTATTCATTAAAAGAAAAGCCTGCTGTTGCAGGCTTTGTATGGTACTAATGAAAGTGATGTTATTCACTCATTACCAAAATACCTTTGGCAGTCATTACAATTGACTTAACAGGATCTTTGATAGCGTCAATTTCTTTTTTGCTTTTGCCTGCATCTTCGGCTAGGTGTTTTAACTCGGCTACGCTAGTGGTTTTCCAACTTGCATTACCTTCAATCAAAACGTATTTACCAACTAAAGCTGTTGGCACTAAGAAAGCATGATCTTTCATTTTCACCATCATTTTGCCGTTAGCTGTTTCTACTTTAATCCAGCAGCCTTCTTTGGTACATACTTCCGCTACTTTAGCATATACTTTTACCTCGGCATTTGGCTTATTTTCTAAGATGCCAGGAAGTGCATCTACTTCTTGCAAGTTTTCTTCTGTTACCTTGGCACCAAAATTATCACCTTTATTAGCAGGAACATTTGGTGGTTGTGCTTGGGTTAGCATAGCCGTTAACATGAGCGAAGCGGCTAAAAAAAACTGTTTCATGCTGATTTATTTTTTGTAAAAATAGAAGATATTGTAATATCGTAGTGAACAACGATAAATGTTGTATGCAACCCTTGCTGAAATGTAAAACAAACAAGCAACCAATACTTTTTTTCTTTCTCGGTGTATGCCTTGTTGTTATTGGCTTTGAAGCCTGTAATACCCCAAAACTAGAAAAGAAGAACCATAAAGTATTTGCGCAAATTGATACCACCTATACATTATTGGAGCAAGCATCTTTCAATGCACCAGACTCTGTTGTTACTGTAGCCAGACAACTTATTGCCCAATCTGATCAATTAGATTATGCTGAAGGTAAGGCCCGAGGTTATTTACAAATCGCATCTATTAAAAGCTTACAAGGCCAATACGATAGTTCATTATTATTTGCCCGTAAGGCACAGGAATTTATTGCAGAAAATACACTACCACGCTTAAATGCAGAGATAGCCAACGAAATAGGCGTTAGTCACGATTACAAAGGCAATTACAAGGCAGCACTTGAAAACTATAAAGCAGCATTACAATATTTTGAAGATGCTAAAGATACTAGCGGCTATGTTAGAGTGAAGAACAACATTGGTTTGATCTACCAAAACATGGGTGAAAAGCAAACTGCTAAGCGCTACTTTGAAGAGGCTTATCAATTGAGCAAGAAGAAGAACTTTCAAGCAGAAGAAATTATGGCGCTCAGCAACTTAGGTGCTGTTGAAAACGAACTAGGATTGCATAATACCGCTTTGATACATTTTAGACAAGTACTTTACTACGATTCGCTTAGTGGTAACGAAACTTATATTTCTTATTCGTATAACAACCTTGCCGAAGTTTTCATGAATATGAAAGCTTATGATAGTGCTGCTTATTATTTCCAACAATCTATTGTATTAAAACGAAAGTTAGATGCGAAAGGTGTGTTGGTAAATAGTTTGAAGAATTACGGCAAAATGTTATTAGAACAGGGTTTGTACAGCGAAGCAGATAGCCTTATCAATGAAGCTTTTGCTATTGCGCAAGTTATTGGCGTAAAAGAATATGAACAAGAATGCTACCAGATTAAAGCCGATTTAGCAACCAAGCTAGGCAACTATAAATCGGCATTTGAATTCACCAATATTGCACACGCTATCAAAGACTCGTTAGAAGGTGCTAAGTATAAAACAGAACTTATCACTAGCGAGAAAGATTATGAATTAGCGCTTAAAAACATTTCAATAGAAAAGGAAAAAAGAGCAAAGGAAAAAGTACAGTCGCAACGTTGGATTTTATTATTGGCCAGTGCTTTTCTAATATGCTTTGCATCGCTGCTTACGTATTTGTATCGAAAACAAATTAAACTCAATAAGTTACTACAACTTCAAAAGCAACAAATTGAAGAAGGCTTGCAATTACGCAACAAATTCTTAAGCTTTTTAACGCATGAAATTCGCAATCCACTAAGTGGTATTATTGGCATGAACAAGATGCTATTGGATGAAAACCCATCGGCAGTACAAAAAGAGTTTTTACAATATCAACTTAATAGTAGCAAACACTTGCTCGACTTACTTAACGATGTTTTAGATTACCAAAAAATTGGCACGGGTAAGGTTGAGATAAAGCAGATACGATTTAGCATGAAAGATATTGTTACACAAGTGCAAGAGTTATATCAGGCGCCCATTAAAGAAAAAAACATCCAATATCATAGTCAGTACGATAGTATTATTCCTGAATTTCTTATTGGCGATCCGGTTCGTTTATCGCAGATATTTGGCAACTTGGTTAACAACGCTATTAAATTCACACCGGTAGGCGGTTCCATTTTTGTAACTGTTACGTTGATGGACAGGTCGGCCACAGAGGCTACACTTCTCGCTAGTGTTAGAGATACAGGCATGGGCATTGCACCATCGGAGCAAACTAAAATATTTGAATTGTTTGTACAAAGCAGCAAAAATCAAGCACAACAACTTGGTACTGGCTTAGGTCTCAGTATTGTGAAAGACCTATTAGCACTCATGCACAGTTATATTGAATTACAAAGTGAGGTTGGCAGGGGCAGCACATTTAGCTTTAAAATCACCTTACCAATCGCTTCTTAACAGCGGTTTCTTAAATTTCACCTTACGGTAAATGTATAAGCAACTATGGCCAATC
>DMPB01000068.1:17634-24025 GCA_003456175.1 Chitinophagaceae bacterium | reverse complement strand
AGCAACTATGGCCAATCATCCATTTACCGCAAGGTGAGTAATGATGGTACTAAAAGAAGAACGCTGCCCCGAAAGACAGCGTTCTAACAATATTACAATAAGTTTTGAAAAGCGCAATTAAGACAATTTTTCTACCTGCATGTAGTTTAATTCAACAGGTGTTGAACGTCCGAAAATTTTCACGGTAACTTTCAATTTCTTTTTCTCGTCGTTTACTTCTTCAATAATACCGTTGAAATCGTTGAAAGGTCCTTCAATAATTTTGATGGTTTCACCTACAATATAAGGCTCACTCATAGTTACACCTTGTTCTTGCATTTCATCAACCTTACCCAACATTTTATTCACTTCTGTTTTACGAAGTGAAATAATATTGCCCTTACTACCTTTTCCGTCTGTTAAGAAGTGCATTACGTTGCTAATGTTCGTTATGTATTGAACAATATCATCGCTCAGTTTTTCTCCTTGTTTTTCTCCTTGTTTTTTTTCTTGCTTTTCATACACTTCTAAGAAAAGATAACCTGGATACAAATTTTTTTCACGCATCACCTTCTTACCTGATTTAACTGTATAAATCTTTTCCATTGGTAAGAAAACCTGCTTAATTAAAGTCGACCAGTTGTTCCGAGAAATTTCTTTATCGAGTTGCTCTTTTACCTTTCTTTCTTTGCCGCTCACCACACGTAAGGCATAATACTTGGTATTATCTTGTTGTGGTGGTTGTACTTGTACATCGGTTGTTGCTTCCATATACTAAGCTATTACGCTTTAAAGAGTGAGTAAACTAACTTTAGTAATTGAGCACTACCAAAGTCCATTAATGTAACCATCAATGTGATGATAAGTGTAGCTACCAATACAATTACAGTGCTTTGTTGCAATTGCTGAGAAGTAGGCCATGTAACACGCTCTACAAGCTCTTGATAAGAATCTTTAAAATAAGCCGTAACCTTATTCATAATTTGTAATGTGCTTAAATAAAAAGAGTGAAAACAAGCAAAAGAAGTGCTTTCTGGCGAAAATACCTTGGGCACAATTGCACATTTTCACACTTTTTTTGCACGGGCACAAGGATTCGAACCCTGATCAACGGTTTTGGAGACCGCTATTCTACCATTGAACTATGCCCGTAAGAAACAATTAGCTAATTAGCATTTGCCAATTAGCTAATTGTATATGAGTGATTTACTTCAATTACTTGATAATTTCAGTAACCTGACCAGCACCTACGGTACGGCCACCTTCGCGGATAGCGAACTTCAAGCCCTTATCCATAGCGATAGGTTGGATTAACTTAACAGTTAAACTGATGTTATCACCAGGCATAACCATCTCAGTTCCTTCAGGTAAGAATACTTCACCAGTTACGTCAGTTGTACGGAAATAGAACTGAGGACGGTATTTGTTGAAGAATGGAGTGTGACGACCACCTTCTTCTTTGCTCAATACGTATACTTCGCACTTGAACTCAGTGTGAGGAGTGATACTCTTAGGAGCACAGATTACCATACCACGACGGATATCTTTCTTTTCAATACCACGTAATAATAAACCTGCGTTATCACCAGCTTCACCACGATCCAATAACTTCTTGAACATTTCAACACCTGTTACGGTAGAAGTCATTGTATTTTCTTGTAAACCTACGATTTCAACTGGATCACCAACTTTGATGATACCACGCTCGATACGACCAGTAGCAACAGTACCACGACCAGTGATTGAGAACACGTCTTCAACACTCATCAAGAAAGGCATGTCGATTGGGCGAGGAGGTAATGGAATATACTCATCAACAGCTGCCATTAATTCATCGATCTTAGCTACCCACTCAGCTTCACCAGCTAAAGCACCTGTAGCAGAACCACGGATGATTGGTGTGTTATCGCCATCGAAACCGTAGCTGCTTAACAACTCACGGATTTCCATTTCAACTAAGTCTAACAATTCAGGATCGTCAACTAAGTCTACTTTGTTCATAAATACAACGATACGAGGTACACCTACCTGACGAGCCAAAAGGATGTGCTCTTTTGTTTGAGGCATAGGACCATCAGTTGAAGCTACTACTAAGATAGCACCATCCATCTGAGCGGCACCTGTAATCATATTCTTCACATAGTCAGCGTGACCAGGACAGTCTACGTGAGCATAGTGACGGTTATCAGTTTGATATTCTACGTGGGCAGTGTTGATGGTAATACCACGCTCTCTTTCTTCAGGAGCACCATCGATTTCATCATACTTCTTCGCCTGAGCCAAACCCTTCTGAGAAAGGATGGTTGTAATAGCGGCAGTCAAAGTTGTTTTACCGTGGTCTACGTGACCAATGGTACCAACGTTTACGTGAGGTTTCTCCCTCTTAAAGGTCTCTTTAGACATTGTATCGGTTTTTAAAGTTGTGTTTTAATTCAAATAGTCTACAGCCTGCGGCAGTAGACTTATTGTAAGTTTATTGTTTCAACTTTTGTGCTACTAGCAACATTTGTTGCGTCGCACACTTCAACATTGTTTTCTTCTTCACCAACAACTTCACAATGAGCCGTTGAAGAGAATTGAACTCTCGACCTCTTCCTTACCAAGGAAGTGCTCTACCACTGAGCTACAACGGCTTATAACCTCCTGCCGTTGAGGCAGCAAAGCTTAAGAGCGGGAGACGAGGCTCGAACTCGCTACCTGAAGCTTGGAAGGCTACCGCTCTACCAAATGAGCTACTCCCGCTAATCAAATTTGGGTGGGCAACCTCAAACTTGCTGGTGCAAAGATCTAAAACATAACTTGCTGTGCAAGTTAATTTGTTGAGTGGGCAGGAGAGGATTCGAACCTCTGAAGTCGAAAGACAGCGGATTTACAGTCCGCCCCATTTGGCCGCTCTGGAACCTGCCCATTGAACACCTGTTATATAACATTTGTTCTAAGAGCCGAAGAAGGGACTCGAACCCACGACCTGCTGATTACAAATCAGCTGCTCTACCAGCTGAGCTACTTCGGCTTTTGTTGTCAAACAACTTTCGAGGCTTGTATTGTAATGTTTTCAGTACTTACCTCGTTTTTCGGGATGGCAAAAGTAAGCGAATAAATAAAACCGCAAAATTTTGCCCCACTTTTTTTTCAAATTTTCTTTACAAACTGCTTTTTCATTTACCGTAAGGTAATAACAGCCTTGCGGCAAATAAGAAAGCCCCCGAAATTCGGAGGCTTTCTTTGATAATGATTGGGGCTATTATGCGATTTGTTTTTCTTTTTTTCGTTTGATTTGGTTGATCATAGATTCCATGGCGCTATCAAAAGATTCTTCGAATGATTTTGAAGAGGCTTTCACAAAAAAATCGTACTTCGGAACATGTACCCTAATTTCTACAATCTTGTCTTTTATCGTATGTACTACATTATCTAATTTTAAGAACACATCTACTTTAATGATTTTATCGTGAAAGGTGTCGAGCTTTTTGACTTTCTGACTTACATAATCTAGCAATTTGGCATCAGCATCAAAATGCACGGTTTGAATGTTAACGTTCATGACACTCTGTTTTAAACGGTGAATAATCTAATTTGAAAGAACTTTTTGAGTGTAATTATCTACTACATAAGCTATCGTGTTTATGTGTTCAAGGTAACGTAACAATTTGGTAACACCAACTTTTTTATCGGTTTCGGATAAGTTTTTAACGAAAAAATGGGGTGATTTTTTTCAGCATTTTTACCTGATGAAATACAGCTTTTTACATGTATTAATGCTGTTAACTTAAGCCGCTATGCCTTTGGGTGTGCCTTTTGAAAAGCTGCCTTCAAACGCTCAATGCTGTTGTGTGTGTACACTTGCGTGGCAGCCAAACTGCTGTGGCCCAACAATTCTTTAACAGCATTTAAATCGGCTCCTTCGTTGAGAAGATGCGTAGCAAAACTATGCCTTAGTATATGTGGACTTTTTTTCTTAAGTGTGGTTACTTGTGCGAGGGCTTCATTTACCGCAAGGTATACCCACTTGGCATACACAGGCTTGCCTGTTTCTAATATGAACAGCTGCATGTTTTGTGGCTGCTTGGTAGCACGCTCTTGTATATAATGGCGAAATGCTTGTGCCAGCTTAGGCGATATGGGAATGATACGTTCTTTATTACCCTTACCGATGACTTTTATTTGTTGTTGTGCAACATCTACCCTATCAACTGTTAAGTGTACGAGTTCGCTCAAACGAACACCAGTATTATAAAATGTTGCGAGTAACAAACGTTGCGTAACACCTGACCATGTATCAGGAAACGTGATTTGATACAGTAGCCGCTCCATTTGTTCTCTTTCTACGAACTGCGGCAATCGTTTATTGAGCTTGGGCGCTACAATGGTTGCCAATGGCGTAGCTGTGAGGTACTGTTTTTTGAGTAAAAACTTATACAGCGATTTTAAGCTACTGAGTTTTCGATGGATGGTTTTAGTGCTATTACCTTCTTCTTTTAGATCGGCTAGCCAGCTGCGAGCTAAGCCTGGCGTTAGCGTGAGCCAATCAATACCACCAAATTGACTATCAAAAAATGCCTTGCATTGAAGCAAATCGTTGGTGTAAGCAGTAACAGTATGGTTACTGTAACGCTTCTCGAAACGCAGATAATTGAAAAAAGCTTCTAAAATATCAGATGATGGCATAAAAAAGTAGCCTAAAGCTATCGCTCTAGGCTACCCCAAGTATGTTTGTGGATATTTACCGTAGTAATTATGCCTCTAACTTACCGCTGTTAATTTGCTGCTTGTACACAGCTTTTAACACTTCTTGACGACGACGCACAGATGGCTTTGTGAAGCTTTGACGCTCACGTAACTGCAACAAGGTTTTGCTCTTCTCGAACTTCTTCTTGTACTTCTTGAGGGCCTTATCTATGTTTTCGCAGTCTTTAGAATCGATAATTAACATGGTATATACCTCCTTTTGTGAAAAATTTTGGATTGCAAAAATAGGCAGTGATTTTGTATAGCAAAATAATTTTTGCCAAATCTGGGAAATACATGCACTTACGTAAATGCTTCGCTAGCCGAATTGTTTGTATGTTGCAGTTTTGAAACCATTATTGATAACGAGCACATGTTTACAGGAATTATAGAAACAGTGGGAACGATTACGCACATTGAGCAACAAGGCACCAACCATACTTTTTGGATTAGCAGCGAGCTTTCTGACACTTTAAAAATAGACCAGAGCGTTAGTCATAATGGCATTTGTCTTACGGTAGAGGCAGTTAATGGAAGCAGCCATCGTGTAACAGCTATTGAGGAAACCATTCGTAAAACCAATGTAGGTCACTGGAAAGTTGGCGATTTAATTAATATAGAACGCTGCTTACCTATGCACGGGCGGCTCGATGGCCATATTGTTCAAGGCCATGTTGACTCTACTGCTATTTGCACCCGAATGAAAACATTAGAAGGTAGTTGGGAGTTCACTTTTCAATTTCCGACGGCATTCGCAGCACTTGTGATAGAAAAAGGAAGTATTGCAATTAATGGTATCAGTTTAACAGCATTCAATGTAACCTTCAATGAACTTACCGTAGCCATTATTCCATATACATTTGAACATACCAACCTGCAACGTGTGCAAGAAGGTTCAATAGTTAATATTGAGTTTGATATGCTTGGCAAGTATCTACAACGCCATATTGAGGTACAACAATTAATGAAAGGTGCTTAATGTAGTAACTATGTTCAACCTCAACATTGCTTCCATTTTTAGTAAGAAGAAGATACAACCTTATGTTTGGTTGCTCGTGGTACTTTTTTTAGCTTACCTACCGCTGAGTACATTTCATTTCTCTTTAAAAAACGATGCTTTCACAGATAACTTTCCTAACAAGTGGTTTTTTAGTCATGCCCTACTAAGTGGCAACAGTACCATTTGGAACCCATACATGAATTTTGGATTACCGCTGTATGCCGATATGGGTTTTGCTTATTACAACCCTATTACATGGCTATTTGGTGCCATTGGTTATAATGTGTACAGTTTTACGGCAGAGCTATTAGTGTATCTCTACATTGCTGGCGTTGGCATGTTTAACCTTGGTAGATTTCTAGGCTGGAAAACGAGAGTAGCATTACTAGTAGGTTGTATGTACATGTGTAGTGGCTTTTTTGTAGGGCACCTTCAACATTTTAATTTTATTACTACAGCATGCTTCTTTCCCTGGTTAATGCATTGTTTGGTACGCTTACAACAACAATCAAATTTTCGTAACACACTGCTACTTGCCCTTGCGGGCTACATGTGTATTGCAGGTGGCCACCCTGCATTGCCTATTGGAGCTTTATATTTTTTTGGTGTTATTGTATGGTTTCTCATTTACGCAAGTGAATCTCGATTATCATTTTTTGGCTACCTGCTGTTAAGCTTGGCTGT
>DMPB01000068.1:16684-17402 GCA_003456175.1 Chitinophagaceae bacterium | reverse complement strand
AAGCTTGGCTGTTTGTGCCTTACTTGCGAGCCCCATGTTGTATGCATATAAAGAAGTATTGCCTTATCATGTTCGCAACCAGCCTGTAAGCAGTACCGATGCTTTTGGAGAAAGTCACTTTTCATTAGCCAGCTTCATTACATTGCTTTTCCCTTTTTCTGGCGCGAGTCAACAATTAGAATGGTTTGGGAACGATGTGGCCATGCGTAACATATATTGCTCGTTAATTGGTATGATTGCAGCTTATCGCGGCTTTAGAAGTAACCAAAAATGGGCTCGCATGTTAGGCGTGGCAGCTGGCGTTGCGCTACTAATTGCTGTTGGTGGTACTGTTAAAATGTGGACTCATTGGTACTTACCAGGCATGAACTACATACGTGTTAATGGAGAGTTTAGAGTATTTATTCAACTGAGTATTTGTATTATGGCAGGTTGGGGATTACAACATTGGCTTACCCATACCGAAAGGCATCATATTATTGCAAAAAAATTTTCATACGTTACTGCGTTAGCTGCGGTCATTGGATTTTATTTTCTTTTATTTCAAGGTAATACGAGTACTAATATCAATCAAAATTTATACAGTAGTGCCAAGCAATGGCTTAGTGCACTTAACTTTAGAAATGGCCTGTTAATAAGTGTAGCAGTAACCGCTGTTTTTGCGATATGGTATGCTTGGAGTTTTCGTAAAAATGCTAATTGGCTTAGTGCCATTGTG
>DMPB01000068.1:11011-16436 GCA_003456175.1 Chitinophagaceae bacterium | reverse complement strand
CGGCCGATTTAATCGTACATACTTGCTTACTTACCCCCATTACAGGTGTAGGACGCACTACCCTACAAAGCATTCAAAGCTATTTGAATAACAATACGAAAGCGGGTATTCCCACACCACCGCTAACACCTATTCTTAGCAATCCAATATGGGATAGTACGATCTTAGAAACTATTGGTAGCGCCAGCTATTACCATCAGCATATTGGCAATGATACCATTGCAGATTACCCATTTTATTTAACTGCAACGGAAAAATTTCTAACCAGTAATCATGCAGCTTCAGTACTTGCTAAGCCTTTTATTCATACGGCTAGCAATACTACTGTTCAATTAACAAGTTACACAACCACACACCTTACGGTAAATGTGAATACAACGAAAGCAGACACCTTATTTGTACTTCAAAACCTATACCCTGGATGGAGGGCTTCTGTTAACGGCAAAGCAACAAAAATCAACACTTTTAATGCAGCTTTTATGGCTATTCCAATTGGTAAAGGTTCCAATAGTGTACAACTACAATTCAACAATCCCACATGGCGACTGCTCTGTTGGGTGAGTTTGCTAAGTGCACTGAGTATGCTAATCGTAATTGTTTACAAACGTTCCTAAACAAGATAATGGGGCTGCTTCGCAGCCCCATTATCTTGTTATATTTAGTAATACCTTACGGTAAAGTTATTATAATTCCTCTTCTATCGTTTTACCCTTCATAGCAACTGCAATGGCAGTATCCATTACACGTTCTGCATAGGGGCGACTTATTTCATTCAGTTGCTCAATTTTCTGATGAATCAAATCTTTGTCGTCCATTGTAATTGCTAATTGCAAAGCCTGCATTGCTGCTGCAGTGTTAAGCAATTCATCTTGTGTTAATGCATTGGCATGCTTGCTTAGAAACTTTTCAGTTTGCCCAAGCAACTGTTCACCTTCCGTTCTAGCTTCTACGAGGGCTCTCAATTGCATATCATCTTTTGCATGAGTAATACTATCCAATAACATTTGTTCCACATCGGCATCGGTAAGTCCGTACTGCGGTTTTACCTCAATACTTTGTTCAACACCACTACGAAGTTCCTTCGCAGTTACAACCAAAATGCCATCGGCATTGACTAGAAAACAAACTTCTACTTTAGGCAGGCCTGCAGGCATAGCTGGTATACCAGTAAGGTTAAACTCGGCTAGCTTACGATTATCCTTAACCATATCACGCTCGCCTTGATATACTGAGATACGCATACCCGACTGACCATCTTTACTCGTGGTATACTGCCTACCAACTTTGGTAGGAATTTTTGAATTACGAGGTATCAGTACATCCATTAATCCACCCATTGTTTCAATACCTAAGCTTAGAGGCGTAATATCTAGTAACAAAAAATCTTTATTGTTGCCCGCCAAAATATCTGCTTGCACAGCAGCACCTAAAGCCACCACCTCATCGGGGTTAACAGTATCGTTAACAGGCTTCTGAAAGAAATTACTAACGGCTGCTTTAATGGCAGGAATACGCGTACTACCCCCCACCATTACTACATGCTCAATAGCTGCGATAGTAATACCAGCATCGGCTATAGCCTGCTTACAACAAGCTAAAGTTTTATCAATAATTGGCTGAATGAGTTGCTCAAAGAAACTACGTTCTACACGAATACTTTCGCCCCGGAAAGTTGTTTCAAAAACGGTATTAGAGCTTAATGCTTTCTTACAAGCTTCTGCAAGTAATCGTAACTCTTGCGTAAGCATTTTATCACCTGCAAGTTCTGTGTCACTTAACTCAAATTGCTCCATGAAATGATGCACCAACAACCGATCAACATCGTCGCCACCCAAATAAGTATCACCATTGGTGCTTAATACTTCAAACACCCCATTTTCAATATTTAAAATACTAACATCAAAAGTACCTCCGCCTAAGTCGTATACAGCTATGGTGCTAGCATCGGCAGTATTGGTTCCTAAGCCATACGCCAAGCTTGCCGCAGTTGGTTCATTCACAATACGTAATACATCTAAACCTGCAAGTTTACCTGCATCGCGGGTGGCTTGCCGCTGAGCATCATTAAAATACGCAGGCACCGTAATAACTGCTTTGGTTACCGGTGTTTTAAGAATATGCTCGGCTCGCTGTTTGAGTTCTTTTAAAATAAAACTCGACAGTTCAATAGGACTATAAAACTTATCGCCTACTTGTACCTTAACGAGGCTTTCTGTATCGTCGTCGATTACTTTATAGGTGAAAAAATTTGCGTTTTGCTTGATGTCGTTGTAGCTCTTACCCATCAAACGCTTTGCAGAAAATATGGTATTGGCAGGGTCGCTTACCAAATACTGTTTTGCAGTTTCGCCTACAGTAGCATTACCTAAACTATCAAAATGTACCACACTTGGCACCAAACTGCTGCTATCGTGCTCTTTCAAAGCAACGGGCTGCTTACTTTCCGGATGTATAATTGCTACCAAACTATTCGTTGTGCCTAAATCAATCCCCACAATCATTTCAGCTTGCTGCAAGCTTCCTGTGGCTATGTTAATAGCAATTTTTGCCATGATTATTTTTTTTCAGGCTGCAAAGATGCGAACAAATACATGCTTTGCTGTTACGGAAACAGCAAATTACCATTTACCGTAAGGTATAAGCTACATTTACCGCAAGGTGTATTATGCCTCTACCACTTTTGTTTTGCTCAATTTATCGTGTAGTGTGCCACCCCAAAAAGGAATAAAAAATGGATCAATTAGCAATATTCGGGTAACGCTACGAACAAATAATTGTAGTACACTAGGCTTATCGCCGTTCAGTGTTACCACTTTTGTAAGACTAATATACTTACCCGGCGTACGACTTGTAAGTAACTCCCAAGCGAAATAGTACAGCACTAAAGTGCCCCAAAAAAACCAATAGTATTTAATGAATGGCGTTTTGTAATAAAATACATAAAAGCGATGCAATCGATGAATTAACATACTTACAATGAATACCAAAATGGTATCTACTAAAAAGCTTAACACTCTTGCGCCAACGCCAACATTAGATTTCATAACTACAAAAATAGGTTGGTACTTTGTGTAACTGTAACATGCCAACAAAACCAATAGTTTACTTTTTTAGTGGATTAGGTGCCAATAAGCAAACCTTTGAACTGTTAACGCTCGATTGGTGCGAACCTATATTCGTTGCGTGGGAGCCTCCACAGCCAAGGGAAACACTTGCCGAATATGCTTTGCGCTTACACGCCTTGCGGCAAATACCTAATGATGCTAACCTCGTTGGATTATCGTTTGGCGGCATGCTAGTTACAGAAATATGTAAGCAATATCCTAACAGCAAGGGGTATTTAATTAGCAGCAATACGGGTACACATGAATTTCCTTTATGGCTTAAAGTGGGCAAGTACATACCAGCTTATCGTTGGTCACCATTCGCTCAAAGTAATAGATACAGCTTGCTGCTGCGTTGGTTTCTAGGTCCTAAGAAAGGTGCGGTAGAAACTTTATTGAAAGGTATTATTGCGGCAAGCAATCCATTATTCACGCTATGGGCAATTGATGCCATTATGCACTGGAACAATCGTACAGTACCTGCTAATATTGAACGCATACATGGCACTGCAGATAAATTATTGCCTGCCTTTCTCATTAAAAATGCCACCTTAGTAAGCGGTGGCACACATTTAATGATTATGAACAACGCTAGTATTATTAGCCAATGGTTGCAACAAAAAATAATTAATTAATATTTTATATGATTATAGATACACTTGCAAATGCAAATCGCTACGAACAGCTACATCCTTTATTTAGCAAGGCATTTAGTTATTTGAAAAATACTGATTTTATTCATTTACCGAAAGGTAAATATACTATTGATGGCGAGCAGCTCTTTGCTATTGTGAACGAATACGATACCGTTGATGCAGCTAACGAACAATGCGAAGCACATAAAAAATATATTGACATTCAGTTTATTGTTAGCGGTACAGAACAAATGGGGCATTTAATGGTTACTAACGAAGCACCATCGAAAGCTTACGACACCGATGCAGATTATATGTTATTTGCCGAAAGGCCAACATTTCTCAGTGTAATTACAGCAGGAATGATAGCAATTTTTTTCACAGAAACCGATGCTCATATGCCTAACTTACATGCTGACGGTGCAACCGTAAGTTTAGTGAAAAAAGTAGTTGTTAAAGTAGCAGCCCAACCTATATAACACCATAAAATCAAGTATATGCGATTATTCATTACCACATTGGCTGTAATTGCCACCACTGCCACCGCTTGTTTTGGCCAGCAAGATAAAAGCAAGCGACCCAGCCCACCTGCCGAAGCCAAAGTAACCTTAGCTAGCGGTGCCCAAGTAAGTATTAACTACAGCCAGCCAGCAGCGAAAGGCCGTACTATTGGCAAAGACATTGCACCTTTCGGTAAAGTTTGGCGTACGGGTGCTAACGAAGCCACAGTATTTGAAACAAGTGCTAACCTTACGGTAAATGGCCAAGCCCTACCTGCAGGTAAGTATGGTTTATTCACCATACCCGGCGAAAAAGAATGGATATTTATTTTCAACAAAACATGGAACCAATGGGGTAGTATGAGTTACAAAGAAGCCGACGATGTACTGCGTGTTACTGTACCAGCACAGCAAGCAATTGAATTTGCAGAACGTATGACTTTTATTGTAACCGCTAAAGGCGAATTACACTTGGTTTGGGCAAATACTAAACTACAATTACAATTGAAGTAATAACCTTACTCACATTGAATTTAACAGGTGTAAAGGCGGCAGTTTTGAAAAAATCTGCAACCTTTACACCTTGTTTTTGTAATTATAACCATGGTTCAAGCATATAATTTTTTAGCTGCATGGCAGCTTTTTCCAGAAAAATGTACCTACCAGTATCAGTTAGCACCAAAATCGGGCAGTTACAACATAGAAAGTGTACCCAATAAAGACGAATTGAAAATAAGCATGAGCTGGGTAAGCCTCGATAATCAGGCATTTTATAGTCAGTATTCCATCTACCCCAATGGCGAGCTACATCCATTCGATAATCAGGCACTGGCCGATAGCACCAAAGCTACCATTGTTAATGCAAGCACTATTGAAATTGAATTCTATCAACATAATCATGTTAGTTTCACACTCACTTGGGAAATATTACATAACGGTTATCTAAAAATTACACATAAAGGCACCACACCCGAAGAAGGCACCCCCTTCACTAATGTAGATATTTACCACAAACAATTAAGTGTGCTGCCCTATGCTTCGAGTGCTGGAAGTGTAGTAGTACGCCCTACAGAGGAAGGCGTTATTAAACACAAAGCTTTGCAGGCTATGGAAGAGCAAACGAATATGCAGCTCGACCAGATTAAACAACAAATTGAATTGCTAGCACGCCAAGCACAAGAAATTA
>DMPB01000068.1:5885-10769 GCA_003456175.1 Chitinophagaceae bacterium | reverse complement strand
CACAAGAAATTAGAAAGCGCCGCGAATTAAGTATGATGATTTATGAGGCAAAATTGAGTTTTCAACCCGTAATCGGGCAAACCTATCACTTATATCAAAAACGCGACGATAGCTATATGGTAAGCCTCATTAGTCCGAAAGAATGGGGAGGTAGTGGGCCATTTAAACAATACATTAGCAGCGTTAAATTATTAGCCGACCATACTTGGGTAGAAATTGGCGAGTAATATCTGAATATTGTATTTCAACAGTAACAAATGACGAAACTCTCTGTTAATATCAACAAGTTCGCTACACTACGTAACAGCCGCGGTGGCGATAACCCCAATGTAGTTCAAGCAGCTATTGATGCACAACGCTTTGGTGCCAATGGTGTAACGGTGCACCCACGCCCAGATGAAAGACATATACGCTATAACGACGTTAGAGCTATAAAACCCATCATCACTACAGAGTTTAACATAGAAGGTAACTGTACCGAACAAAAATTTGTTGATTTAGTATTAGAAGTGCATCCGCATCAGGTAACATTGGTACCCGATGCACTCGGTCAGCTTACGAGTAATCATGGCTGGAACACTATTGAACACCAAGCATATTTAAAAGATATGATTGCAGTGTTTAAAAATGCAGGTATTCGGGTAAGCATATTTGTTGACCCCATTGTTGAAATGGTACAAGCAGCGGCCACCACCGGTACCGACCGTATTGAGTTATATACCGAAGGTTATGCAACAGCATTTCATACCGATAAAGCAGTTGCTATTGCACCTTATAAAGCAGCAGCCCTTACGGCAAAAGCATTGGGGCTTGGCTTAAATGCAGGCCACGATTTAGACTTGCATAACCTACCCTATTTAATACAAGAAATTCCTTGGATTGACGAGGTGAGTATTGGCCATGCACTTGTATGTGATGCCCTGTATGTAGGGTACGAAAACACGGTTCAACTATATCAAAGAGCTTTAGGCAACTGGAAAGATTAGCATTCACATTTATTAGCATACGTATGATTACTGTATATGGCATTCCGAATTGTAATACGGTTAAAAAAGCAATAGACTGGCTGCAAGCCAACAACATCAATTTTCAGTTTCACGACTATAAAAAGAAAGGAATTACACTGGAGCAACTAAGCCATTGGGAAAAGCAAGTTGGCTTTGAACAGCTACTCAATAAAAAAGGAACCACATGGCGTAATGTACCAGAGGCTATTAAAGCTACCATTATTGATGCAGGCAGCACCATTGCATTTCTAAGCAATCAAACGAGTGCTATTAAACGCCCACTCATTGAACGTGAAGGCAAAGTGGTAGCACTTGGTTTCGATGCTGCACTATACGAAACACAAAAGGATCAGTTTTAAGCCGATGCTTTTGTGTTGTTATATTTACCGTAAGGTACTAATACAACATTCGCACCTTAATCGTTTCCTTTACTTGCTTTAGTAAGTCAATTGCTTTATTACTCAAACGTTTGTCTACATCTAACACAACGTAGCCTATACTATCATTGGTTTTCAAGTATTGCCCAACAATATTGATATTGTGATTGCTTAACTGCGTATTTATGGCACTTAATACACCTGGTTTATTATTATGAATATGCAAAATACGATGTGCACCATCTACCGGAGGCAATGCAATAGGCGGAACCGTATGCGAACCATTGGTAATACCCTTTTCTAAATATTGAAACAGCTTACTACTTACATCCACCCCAATATTGCGTTGCGCCTCTTCGGTACTACCACCAATATGAGGGGTGAGTAATACATTTGGTAAACTTTGTAAAGGTGTGCTAAATGCATCGCCATTTTTTTCTGGCTCCCAAGGAAATACATCGATAGCTGCACCACCCAACACACCATCGTGTAATGCTTTTGCTAAAGCATCAATATCTACAACTGTACCACGAGCATAATTTATAAGCAACGCCCCTTGCTTGCACCATTTCAACTGCTGCTTGCCTATCAGTTGAAACGTAGCAGGTGTTTCAGGAACATGCAATGTTACAATATCGGCCTGTTGTAGCACTTCTTTCATGGTTTTGCATGGTGTAGCATTACCTAAAGGCAGCTTCACCTCTACATCGTAGTACAGCACTTTCAAGCCAAAAGCTTCCGCTAATATGCTCACTTGTGTACCAATATTACCATACCCAATAATACCTAGTGTTTTGCCTCGTAACTCGTACGAACCTTTAGCATCTTTATACCAAATACCGTTGTGAGCAGCCGTGTTTTTATCGAGTACACGCCGCATGAGCATAACAGCGGCACCTATTACCAACTCTGCAACACTTCGGGTATTGCTATATGGTGCGTTAAATACTGCTACTCCTGCTTTGGTTGCGGCTGTTAGATCTACCTGATTCACACCAATACAAAAACACCCAATGGCTTGTAATTTATTAGCAGCAGCTAGTACCGCAGCGGTAACCTGTGTTTTGGAACGAATTCCTAAAAGATGTACGTTTTTGATTTCTTTGATAAGGGTGGCTTCATCTAATGCCCCACTCAGTTTCTTAATACTGCCATAGCCATTACTGGCAAATTGTTCAAATGCAGTATCACTGATATTTTCTAAAAAGAGAATGTTGATTTTCTCTTTCGGATAACTGGTTGTTTGACTCATAATATTGCTTGCTTGGGCTAAAATAAGGGAGTTCGTGCAGTTATCAGAGTGCTAACAATAGATAACCATGGTACCTTACGGTAAATGATATGCCAGCATTTACCGTAAGGTAGGTACACAAGCAAAATCCCTTTGTGGCGGACCACAAAGGGATAATACTCTTGGATAATACAATCCAATAATTACTTTTTCTTTTCGTAACGCTTTTTGAACTTATCGATACGACCGGCAGTATCCACTAATACGTTCTTACCAGTATAGAACGGGTGCGACGTATTTGAGATTTCCAGCTTAATTACAGGATACTCGTTACCATCTTCCCAAGTGATGGTTTCTTTGGTAGCGGCAGTGCTGCGGCCTAAGAAGGCGAAACCGTTACTCATGTCTTTGAACACTACAAATCTGTAATTTTCAGGATGGATACCTTGTTTCATAACGTTTTATTGAGGTGATACGGTTTTTGCCGTACCGTTTTTAATTTTTTTCGACTTGCAAAAGTAGGGTTATCACCCATGCCAGCCAAATAATTTTGAAAGTTGTTATCCCCGTTGTATGCACTTACGGGTGTTTATGAGTACTACCCTTGCGGTAAATACTTAGCTTTTCATGTTCACAAACTGAAGCGGCATTTTAAGGTCAGATGCTCTTAGTTTGGCAATTACTTCCTGCAAATCATCAATTTTTTTGCCAGTAACACGTACAATATCATCCATGATTTGTGCTTGTACTTTTAAGCCGCTGTCTTTAATCAGCTTAACAACCTTTTTAGCATCATCTTGCTGTAAGCCATTGCGTACAGGCACTTCTTTTTTTAGGGTTTTGCCGCTTGGGTAAGCATCTTTATCGAAGTTGAAAGCATTACCGTCGATACCTTGCTTCATAGCTCTGCTAATGAGTACATCAATTACTTGCTTCATTTTCATTTCACTTTCTACCGTAAGGGTAACAATGAAATCTTTTTTATTAAGGTCTATTTCAACAATGCTGTCTTTGAAATCGAAACGATTACTGATTTCCTTTTTTACGGTGTTTATCGCATTATCGAGGGTTTGTCCGTCTACTTTACTAGCAATATCAAAAGATGGCATAGTGTAATGATTTAGAAGGTTGCAAAATTACAGCGTTAAAGCTTTAGTGCTTATTTCGCTAGCAATGGCTCGGGTTTTTTAGGTTGCCATTTTGGTGCCATTACATACAATATAATACCGCCTACAAAAAGTGCTGTAGCAATAATTTCGGCTTGTGTTGGCTGCAAGCTACCCCAGTTGTACGTGGTATTCACTCTAATTTTTTCAATGAAAAAACGTTCGAGCCCATTCACCATCATGTAAATGGCAAATATTCTACCCGCCAATTGTATTCTTTTACGTAAGTACCATAACAATCCGAATAAAGCAAGCCCCATCAATATTTCGTACAACGGTGTTGGGAATACTGGAATGGGTAAGTGATTACAATAATCATCCCATCCACAATTAGCAAGCGGCACACCTTCTTTGTTCACATTATGCGGGTAATTATAGGCAAACAGCCAATCGGGCAACCAACTAGGACCGCTAAAACTAGCGTGCGGCACCTTATCTAGCGTACCATATTGTTGTATTAAATACCCATGATGTTGTTGCAGTTGCGATGCCCAATCTGCATTTTTAGCTATCGCACCATCGGTACTAACCGCATATGCACTATTGTATATGCCCCAATCACCATCGCCACTTACTTGGCACCCTACTCTACCGAGACCATAGGCCAACATTAAGCCAGGCGCAACAGCATCGGCAGTATGTAAAAACGGCATACGGTATTGGCGTATGTAATAAGCAATAGCTACCGCAGCACAAATTAAGCCCCCATAAAAAGTTAATCCGCTAGCACTAAAAAGGTTACCAATTGGGTCTTGAATAAAGCGATCCCAGTTTTCAAGATTATCGAAGACTTTTGCACCAGCAAAACCAGCCACAGCCGCAATAATGGTAATATCGCCTACTCTATCGGCCGGCCAAATACGTATGATACGTTCTTCGGGCTTTGCTAACTTTTTCTTGTTCTTTTCGGCCCAGCGCAAATAGGTAAAAATAGCACCTACCAATACCCCTAAACCAATATTGAATTGTAATGAAAAAATATACCCCTGCGGATCAAAATTATCTTGTGTTGCAGCTCCTATAAATGTGCCAAGCAGCTTGCCGCCAAACAAAAAACCTAACAAGAAGTGCGTTACAAGCTCCGACATAGTTGCGGGGCTACC
>DMPB01000068.1:1548-5657 GCA_003456175.1 Chitinophagaceae bacterium | reverse complement strand
TGGGCTACCTACCGTCATTTTTTGCTCTGCGTAACTCAGCAAGCCTGCTGCCTGCTTACGTTTTAGCTCTTTGGTAAATATCCAAGCTGCTGCTAAAAACGATAATGCTACGAAAAACCCAAAACTGTTTACCACTTTTAATGGCGCAATAGACACGCCAAACAAAGACTGAAACAAATAGTATAAGTTAGGATACATGTGCTTCTAATAAATGAATTGCAATGATACAAATTAACCTCGCCAATAACACAAAACCCACGCTGCTTTAACAACGTGGGCTTCAGAAAAGTAACTTAATGACTTACTGCTCAATCACTTCTACTTTCGGATATTTTTTGGTGTCGAAGGTGAATTTTGTGTCGGGCAGGTTGGCGGTTGTATTCAAATTAGAAAGTTCAAACTCAATGGTATTATCGCTTTTGTCTACCACATTGGCTTTGGTAATGAGGTTTTTAGCCTTATCTACAAAAATGATTACCTGCTTAAAGTTTTTACGCTTGTCGGTTGGTATCATTTGAATTTGATGAAATGCACCCTCACTTGAAACCAATTTGTAGGTAAAATCTTTATCGTAGAAATTGGTTAATAATTTTTGTGGCGAAAGGGTTTTGCTATCGGCTTCTACCTCGCTAACAGTAACTTCTGTACTACCATTAAAGTTCCAAACTTTAGCACCATCACAAAATATTTCGGTAGCACCTTGTTTGATATAATATTTCTGCCCTTTAATAGAAATTTGTCCGGCCACGCTCCCTTTCGTTACTTTTTGTTTATTCTTAGTAACGTATTTGAAGTTGGCAGTGATGCCTTTGAAACCCTTTACTTTAGCGCTTACAGCATCAAGAATTTTTTTTGCGTTCGGGTCGTTACCAACTTGCGCCACACCAAACATTGTAGTTGCAATGAGGGCAATAATAACAGCTAATTGCTTCATAGATAATTTTTAAACGGCGGCGAAGATATGCCAAACCTTGTGCCAATGTAGACTACAATATTCCGGTAAGGTTTCACGGAATCCTAAATTTTCGGCTACCTGCTTTTTTTTAATGGTTAGTAGCGCCTTACGGCAAATGAAACCGCCATTAGAACATGGTATCTAAAATTTCTTGCAACTCCGATTCTGTTTTAACCAACACCTCTCTAGGCTTACTTCCTTGGTTACCACCAACAATACCAGCCGCTTCCAGCTGATCCATCAATCGGCCGGCACGGTTGTAACCCAATTTCATGCGGCGTTGTATTAAGCTGGTACTACCTACTTGGTTTTGTACAATAAGCTTGGCAGCATCTTCAAAAAGTGGGTCTTTATCATCAAGGTCAAAGTCTTTGTCGGAAGAAGCATCTTTTTCATCTACATATTCTGGCAATAAAAATGCGCCAGGGTAACCATTTTGATAACCAATAAACTCACAAATACGTTCTACTTCAGGCGTATCTACAAAAGCACATTGCAAGCGAGTAATTTCGCCATTGTAACTCACTAACATATCACCCTTACCAATAAGTTGTTCAGCACCGCCAGCATCTAAAATAGTACGGCTATCTATTTTACTCGATACTTTAAAAGCAATTCGAGCGGGGAAGTTGGCTTTAATAGTACCAGTAATAATATTTACCGATGGACGTTGAGTAGCAATAATTAAGTGAATACCTACGGCTCTTGCCAGCTGTGCTAAGCGAGCTATCGGCATTTCTACTTCTTTGCCGGCTGTCATAATTAAATCGGCAAACTCATCTACCACCAACACTATAAACGGCAAAAACTGATGTCCTTTTTCTGGGTTAAGCCTACGTTTTACAAATTTTTCATTGTACTCTTTGATATTTCTACAACCTGCATCTTTTAGCAAATCGTAACGATTATCCATTTCAATACATAAAGCATTGAGCGTATTAATTACCTTTTTAGTGTCGGTAATAATGGCCTCTTCTTCGCCAGGTAGCTTGGCTAAAAAATGGTTCTCTATAGCACGATACAAACTAAGTTCTACCTTTTTAGGGTCTACTAAAACAAACTTTAGCTGACTAGGATGTTTTTTGTACAATAAGCTCACTAATATGGCATTCAACCCGACCGACTTACCCTGCCCTGTTGCACCAGCCATCAGTAAGTGTGGCATGGTAGCTAGATCTACAATAAAGTTTTCATTATCAATACGCTTGCCAATAGCAATTGGTAGAGAGAAACTATTGTTGGCAAATTTATCGCTGCTCAGCAGTGTTCGCATACTCACTACCGACTTACGCACATTAGGCACCTCAATACCAATTGTACCCTTTCCTGGTATTGGAGCAATAATACGGATACCCAATGCCGATAAGCTAAGGGCAATATCATCTTCCAGATTTTTAATTCTACTGATACGCACACCCGGCGCTGGAACAATTTCATAAAGCGTTACAGTAGGGCCTACGGTAGCACTGATACGTTGAATTGCGATGTCGTAGTTTTTTAACGTAGCAATGATTTGATTTTTATACTCCTCTAACTCACCCTGATCGGTTACTATTTTTTCGCTACCATGCGTTTCTAACAAATCAGTATTGGGGTATTTGTAATCACGCAAGTCGAGTGTAGGTTCATAATTGGGTAATTGTGCTACTTTCTGCGGCGTAATAGGTTCGGCAGCTGTTTCAGGAGTTGCTTTAATTTCTAACTCAAAATCGCTTACAGCGGGTGCTACGGTTTTAGTGATGGTAGTAGCAGCTTGCTCGGGCATAATAACAGCAACGT
Organism: Chitinophagaceae bacterium; assembly: GCA_003456175.1. Taxonomy (GTDB): domain Bacteria; phylum Bacteroidota; class Bacteroidia; order Chitinophagales; family Chitinophagaceae; genus UBA10646. Next base: position 2,923 of record DMPB01000068.1, on the reverse strand, counting down.
TTCGCTTAGGAACCTCTTCCTCTGCTGCTATGGGTTCCAATACAGCTTCTTCGGGCGTTTCAACTACTAGCGGCTCAACCGACGGGGTTGGCATTAACTCTGCTTCTTGTGTATTGAGTTCCAATGGAATTGCTACTTCGGGCACTTCTGGTGTTGCAAGATGCGCTTCTAATATTTCTAAAGCAGTATTTACAATCGCACCATTATTTACCGTAAGGGGAATATCTTGGTTGGCATCATTGGTTGCAGGCGGCGGTTCTTTTTCAATGATATCAAACTGAGTAAGCGGATCGGCTGGTGTTGTTTCTGGCGCTGCCGGAACATTAGTTAATGGCTGAATATTACCCTTTGGCTTATTGCCTGCTATGGCTGGCGCTTCTGGCTTTTCTTCGTATTGTAATGGTAGTTCTTCGGTAGGTGTTTCGGTAATGACAGGAGTTGTATCCCTTGCGGTAAATGGAGTTTCGCCTTGTGGTGTAGTTTCAAGACTATCATTTTCGAAAGGCGAACGTTCGAATGTGGGCCATTTAAAGGTGGGATTAAATCGCCAAATGATGTAGCTAAACACGGCCAACACCAATAAAAAGCCCGTACCTACTTTGCCAAGCCATTTCACCAACCATGCTTCTAACATTTCACCTACAGCACCGCCAAGCGAAAATTGCCAGTCAGTTGTGAAAAAAGCACTAGCCACACTCAATAAGGGTAAGCCAATGAGTACGTATTTTAAGTTTCTTAGAAGACTAAACACTTTTCGATCGAAAAGCATGTTAACACCCAGCACAAAAAAAACAGAACAAAACAAAAAACTAGCTACGCCAAAACCGTTAAACATCAATTGATGTGCCACGTAGGCACCAAGTACACCTAGTAGGTTACTCACTTTTACATCGTCTGTAGCGAAAATAGATACCCCTAATTGATGTACTTTATCTTGATCATCTTCCCAAGTACCGCAGTAACTGGCAAAGGCAATAAAAAAGAAGGCAGCCAATAGCAAGCATACGGCGCCTGCAATTTTATGCGTTCTTTCATCTTTTACCACTTCCTCTACCGTAACCGTTTCTTCTTGCTCGGGCTTGATTTCTTCGGGGTTAGGCGGCGGTGGCGTTTTTGATTTTAGTTTATTGGCCATACACGTAACTTGATGGGCATAATTTGCCAAATGGCAATTTACACGCCAAAAGGGTTACGCCATCATAGGTGGATAACCGAAATATAAAAGTGCTTACTATTCACAATAACAAAGCGTTATAAATGCTTCCCTTCCGGATGTGCCTCGCCACGATGACATGTATTACAAGTTACGGCTTGCACGGCTCCAGTATTAACGGGTTCTTTTAAAGTGAAATATTTTTGATTGAGTTCGTTAGTC
>DMPB01000068.1:948-1368 GCA_003456175.1 Chitinophagaceae bacterium | reverse complement strand
TGCACGGCTCCAGTATTAACGGTTTCTTTAAAAGTGAAATATTTTCGATTGAGTTCGTTAGTCATGTTAATCATTTGGCGAGCAATTTCTTTTTCGGGCTTGGCATCGCTTGTAAAGTTGAGTTTCTTCGGATCGTTTTCGCGTGGAGCATGGCAAAAACTGCATTTCACTTTCAACGACTCGCAGTAAAAATCCATCAACGCATCTAAACTATCTCTTGTTATATTTTCTGGTAATACCTTCAAATTTCGCTTGCGTTGTTGCTTAGGTTCTTGAAATGCTTGTAAGCCGAATGCTACAAGGGCAATCAAAATTGTGAGCACTTTGAGTGCATTGCTTTGAAACTTCATGAATAGCTGTTTAAGGTTGTTGACAAAATAGTCAATTGTAACAAAACAAAAACAGTCATGCTTATAAGCA
>DMPB01000068.1:0-733 GCA_003456175.1 Chitinophagaceae bacterium | reverse complement strand
AGTCATGCTTATAAGCATGACTGTTTTTTCGGTTAAATCAAAAGAAAGCGAAGCTTACATACCTGCTCGTCCATCGCGTACTGTAGTTTTTTTCTTACCCGAATTTTTCTTTTCCCATTGTTCTACGGCTGCAGGCTTGGCTGTTTTTTTGGTTGAATCAGTAGTGTTGGCTTTTGGCTTTGGTGTATTGGCAGTTGCTACACCAATTTCACCATTTTTCTTTTTTACGTAAGGCTGCCCCATAAAATATGTTTCCTCTCGAAGTAAGGCACCAGAACCAGGTTCATAATACCGCCACACCCCATGCTGCCTACTAGAACCATCGATTTTAATGATACGATATTCAATTTTATCTGGATCGTATGGGTCAGGAACAGCAACGGTATCGTAGGGATTTTCGGGATTAATAGCACGCCAGTTTTCTTCTCTAATAAGTCCGGCAATATTGTAGTAACGTTGTGTACCTTGTTTATTGCCCCATTGGTAATTTTCAATAGCAATAACATCGCCCATGAGGTTGTAACGGCGCCAAATACCTTCTTTTTTATCGTTTTTAAACTCACCTTCTTCTTCGTAACCCGGATTACCTCTTAATGGATCAACATGTATTACCCACTTACCTTGCTTTAAGCCTTTGGTATCTGTACAGTTTAAGGTATCACCATTTTTACCTATAATAAATGTTTTGCATTGCGCCTGCGATAGCACATTTACCGTAAGGCAATAAAAAACC
>DMPB01000188.1:1306-3641 GCA_003456175.1 Chitinophagaceae bacterium | reverse complement strand
TTTGCATTTGCCGTAAGGCTATCGAGTGCATACCAACTTTGCTTACCCACAGGAAAATACACATCGCCGGTCCGCACCAACTTGCGAAACAACGATGTATTGGCATCGCTAACGCCACTCCAATACCAAACATTCGGATTGCTTCGAATGGCCGTAATACCATTTTGAATACAGCACTGCAAATACGCTTCGTTATATTGGTTGCGTGGGAACACTAATGAGGTTGGCCGCGGCATACCAAGGGCATCGCTTGCGGCAATATGTGCTTTTAAATCGGCATCGAATTGGGCTACTGTTTGTTCAGGCTCAACGCAATAGTAATGAGCGAAAGTGTGTGTACCCAATTCTTGTCCTTCGTATTGTGGAATTTGTTGTACAATATCGGGAGCAAAGTGTGCTATTGAAGTTTCGTGGGTAATGTTATGTTCATTCACATAATCGTAAGCAGAGTACTTACGTAAATGATATGCAGGTTGCAAATGTTTAGATGGGCTTACCGCTTCCCACGCTTGCTTATTGGCACAATAGAGGCTGCCAACAGTAGCCCAGGTTACTTGTACGCCATATTGTTCGAACAAAGCCAACATTTGTGGCACTAGCTTCACTGTGTTTTTATAGTTGGTAATGCGTTGCTCACGAGGTCGCTTGTCGAACACACCCCAATGCAATTCGAAATCGAGTGAAATAGTAAAAATACCTGCCATGTTGGTGTTGGTTAAAGGTTATCGGGCTACGTGCAACACGTATTTCTGATCGAAATATGCTTCAGGAAAAAGGCTTTGAATATTCACTACGCCGGGCTTTAAACCACTCTCAAAAATTTCTTGTGCCAAATCGCCACCCTTCAGACAAATTAAACCATTCGGCAAATCTTGCTGATCGGCTTTATGTAATAATTTGTTACACCATTTCCACAATTCGCCCAAAGGTGCTACTGCCCTACTTACAGCAAATTGAAACTTTCGATTTACAATATCTTCTGTTCGGGTATGCTGTACAGTAACATTCTTCAACTCAATAGCATCGGCAACCGCTTGTACTACTTTAAGTTTTTTTCCGATACTATCTACCAAATGAAACTGCACTTCGGGGAAAAAAATAGCCAATGGTATACCCGGAAAACCACCACCAGTACCAATATCGAGCACTTTTGTACCCGGTTGAAATTGAATAACTGCCGCGATACTCAAGCTATGTAACACATGATGCAAGTACAGGCTATCAATATCTTTTCTGCTAATAACATTGATTTTCTCGTTCCACTCTTTGTACAATGGCAATAACGCATGGAACTGTGCCAATTGCGTTGGAGTAAAATCTGCAAAGTATTTCGTAACTAGTTCCAATTGTTTTTCGGTTTTTTCCATAAAGCGGCGGAGAAAATGAAGTAATACAAAAACATCCAAATATCCCACAAAATAAAAGCTGGCCACAAATCGGTTTCTTGGAGTTTTTTCATGGCTTTATACCAAATAATGGCCTGTAATAATAACCTTACGGTAAATGCTGCCAAAGCCATCCACCAACAATACATGATAGCAGAAGCTATTAGTAAAGGATACACTAAGGCATGCGAAATGCTATAACCAGCAAGTAACAACTTGTGTGACGTTTTGTAGTAGCGACTTGCAGAATAATGCCTTGTTTTTTGACGCATCCACTCCGTCCAAGTACGTTTTGGTTCACTTACCGTAAAAGCTTCAGGATGTAACACCACAGCTGTATTATTTGGCTTTGCTACCATATTGATGAATAAATCATCGTCGCCGCCGGGTATTTGGTTGATACTGCTAAAACCTTTGTTATTAAAAAATAAACTTTTACGATAACTAAGGTTTCTCCCTACGCCCATATACGTTTTACCCGCAAGGGCATAACTTAAATACTGCAAAGCAGTATGAAATGTTTCAAAACGAATGATTTTATTCAATAAGCCAGGCTTTTTCTTGTAGCTGCCATAACCTAAAACAATATCAATACCTGGCTTATACGCAGCTTGCATATGTTGTATCCAAAACTCAGAGGCTGGCATACAATCGGCATCGGTTAAAAGTACTACCTCATACTTTGCCGACTTAATACCCATACTTAAGGGGAATTTTTTACCAGGTATCATTTTTGCTTCCTGCGTTAACTCTACAGGATGCAGGTGCTTGAAGGTTTTTCTGAATTCTTCAAGTAAGTATTTGCTTTCATCAACTGAGTTATCGTTCACAACAATCACCTCATGCGTAGTTCTATATGCTTGCAATAATACACCTGGCAAGTGTGTTGTTAGGTTATCGGCTTCATCGCGGGCACAAATAACTACGCTTACCGGATACTCTTGGTACTG
>DMPB01000188.1:0-1057 GCA_003456175.1 Chitinophagaceae bacterium | reverse complement strand
GTGGTGCTTTATAAAAAGCGAGTCTACGAAAGAAAAAAAGATAATAAAACAGTTGGACAACTATTATAATACAAAAGGCTATGAATAAACCAATGCCAATATATGGTTCTATGCTCATCATAAACGGCAAAAATAAGGGCAGCACAATAATGAAGGCAGATTACTAATCCACACTTTGTGCTTAGTTCATTCTAATGCTGCGAAATACGAGATTATTCAAAGTAGGTAACCGTAACTGTAAACTTACTATTGCCTTCTGCTATACCCAGCGCACTAGCTGCAGCATTAGAAATTCTAAACTGCAAGCCATCGCTATCTCTCATATCCTTCATGCTCCAAAGCACTTTAGCATAAATAGTTTTGCCATCGGCTGTAGCTACTTTCACAATTTGACCAGGCGGTACATCATTCATTAGGATGTAAAATTTCTTGTCGGTCCAGCCGCTAGTACTTTTAAAAGTTGCTGCCATACCTGTGGTAGTGGTTTTATCCCTACCATCTACACCCTTGCCAAACGAACTTGCAAATACACCTTCACCACTTACACTACGCTTCGAATAATCGATTTCAGGTGGCGTATTTACTACTTGTGTAGTAGCAGAAGGTGCTGTTGTTGCAGTAGGAAGTGTATTTGCAGTAGATGGAGCGGAATTGGTTGTGGTAGTTGTGCTGCTACCATTACTACTTGTTGGTGGTGTGGTTGTATTGGTACTTGATGTAGGCGATGTAGATGGTATTGTGGCCGGCTGCTGATTAGCTGGCGTGCTTGGCATGGCTGTAACAACTGTTGGCACACTTGTATTACCGTTGGTTGCTACATCAAAAACAATTGCTCCGTTAGGTTTACCCGAAACCTTCAAATAAGCAACTACTAAATGTTGCCCGACACTAATAGCATTATTAGTAATGCTGTTCCATTTAGCAATATTAGTAACAGGCACTTTACCGTGATTAAAACTAATGCGATAAAGTGTTTCACCTGCTTGTACCGTATGCACCAATGCCAATGCATTAGCAGGTATGGGATCGTTAATTACTAGATTAGATGTTGTAACGG
>DMPB01000039.1:41973-52711 GCA_003456175.1 Chitinophagaceae bacterium | reverse complement strand
AAGTTCGTAGGTAAGGTGGCGCTACCGAATTGCAGCACAGTATTTTCATGTCCAACGGCCCAACCGCGATTTGGACTAATTAGAAAAATATCTCTTAAAAGGGAAGTTGTTCCTGAAATTAAACTTACCCACGTAGCTCCTCCGTCTGTAGATTGAATAATGGTACCATTCTCTCCTACTGCCCAGCCCAACATAGAAGATGCAAAATGAACTCTAAAAAGTACATTGGTTGTGCCAGCGTTAGTGCTTGGGGTCCATGTAGCACCACCGTTACTTGTACGAATGATGGTGCCATTATCACCAATTGCCCAACCAGTTGTACTATTGATAAAAAAAACATCTCTTAAAATAGTAGTTGTGTTCGAAGCTTGTTGTACCCAAGTACTACCGCCATTAGATGTTCTTAAAACTACTCCATTACTACCAACAGCCCAACCGTTATTGGCATCTACAAAACAAACAGCATTCAAAGATAGTTGAAAGATATTAGGCCAACCACCAGATTGATTAACCCAGGTATTACCGCTATCGGTTGTTCTCCACAACCCCACACCAGTACCACCTCCAAGTAACCAACCTGTACCAGCTGAAATAAAGGAAAAATCTCTAATTACTTGGAAACCGACAGTTGCCGAAGAAGTCCATGATGCTCCACCGTTAGTGGTTCTAAAGGCCTGTCCTAGGTCTCGTACTGCCCAAACCGTACTATCATTGATTGCTTGAACACCTATAAACCCTATGCCATCACTAAAAAAGTTTCTAGACCAATTAGCGCCTCCATCGTTAGTTGTAAAAATTCGGCCACCGCTAGAAGAAACACACCAGCCCTTGGATGGATTAGAAAATGAAACCCCCGAGAGATACATGTTTTGCTCTATACCGTTACTACTATTTATCCAGCCTTGACAAAAAGACAAGTTAGCCATTAATAAAAGAAAACAAGTTTGAATGAGTATTCTTTTTATCATAATATAATTTTATTTCAAAAGTATACCGAGCATATCATGCATAAAATACCAACAAGTTGGTATTTTATGCATGATATAAATAAAAAATCAGCTATATGGGTGGCCTAAGGCCACCCATATAGCTGATTACATCTTATCCATCATTTACCGTAAGGTAAATAACCTATACTATTTATTACCCAACGCTTGTAGTAAAGCTTTAACAGCCTCTTCAAGTTGTTGATCAACACCTTTCACTACTTGTTCTGGTGCATTTAAAACTAAGATATCGGGCTGTGTTTGACTATTTTCTAAGTAGCGACCATCGTTGGCTTTTACACCTACTGTTGGGGCACCCCAACGTATGCCGCTATCCATTAACGATTCCCATGCAGCGAACGAGCAAGTGCCTGGCACGGGTGCACCTACCAACTTACCAATCTGCTGATCAATTACCATAAACGAGTAGCAATGTCCATCGCTATAGTTGGCTTCGTTGGCTAGTGAAATACTAGGCTTCGTCCAACGGAAATTGGGTTCATAACCATTGCTACGAATATCGTTGGTGTAATCCATAAACTTTTTACCGCTGAGAAAGGTTGCTAAATCGGCCACCAAATCGCCACCACCATTGTTGCGTGTATCTACTACAATAGCTTGTTTATGAAAGTACTTACCCATCATTTCTTCGTAGGTTGTTCTAAACACGCCATCACTCATACCTGGGATATGTACATAGCCTAAAGCACCTTTACTTAAGCGTTCTACCTCATCGGCATTACGCTTTACCCAACGCTTATATAAAAGATTGTTTTCTTCTCCCAAGCTTACAGGCTTCACCACAATTTCGCGACGCGTATCATTTTGCCGTAAGGCGAGTAATACTTGCTTTCCAACCTTGCGATTCAAGTACTGTGCTACATCGGTATTGGCCGTAATGGTTTCGCCATCAATAGCTTCAATAATGCTGCCTGCGGCAATGTTGAAGCCTGCTTTATCGAGTGGACCACCTTTGATTACTTCTTCGATACGAACACCATCGCCTGTGTAATTGGCATCGTAGATAACACCTAACGATGCAGTAACATCGCCATTCGGATTGAAGTTACTGTAAGCAGCGCCACTGTGGCTTACGTTAAGCTCGCCAAGTAGTTCGCTAAGCATTTCTGCCAATTCGTAAGTGTTACCAATAGAGCTGATATAAGCATCGTAATCGGGCTTGAGGCCATCCCAATCGGCACCGTGGTAAGTGTTGGTGTAAAATGTTTTTTTGGTTCTACGCCAAACATGATCAAGCATGGCTTGACGCTCTGTGTTTACATCAACCGTCATTTCACCATTAATGGCAATACGATCTTGCTTTGTGCTGGTTGGATCTAACTTAATGATGCTACCATCGGTACTAATGAAAATATTTTTCTGTTCTTTATCCCACACCATACTTGCGAAACCTGCATTAAGTGGTACTAGCATTTTAGTTTCACGTGAACGTAAGTTGGTAGTCCACAAATTCATGCCCCGTTCAAAACGAGCAAGGTAGTAGAGGGTTTCACCATCTTTACTTACAAGCGCATCACCCATGCTAGAGGAATGAATGGTAAGTTTAGATTTACGTTGTGCTAAGCCATCCCAATCGATAATAACAGTGTCTTTAGATGCTTTTTTATTCTTTGATGTATCGGCTTTTGCTTGCTTTTCTTCAAGTTCTTTGGCTAAGGTCGCTTCATCTTTAGTGAGTTTGAATTTATCCCATGCTTCTTGTGCAAAAAACATAGCGTAGGCATCGCTTTGCGAACCGCCACTCATAGCTGCTCCGCGTAGGCCATCACGATTGCTAAGCCAAATCATGGCTTTGCCACCCATAGCCCAACGTGGACGATAATCATTAAATCCGCTTTCTGTTAGATTCACAATTTTGCTACCATCGGCACTTACCAAGCCAACTTCGCCTACAGCACTACCCGGTACTGCATAATCAAACAATAACCATTGATCATCGGGGCTCCATTGAAAGTATTGATCGTTCTCTGTCCATGCGAAAATGTGTGCTGTAGATAGTATTGTTCTCGATTTTTTGGTAGCAAGATTCAAAATGCGTAACTGATTACGATTTTCTATGTAGGCAAGTTCTTTGCCATTATTACTATACACTGGTTGCGTATTATCGTTAGCATTATCGAGTACAGGCGTTTCTTTAAGTAAGGTAGCATTGAAGAAATAAGCTTCTTCTTTACGAACTCGTTTAGTTTCGTAAATACTCCATTTGTTGTTACGCTCCGAAGCATAAATAAGCGATTGTCCATCGGGGGCAAACTGTACACCTACTTCTTGTTCAGGCGTATTAGTAATACGTTTGGTAAAGCCACCTTCTACACTATTCACAAATACTTCGCCTCTAAAAATAAATGCAACTTCTTTACCATTAGGCGACACAGCAATGCCACCACCACTATTAACACGCACCAACTGCTCGCTGTTACTATGAGCATCGGCAATTACATTGATGTTTATTTTTTTGGGGCTGCCGTTAGGCTGCATGGTATATAACTCACCATCGTAACTAAAACAAAGTGTACCATTGTTCGCTGCCGTTAAAAACCGTACAGGATGTTTTTTGAACTTAGTTACTTGCTGTGAATTACTTCCATTAGCTGCCATTTTATGCACATTAAAACTACCACTAGCTTCACTGAGGTAGTAAATGGTTTTATCGCCTTCTGCAAAAACAGGTGTTCTATCTTCACCGGCGAAGTTGGTTAGTTTAGTATGCTTACCACTGGCAGCATCGTACAGCCAAATATCTCTGGCTACAGAAGATGTTTGGTGCTTACGCCACGCGTTCTCCTGCCCTTTTTTATCGTGATATAAAAATTGAGTGCCATTCGTATTAAAGCGAATATCTTCTGCTGGTGTTCCTAATATTTGCTTAGGGCGGCCACCCGTTACAGCAACTTGGTACAACTCGGGCATATAACCTATAGGATATAATCGACTATTGGCAACATCTCCACGAGCAGCTCCGAATACTACAAATTTACCGTCAGGTGTAAAATCATAAGGATACTCATTGGTTGAATGATAGGTTATACGCTGCGCTGTTCCACCATTGGCAGCAATCATAAACACATCAAAATTACCATAACGGTCGCTGGCAAAAGCCAACTGCTTACCATCGCGGCTCCAAACAGGCATAAAGTCGTGAGCTTCGTGCATGGTGAGTAAGGTAGCGTTTCCACCACTTGCTGGCACGGTGTAAATATCGCCTTTATATGTAAAAGCAATGGTAGTACCATCGGGCGAAATAGCAGCATAGCGCAGCCATTTAGGTGCGGTTTGGGCTTGCAATGCAGTGCTTGCGAACAAGGCAACTGCCGTGAAAAACTTCGTCAACTTCATAACTGAAATTTGGTATTTGGCTCAAAATAATCAACCTTATCGCTCATTGGTATATCTATGTGACAAACGGACTTTTCTCTCGGTGGTTTAAGGTTTTATTGCCCGTACCATTTCTCGCTTACCCGGTGGGCCAGGTAGTTTTTCTACCAAAAAACCCACCGATTCCATAGCCCTACGCACTACACCTTTACTACAATACGTTACCAAACAGCCCCCGCTTGCCAAAGCATTGAAACATGTTGCAAAAACAGCTATACTCCACAATTCGGGCTGTGCCGTGGGGGCAAATGCATCGAAATAAATAACATGATAGGTATTCGCTGGCAGCTGAACTTCTAACAAACTGCCCATTATTTTATACAACGAAAATTTTGCATGCCATCTGTGCCATTCGTGCCAAGTACTTTCATGTAAGGCGTTTAAGCATGCTTTAGTATCAGGTATTTTAATGTATTCGCTGTAATCAATTTCCGACCATTCATTTGCCCGTAAGGGAAATTTTTCTATACTAGTGTACCTTACGGTAAATGGTTGCGCTAAAGCCATTTCAAAAGTTAATAAAGCATTGAGGCCCGTACCTAAGCCCATTTCAAACACCTCAATTTCAAGCCGATGGCGCTGATGCATCAGCCCTGCATTAATAAATACATGTCGGCTTTCTTGCACTGCACCATGATGGCTGTGATAAGTTACCTGCATATCTGGAATGGCAATGGTAGCACTACCATCTTTTGTTATTTGTACCGTTCGTAACATAACTATTGTAGCTTCATTTTATTGGTTATTTTGTATCGATGGAATACGTTCAACACTTCTTGCAAAAAGACAAAAAATTAGCTTCAATTGTTCGGGAACCGTTGCCTGCGCTAACCTTACAAAAAAATATTCCACTACAACTTATGCGGAGTATTATGGGGCAACAACTCAGCACCAAAGTAGCCGATGTTATTTACCAACGTTTTCTCACACTATGTGGTACTAAAAACCCTTCCCCTAAAAAGGTTTTAACCTTATCGGATGAAGCACTTAGAAATATTGGATTGAGTTATGCAAAAGTTACTTACGTAAAAAATGTAGCTGCATACTGCTTAGAACATAGTATTACCGATACCGCTTTGGCCAAACACACTGAGGATGCCATTATTGAACTACTACTTCCTATTAAAGGGGTTGGTCGATGGACAATAGAAATGCTGTTAATGTTTAGCCTGGCAAGACCAAATGTTTTTGCAGTTGACGATCTAGGTATTCAACAAGCCATGTGTAGACTTTACAAAATAGATGCTACCGACAAAAAAGCTATGAAACAACGTATGCTTACGATTTCAAAGAAATGGGAGCCCTACAAAACCTATGCATGCCTACATCTTTGGCAATGGAAAGATGCAGCAAAATGATATTTTTTTTGCCTGTAAAGGCCAACATAATATTTTCGCACCGTCATGAAAATCAACTACCTAAAAGCAACTAAGAAACAGAACATTACCAGAAGGTAAGGCTTTGTGCTTTTATGTACCATCATATGATAGAGCCTTCCAACAACGGAGGGCTTTTTTTATAAAGCAAGCAAAAAAACAAAAACCAATGAAAGTAGCCGTTGTAGGTGCCACCGGCTTAGTAGGTACCAAAATGTTGCAAGTGCTGGCCGAACAGCAATTTCCGGTAACGGAACTCATACCAGTTGCCTCTGAAAAATCGGTAGGTAAGCCCATTGAATTTCAGGGCAAAACATACCATGTTGTAAGCATGCAAGATGCCATTAATGCAAAGCCCGCAATTGCATTGTTCAGTGCAGGCGGCAGTACTTCGTTGGAATGGGCACCACAATTTGCAGCAGCAGGCATTAAGGTAATTGACAACAGTAGTGCCTGGCGTATGGATGCTACCAAAAAATTAGTAGTACCCGAAGTGAATGCACATGTACTCACTAAAGACGATTTTATTATTGCCAACCCCAACTGTAGTACCATACAAATGGTGGTAGCACTGCAACCACTACATCAGGCATATACCATTAAAAGAATTGTAGTAAGTACCTATCAAAGTGTCACCGGAACTGGCGTTAAAGCAGTAGAACAATTAATGGGAGAACGCAATAAAGCAGCCGATTACCCAATGGCATACAAATACCCCATTGATTTGAATGTGATTCCGCAAATAGATGTATTCTTAGAAAATGGCTACACGAAAGAAGAGATGAAGATGATTTTGGAAACACAAAAAATTATGGGCAGCAACAATATTAAAGTTACTAGCACTACTGTTCGCATCCCTGTAATGGGTGGCCACAGCGAGAGCGTAAATGTTGAATTTGAACAAGACTTTGATATTGCTACAGTACGTAATTTATTAAGCAATGCTCCTGGTGTGGTGTTGCAAGATGATGTAGCTGCACAAGTATATCCGATGCCTTTGTGGGCACATGAGAAAGATGAGGTTTTTGTAGGCCGCTTACGTAGAGATGAAACGCAACCTAACACCCTCAATATGTGGATAGTAAGTGATAACCTTCGTAAAGGTGCAGCTACCAACGCAGTACAAATAGCTCGTTATTTGCTCGACAATCATTTATTGTAATGATTCGTTGATTGAACGTTCATTTACCGCAAGGTTATAATACAAAAAAGGGGCTTTAAAGCCCCTTTTATATGCTTATAAAAATGCCTTACGGCAAATGAAAACGCATTTAGTTAAGTACTGCCTTTTCTTTTTCAATTGTAATTTTTTCTTGCTGCTTAATACTGTTCCAACCACCCAAAACATTACGCAGGTTGTGAATACCCTGCTTCTTAAGCATGCTTGCTGCAATTACGCTACGATACCCCCCTGCACAATGCACATACAAGTTATCAGTATCTTCAATTTGCGACATGCTTCCAGGATCTGTTAAGGTATGTAAAGGAATATTCACAGCATCTTTCACATGGCCATCGGCATATTCCACTTCTTTACGTACATCTAGCACCACTAAATTATCATCAAAAGGTAAGTCCATTGCCATTTCATCGGCTTCCACATCAATAATCATATCGATACGTTCACCGGCTGCTTGCCAAGCTTCAAAACCACCAGCCACATGACCTGCAAAATTGCTGAAACCAACCCGTGCCAATCGTACAATACTTTCTTGCTCTTTGCCTTGCTCAGTAATAAGTACGAGTGTAACATCGAAAGGTAACAAGCTGCCCGCCCATTCTGCGAAGCGGCCTTCTAAACCAATACTGATACTACTTGGTATAAACCCTTGCGTGAAGGTGGTTGCTTTTCGTGTATCGAGTAGTAGTACATTATCTTTTTTCATGAGCAGTTTTACAGCTGCAATATCAAGCGGCTGCATACCTTTTGCTATCACTGCATCTAATGCCTCGTAACCTTGCTTGTTAATCATAGCATTGATAGGGAAATACTGCGGTGGTGCTTGCAAGCCTTCTGTTACTGCTTTTACAAATTCAGCTTTTGACTGTGGCTGTAACGCATAATTGGTAGCTTTTTCTTCGCCAATAGTGCTATGTGTATTCGGACCTAAGTTTTTGCCACAGCTACTACCTGGGCCGTGTGCTGGATATACTTTCACATGATCGGCCAAGGGTATGATTTTGTTTTGCAAGCTATCGTATAAAATACCAGCTAAATCTTCCATCGTTAAATCGGCACCTTTTTGAGCCAAATCGGGCCTTCCTACATCGCCAACAAACAATGTATCGCCTGTGAAAATAGCATCGGCTTCACCTTGTTCGTTGAGCAAGAGATAGCAACTACTTTCCATCGTATGACCCGGCGTATGTAATACTTTGAAACTAATATTACCTAATGGAAAAATTTGCCCATCTGTAGCAACAGTTACTGGGAATTGCGTAACTGTATTCGGTCCATAAATAATGGGCGCCCCTGTTGCTTTGCTTAAATCGAGGTGACCACTTACAAAGTCGGCATGAAAATGCGTTTCAAAAATGTACTTGATGGTTGTATTACGCTCTTTTGCCAATTGCAAGTAAGCATCTATATCGCGTAGTGGGTCTATGATGGCCGCTTCGCCATTGCTTTCAATGTAATAAGCTGCTTCACTTAAGCAGTTGGTGTATAATTGTTGTATATACATGAAAAAACCTTTTGGCAAATATACCATACGGTAACAAGCCAAAAGGTTAAAGAATTGCGGGGTGTGCCTGAATTACTTTTTAGTAAGATCTTCTACAAACTTCATTACCTCTTTAATACGAGCATAATTAACAGTGTAGAAAATGAACTTACCATCGCGGCGAGTTTCAACCAACTCAGCACGACGAAGTATTGCTAAGTGTTGAGAAGCAACAGATTGCTCTAAACGAAGCTTAACATAAATCTGAGTAACTGGCATTTGTTTGTTGTCGTCGATCAACTTGATCATTTGCTGACGCAACTTGTGGTTTAGAGCTCTTAAAGTTAGAGCGGCTTTTTTACTAGCTACAGTATCAATACGTACGCTGCTCTTATCTGCAGGATTTGTAATGCTAAAGCTGTTTAATGAACTAGCCATGATGAAAAATTTTGAGTTATTAAGAAATGCTGACGGGCAAATATATATGCAAACATTTCTTTAATCCAAACTTTTAAATAATTATTATAAGATTTTAATGTCTACCAGAAATATATACTTGTTTAAGGTAGTAAGGTTCGGCATAGGCAACGTCGGCGAAAAGGCTTTTTTCATAGGCATTTAAAGCCAACTGCACTTGTGCCAAAACAAGTGACGCATCTTGTATCATATTAATGTTAAAATGATGGAAAAAATCAGCAAATTTTTGTGCACCACTTCCAAATACAAATATGTTATCTCCTTTGCTGAGCAATCTTTCCAATGTGTCATTATCACGCATATCAATAGCCGAAGGCTCCAATAATGGTTCTAGCACTCCATTGTAGCCGGCCATAAAAAGTTCTGTTCTTCTTGCGTCTATCATGGGACATAGCAAACCGCTAGGCATAGTGTATTGCTTTTGATACAAGCATTGTTGCATGGCAGCAGCCATTACTGTTAATGTATTCAATGCTATCAAAGGCTTTTGTAAGGCAAAACACATGCCTTTGGCAGCAGCAAGCCCTACGCGTAGTCCTGTATAACTACCCGGCCCATTGCTAATGCTAATTGCATCTATCGACGACATAGACATTGAAAGCGATTGCATCAGTTCTGCTATTGCAACGTGTAAGAATGCAGCGTGTTGCTTACTGTCATTATTAGAACGCTCTCCTAACAATGTATCTCCTTTGCTCAATGCAACATAAGCTTGTTCTGTAGCTGTGTGTATATGCAGTAAAATTGATTGCATGAAACTATGATAAGGCTTGGATTAATGCAGGTGCTGGTGCATAACGATCGTCGGTTGCTGCTAATGCCAACAATAATTGATGTATCTGCTGCAACCCTATTTTTTCACTCCAGTCAAATGGCCCGAACGGATAGTTGGTACCAAGTTGCATAGCAATATCAATATCGGCTTTGGTGGCAACATTTTCTGCTAAAGCAAAGTATGCCTCGTTGATAATCATGGCAATGCTTCTTGCACTGATAAGGCCAACAATATCCGGACAAACCAATGGTTTCCAACCTAAGTTGTTGATCAGTGCTTGTGCATCGGCATTTACCGCAAGGTGTATACACACCTGCAAAGCAGGTTGCTGTAGCAAACCGTACCAACCATTGATTCTAATATAATTGGTGGGCAGTTGTTCATTGGTAACAGTAAGTGCCTGTGCTAACACCCATGCATGTGGCTTATCGAGCCGTTGTAAATGCTCGTCGAAATACAGATCAATATACACACTCGCTTCACATGTAGCCAAAGCCGCGAAGCTGTTACAGAATTGTACCGTATACCTTTCGGTAAATTTTTGTGTTAGAACTTGCTGCTGCAACTCGTTGGCATAAATGGCAATAGTCATGTGTTTCATTTGGGGCACAAAGGTAAAGTTGGCAGCTTTACGCAAATACTGCAAATTGCCATTCAAATTGTGAACGATATGCCAAATCAAATCATTAATACTCCTCATGCACCAGCCCCCATTGGGCCTTACAACCAAAGTGTTAGAGCTGGTAATCTTTTGTTTATTAGCGGACAAATTCCATTGGTACCTGCTACAGGCGAGCTCATTGTTGGCGACCCAAAAGCAGAGGCACAACAGTGTATGCTTAACTTACAAGCCATTTTAACAGCGGCTGGTCTAAGCTTTAGTCATGTGGCTAAAACAACTATCTTCTTAACCGACATGGCTTATTTCTCCGATGTGAATGAAGTATACGGAAGCTTTTTTGGTGATACAGCACCAGCTCGTGAAACCGTTGCTGTGCGTGGCCTACCTAAGGGCGTAAATGTTGAAATTAGCATGATTGCCAATTTCGAATAAAGTTAGCCGTA
>DMPB01000039.1:41509-41715 GCA_003456175.1 Chitinophagaceae bacterium | reverse complement strand
GTTAGCCGTAACAAATACCTTGCGGTAAATAGCATAGGCGTTCTGATGATAGAACGCCTATGTTATTTGATACGTCGTAGTATAGCTAACACCTACACCTGGTGCAATCTGTTGTAAGCCAATGCCATTATTAAAACAATCGGGAGCACCCGATAAATTTTCTACAGCTATCGAACTCCGATGGTCGGGGGTGTACACTTGCAAAT
>DMPB01000039.1:40121-41292 GCA_003456175.1 Chitinophagaceae bacterium | reverse complement strand
GGGTGTACACTTGCAAATACTTATAGTCGTTGGTAACAATACGTAAGGTTGCAGCACCGCCTTGTACAATACAAACAGGTGTAGTAGCATCGGGCGTTACCTCAAAACAATCGTCTAAATGCTGATGGTGCAGCTTGGTTGGTGATACAAAAGCAGGAGTAGTAAAGCTACCTGTTGGTATAACCGCTTCGTTCATGGCTAATTGCTGCACCGCTTGTACTTGTAATATATAATCGTTCACCAAACCACCTAAGGTGAAATACGGATGCCAACCATCAGCGAAAGGTATATCTACTTCGCTATGATTGGTGATATGTGTTATTAACTGCAATTCTTGATTGGCCAGTAACTGATAGGTTACATGCATAGTAAAAGCAAAAGGATAACCCGGATCTGTTCCCTGATAATGATACTCAAAACTTGCCCATGCTTTTTGCTGCATAGCGCCATAACTTACCAATGTGAAAGGTGCATCGTATAACAACCCATGCAAGGCACTACCATTCAAATAAAACTTATTGAACTTGTACCCACGCCCCTGCCATTGATAGGTACCGTTGTAGGTACGGCAAACAAAAGGTGCCAACTTGCTACTTTTAAAAAACTGAGCCTCAGGTTCAATCGACAATTCTTGTGTTGGATATCCGTCGATAACGTGTAGCGGTTCTCCGTTAGCGGTAGTAACTTCCCAAGCATTTAAAAAAGCGCCATTGCTGTAAATGGTTACACTATTATTCGGCGCTGAACTACTTAAAGTAACCACAGTATAACCATTATCGAGTTGCTGGGCATTGGCATGAAATTGCATACATCAGGTTTCTGGAAAAGTACAATAACAAGCTTGAAATGGCGAACTTTTTTACGAAAACTAACAATCGTTCACAATGGATAGCAATGTTGTATTTTTGCCGCGAAATTCAAATAGATACATGACTACTACCGTAACACCCAAAGTACGTATTGTAACAGCTGCGAGTCTTTTCGACGGTCATGATGCTGCTATCAACATCATGCGGAGAATTATGCAAGCCAAAGGTGCCGAAATCATTCATCTTGGGCACAATAGAAGTGTACACGAAATTGTAGAGGCAGCTATTGAAGAAGATGCTCATGCGATTGCAATTACGAGCTATCAGGGAGGCCACGTTGAGTTTTTCAAATACATGAAAGA
>DMPB01000039.1:39613-39885 GCA_003456175.1 Chitinophagaceae bacterium | reverse complement strand
TTTTTCAAATACATGAAAGACCTACTCGATCAAAACGGTTGTGGCCATATTAAAATATTTGGTGGCGGTGGTGGCACCATACTACCAGAAGAAATCAGAGAACTACACAACTACGGTATTACACGTATCTACAGCCCCGACGATGGCCGCCAACTAGGCTTAGAAGGTATGATTGAAGATGTTATTGAACGCAGCAAGCAACTACTAACCACCACACACAGTTGGAACGGTAAGTTGCCCCTCAATGAAACAAAAGATGTTCGCCGTATTGC
>DMPB01000039.1:31747-39370 GCA_003456175.1 Chitinophagaceae bacterium | reverse complement strand
ATTGCAAGAGCTATTTCTTTAGCTGAAAATGGCGATGATTACACACCTATTGTTACAGAACTAACACCTACAACAACAGTAACTAGCGCAGTATTAGGCATTACAGGTACGGGTGGTGCAGGCAAAAGCTCTGTTACAGATGAAATTGTTCGCAGGTTTTTAAATCACTATACCGATAAAACCATTGCCGTAATATCGGTAGACCCATCTAAGAAAAAAACCGGGGGAGCCCTGCTTGGCGATCGTATCCGTATGAATAGCATCAGCCACCCAAGAGCATACATGCGTAGCCTTGCTACCCGCGATGATAATACAGCATTGAGTGGAGCAGTACAGCAAGCTTTAGACATTTGCCGTAAGGCAGGTTTCGATTTAATTGTGTTGGAAAGTGCTGGGGTTGGACAAAGCGATGCAAGCATTCTCGACTACTGCGACGTAAGCCTCTATGTAATGACACCAGAATACGGCGCCGCTAGTCAACTTGAGAAAATAAACATGCTCGATTATGCCGATGTAATTGCCATTAACAAATTTGATAAAGCGGGTGCACTCGATGCCATTGCCGATGTTCGCAAGCAATACAAACGCAATCATCAACTTTGGATGGCTAAAGATGAAGAGCTACCAATTGTAGGCACCATGGCCAGCAAATTCAACGACGATGGTGTGAACCAACTCTTCTCCATACTCATTGCCAAACTCAGCGAAAAAACCAACTTAACACTAGGCGATGTTACCTTTTCAGAAACAGCCAAAGTGAACCAATCGGTAATACCACCAAGCCGCGTTCGCTACCTCAGCGAAATTGCAGAAGAGGCCAAACGTTACGACACTTGGGTTACCGAGCAGTGCACCATTGCCAGCAAGCTATACCAAATTAATGGCGTTATTAGCGAACCTGGCATGAGCGATATTAGTGCCTTACGGCAAATGCAAACGCACTTTGAACGCCAGCTTCATCCTGAATGTAAAGCTTTAATTGAGGCTTGGCCACAAATAGTGCACAAGTACAACAACCCTGTATTTGAATATCAGGTACGCGACAAAACGATTCGCCAAGAGCTTACTACCACCTCTTTAAGTGGCACAACCATCAAAAAAGTAGTATTACCCAGATATAAAGATTGGGGCGATATACTGCGTTGGCAAATGCAAGAGAACGTACCGGGTGAATTTCCATATACAGCAGGCGTATTTGAGTTGAAACGTGCCGGCGAAGACCCTACTCGTATGTTTGCCGGCGAAGGCGGCCCTGAGCGTACCAATAAGCGTTTTCATTATGTTAGTATGGGCCAGCCTGCCAAACGCTTAAGTACAGCCTTCGATAGCGTTACACTCTACGGTGAAGACCCTGCCTACCGCCCTGATATTTACGGCAAAATTGGTAATAGCGGTGTAAGCATTGCTACAGTTGACGATGCCAAAAAATTGTACAGCGGTTTCGATTTATGTGCTCCTAACACATCGGTTAGCATGACTATCAATGGTCCGGCTCCAATTATATTGGCATTTTTCATGAACGCTGCCATTGATCAACAGTGCGAAAAAAAGATTACCGAACTCGGCTTGTGGGATCAGGTGAAAGCTTATGCAACTGCAAAGTATGCACAGTTACCACGCCCTAGTTATTACAACCCATTAGCACCAGAACGCTTACCCGAAGGCAACAACGGATTAGGCTTACAATTACTTGGCCTCAGTGGCGATGAGGTATTACCTGCCGATGTGTATGCACAATGCAAAACACAAGCTTTACAACAAGTACGAGGTACCGTACAAGCCGATATACTAAAAGAAGATCAGGCTCAAAACACCTGCATCTTCAGTACTGAATTTGCCCTTAAACTCATGGGCGATGTGCAAGCTTATTTTATTGAACAAAAGGTGCGAAATTTTTATAGCGTAAGTATTAGTGGCTACCATATTGCCGAAGCTGGCGCCAACCCAATTACGCAGCTCGCATTTACACTTGCCAATGGCTTCACTTTTGTGGAATACTACCTCAGCAGAGGCATGCATATCGATGATTTTGCACCCAACCTCTCTTTCTTCTTTAGCAATGGCATGGATCCGGAGTATAGTGTTATAGGAAGAGTTGCTCGCCGTATTTGGGCCAAGGCCATGAAGTATAAATACAAAGGCAACGATCGTAGCCAAAAGTTAAAATATCATATTCAAACCAGCGGCCGAAGCCTGCACGCACAAGAAATTGATTTTAACGATATACGTACTACCCTGCAAGCATTGTACGCCATATACGACAACTGTAACAGCTTGCACACCAATGCTTACGATGAAGCTATCACCACACCTACCGAAGAAAGCGTTCGCCGTGCCATGGCTATACAGCTCATTATAAACCGAGAGTTGGGCAGTGCTAAAACAGAAAACTTTATTCAAGGCAGCTTTGCTATTGAAGAATTAACCGATTTAGTAGAAGAAGCCGTGATGACTGAATTCAACCGCATTACAGAACGTGGTGGTGTACTCGGGGCAATGGAACGCATGTATCAGCGTAATAAAATTCAAGAAGAAAGTTTATACTACGAGCACCTGAAGCATACAGGCGACTTACCTATAATTGGTGTGAATACGTTTTTGAATAAAAACGGCAGCCCCACAGTATTACCTGCTGAAGTAATTCGTAGCACTACAGAAGAAAAAGAGCAACAAATCCAAAACCTTGCTGCATTTCATAAACGTAACCAAAATAAATCGGCCGATATGTTGCAACGCTTACAACAAGTGGCTATTAATAATGGCAACCTTTTTGCCGAATTAATGGAAACAGTAAAGTATTGTAGCCTCGGACAAATTACCAATGCACTCTATCAAGTTGGTGGGCAATACCGCCGTAACATGTAAGGCACACCTTACGGTAAAATAAATAACGCCGAAGTAAAAGCTTACTTCGGCGTTTATCATTTACGTAAGTATTACTTATTTATTTTTCGCAAGCGACCAACCTTTATCGGTTTTAATAAGCTGAATGGTATTACTTGGTGCACTCTCATTGTTTTCAATATCTACAATAGTTGTAGCAATAAAACAACGCTCCCACGAGGCTGGTAGCTGCTCAAATATCAAACTAATATCCACCTCTTTTTGATTATCGTTGATCACCTTAATTGTTCGTGGTGTACGGTATAAACTACTCAAATCATCGTTATAATACAGCACTAACTTACAAACCACCTGTTCCGTTGTATCATTTACAGTTCCTTTAATTGTAACACCCGTAGCGGTGAGATGTTTCTCTTTAGGTTGTTGTAAGTGAGGTGCTGGCGGCGGCACGCTATCTATCCAAGGCATCGGCGGTACTAAACTCGGATAGCGGTAATATACTTGCTGCAACGAATCGTTCCAACCCATAGGATTTTTCTCGAAAGTTTTACTACTGAAATAAGCACTACCATGTACATTAGGTGTATTACGAGCAATGTTAATTTGTTTAGGAATTTCGTTACTATCTTTCCAAGTACTTGTGGTACCGGCTCTATAAATACCATGCCCAATGTATACATGCTTGCCGTAACTATGTTCGGCCCACCATTGGGTTAGGGTTTCGTAATCGCACAGTTTGTGGCCTGTTTCCCAATACAATTGTGGTACTACATAATCAATCCAACCTTCACGCATCCATAGCAGAATATCTGCATATAAATCGTCGTAATTGGTTTGTCCGGCTTTTGTGTTACTACCCATCGGATCTTTACTTGAATTGCGCCAAACTCCGAACGGACTAATTCCAAACTTAACCGTAGGCCTTTCGTTACGAATGGTTTCATGCAATAACTTAATAATGCTGTCGCAATTGCTTCTACGCCAATCGTCTTTATTTAAACCACGTGGGTATTTCGCATAGTTTTTTTGATCAGGAAAATCTTTCCCAGGCACCCGATACGGATAAAAATAATCATCCATATGTATGGCATCAACATCGTAACGGCTCACAATATCTTTTACTACACGAGCTACATGCTTTAATACCTCTGGCTCACCGGGGTCAAAGTACTTTTTGCCCTCAAATGTTATAAACCAATCAGGATGCACTTTGGTAATATGTGTTGGCGCTACCGAACTTTTACTCACGTTAAAAACAGCTCGGTAAGGGTTTAACCATGCATGAAATTCCATACCACGTTGATGCGTTGCTTCAATCATAAACTGCAGCGGATCGTAAAAAGGTGTTGGTGGCTTACCCTGCGTGCCGGTTAAATATTCGCTCCAAGGTTCTAAAGCGCTCGAGTAAAATGCATCGGCAGTGGGACGAACCTGCATAATGATTGCATTCATGCCATTGCGTTGATGCAAATCGAGTATGCGAATAAACTCTGCTTTTTGTTGTTCAACGCTTAGCGTTCTTTTGCTAGGCCAATCAATGTTTTCAACGGTAGCTATCCATACAGCTCTAAATTCAAATTTCGGCTGAGCATTTACCGTAAGGTTACAGCATAAACATATTATCACGGCAATAGCAAACCATGATAGTGTTTGTAATTTTTTGGGCAATCTTAACTTCATGATGCCGCTAAGATACGAGCCTACGTTTGGTATTATTACCTCTCATTTTATCGAGCAGGCTACTCAGTTGTTCGCACTCTTGTTCGCTTAACTGATTACTCACCACACTATCTAACTCGTGGTTAATAGCATCGAGCCTTTCAAGCACTGCTAACCCTTGTGCTGCAATGGTTACATCTACCAAACGTTTATCGAGCGGATTCGCTTTTTTGCATACCAGTTGTTTCGATACCATACGATCTACAATGCGGCTGGTATCACTCATTTTATCGAGCATGCGAGCCCTAATTTGAAGGGTACTGAGGGGTTCTTTACTACCACGCAAAATGCGGAGAATATTGTATTGCTGAGGCGTAATATCTTCTTTGGCTAAAAATTGCTTCACATGTTCCGCTAACCAAGTATGCGTGTACAACACGTTGATCATTACCTTTTGAAAGGCATTACGAAAGCTGTTTTGCTGAATGTCTTTTTCAATACCCATACAGAAGTAGTTTTGGCTACACCAACCGAATGGGGGGAATTGGATTGTGTGTTATTATGGCTAAAATAACAAATAAAAGTTCAACAACAAAGGATACTTCACGAAATGTAATCGGTAATTTACCTTACGGTAAATGTTGATATTGACTGAAATTTATTACTCTTCCCAAACCTTAAGACCTTCACTGCAATTGGCACAGATATCAATGTTCTTACGGCTCGTCATCAGCTCTTTCCTAAACTGTTGATAATTATCGTTTTTCCAGATATCTGTAAAATTTTGCATTTTTAGATTCCCTAATCGGTGCATCGCATCTTTATCAAAGCAGCAAGGTACAACGAGACCATCCCAGGTAATTACATTGGCACTCCACAAACGCCAACAATGGTTATTCAACCCGCTTTTAATCTGCATGGTACCATCTTTAGCCTTTTTGTAACGACTGTACTTATCGATGGTAGGAATCAGTTGGTTTGGATCGTTTTCGTAATCGTATACCTGCGCCGTTTTAAAACGCACTTGATCAACCCCTATTTCAGCAGCCAACTTTTTAATATCCTCTATTTGATGTTCGTTAGGTTTTACCACCAAAAACTGAAAGAATACAAAGGGCTTTTTGCTATTGAGTTGCTTTTTCCATTTCACAATATTGCGAGCACCCTCAAGCACTTTATCGAGCTTACCACCTACACGGTACGATTGATATACATCTTGCGTAGTACCGTCTATAGAAATAATAAGCCTATCGAGGCCACTCTCTACAGTTGCTTTAGCACGTTCATCGTTTAAATAATGAGCATTGGTACTAGTAGCAGTATAAATACCTTTGGCAGATGCATACTTCACCATATCCAAAAACTTTGGATTGAGGTAAGGTTCTCCTTGAAAATAAAACACCAAGTACAATAGCTTACGGTGTATTTGATCGATTGTTTCCGTAAAAAAATCGTGCTGCAACATGCCCGTCGGACGTGTGAATTCTCTTAATCCACTCGGACATTCTGGGCAACGTAAGTTACAGCTAGTTGTTGGTTCAAACGATATAGAAATAGGCTGCCCCCATTGTATAGGCTTACCTGTAAGCTTACTGATTTGATAGCTGCTCCAAACCTTGGCCATGTTGATGATGCGGCTTGGTGTAAGCTTCGTAATCAGGTTAACCGTATCGTTCCAATTGAAATAAGGCATGGGCCGAAGATAAGGCAACATTTTTTTGTCATGTAACCTCATGCAAGCACATTTGTACTAATAATGATATGGCAACACCAACAACTTCTAAAATCGTAAGGCAGCAACGCAGCTTCTGGTGGGTTTGGATGCTACTACTATTATTTTCTGGAGCTTGTATTGGTTATTGGTGGTGGCGCAAAACAGCAATCGACGCAGCAGAATTTGCAGTTTATAAAAATTTCCAAATACCTATACCCACGGGCTACGAAATACATGGTGTAGATGTAAGCAAATACCAAGGTTTTATTGCATGGAAAAAACTGCAACAAATGCGGGAAAAAGATATACGCCTACACTTTGCCTTTATCAAAGCTACAGAAGGCTTAGGCAAGGTCGACGCACAGTTCGAACGTAATTGGCGTGAAAGTAAAAAGGCGGGTATGGTACGCGGTGCTTATCATTTTTTTCTAGCCACGAAAGATGGCAAAGCCCAAGCCAAGCATTTCTTGCGTACGGTAAGTTTAGCACCCGGCGACCTGCCACCTGTGTTAGATATAGAACAACTCTATGGTGTATCGCCCGATAAAATGCGAAAAGAGGTGAAAGCTTGGCTAACAACAGTAGAACAAGCCACAGGTGTACGCCCCATTTTATACACTTATGTTAACTTTTACGAACGCTATTTGGGTAACGATTTCAACGATTACATACTTTGGGCAGCCCACTACTTTCAGCCCGAAAAACCACGCATTCAAAGAGAGTGGCATTTTTGGCAACACAGCGAAAAAGGCCGTGTAAATGGTGTAATTGGCCCTATAGACATGAATGTGTTTAACGGCGACAGTACAGATTTTGCCGAGTTGCTACTACAATAACAACTTTTCTACAACAATCTTGTTAGGTTACAACATTACCAGAAATTACAGTTAACATGGAGCCAGAAGTTACACGCTTTCTTAAACGTATTGGGTGGAGTTTATTCGTAACCTTCGTTTGGATGATGGTGAACTGCACCGTTGGCATCATGTTCGGTTGGGGCTTTCCAAAAGCAGCACCCGTTTTGGGTAATTATTTATACTGGGGTTTTGCTTTTGTTAGTGGCTTGGGGCTAGCCTTGTACTTACTACGACTCTGGAAAAACAAAATAGACTGGAAAATTCCAACACCAGCCGATTATTACGAAACATTACAACAACAGTAGCCAATACCTATTATGCACCCTACGGTAAATGCTTACGCTAACTGCTATGGTCGGCTACGATTACCCAACGTCGGTTGATGTAGCGCCATATTAATGTAAAGTGACCACCGACATTGCCTTTACTACGTTGTAAAAACCACTTACCTACCATAAAGTAACAATCTTTACTCAAAGGTTTTAGCTGCAACACTTCAAAACTTAATTTGCCCATAGTGGCGGTGTCGGGATAGCTTTTTTTATAGTT
>DMPB01000039.1:23011-31499 GCA_003456175.1 Chitinophagaceae bacterium | reverse complement strand
TATAGTTGGCTAAAGTAGCAGCATATCCGTAGGTAGGTCCACGACTACCAATAAACATGAGTGAATCGTCATTCCAATAAGCAATAGACATAAAACTTTCGATATTGCCTCGATTCCAGGCAGTTGCTTGCTGCTGCAATAAACTTTGGATGGTGGTTGATGGATTTTTCTGAGCCGATGCTGCAACAGCTACTACTAACAACAGCATTACTACAACTATCCATTTACGTAAGTGTAACATGTGTATTACGAATGATTTTTTTGATGAGTGCAATTTGTCCGAGGTGGTAATGCGTGTGTTCTATTAACCCCAAAATGTTGCGGTAGTAGGTACCATATTGTGGCGCTACAAAAGTTTCATCCCAAATAGTATCTGGCAAGGCATGCACCAACTGCTGTAACACAATGACCCTATTGCAAATATGTTGTACTAACTGATTCCAATCGTGTGCATTGGTAATGGGTGGATGGTTGAAGCTATGTGCATCTTTCGCTATTAGTTCGCCACCTTGAAGTACGGGTATGATGGCATCTACATAATATCCGATATGATAGGTAAGTGTGGCAATATTGTTGCCGTATGGGTTGGGTGCAATTGCCTCTTGCCAAGTAACATCTTCGAGTTGTGTTTGCAGGCAAGAACAGGTCCAATTACCGCCGAAAAAAACTTGTTGTAAGTGTTGCGTCAGCTGTTGCGATGTAGCCATAGCGATTAAGTTAGAAGCTAAAGATAGGGCGTGCATCATCATTTGCCGTAAGGCGGCATTTTTATCTTAACTCCACTCTTCTTTTTCTTTCTTCTCCATGTCTTTGTATGCCCTGCGGCTTACCCAAATACTTAGCTGATACAAACAAAATAGTGGTATGAAAACCAACATTTGGCTCATCCAATCGGGGCTTGGGGTAATAATGGCGGCTACCACCAACATGATTACAATGGCAAAGCGGCGACCTTCTTTTAAAGTGTTGGGAGTAATAAGGCCAATGCGGGTAAGTACATGTGCCAATACTGGCAACTCAAACGCCAAACCACAACCAATGATGATATTAATAAGGTTATCGAGATAATCGTTGATGGTGGGTTTAGTTTCTATCATGAAACCCAAATTGAAGTTGGCGAGAAAATTGAAGGTGAATGGCCCTAATAGAAAATATCCGAACGATGCCCCCATGAAAAAGAACAACGACACCCAAAAAATGGCAAAACGGGTTCCACTAAGCTCTTTGGGTGTAAGTGCGGGTTTCACAAAACGCCAAAACTCCCAAAAAATATAAGGGAAGCCAATAATAAAGCCTGATACAAAAGCAATGGTAATGCTACTCATAAACTGTCCACCGAAAGTGGTGGTTTGCATCGATACCTTAATGGGCGGCATACACAAGGCTTCGCCGGCATGTATCCAATGACTAAAATCGCAGAGTGCTTTGTAACTAATAAAGTTTGGATTGATAGGACCTGCAATGATATTTTCGAAAAGCCATTTCATGTTAATAAAGCAGAGTATTGCAATTACCAACACTACAATGAAAGAACGTAGTACATGCCAGCGCAATGCCTCGAGATGGTCTACAAAACTCATTTCGGCAGCAGTGCTATTGCTATTACGTCTGTTGAAAATACCGGCCATGCGATTGTACTAGAGTTGCTAATAAATGGCGGCAAAGATAGTGGTAGCGTTGGCTTAAAAGTGTGCTAGGTGTTATCTTAACAACTTCACCTTTACCATTTCTATACGTGTATCACTTACATTGAGGATATCGAACTCGTAATCGCCAATGATAATCCGCTCTTTCAGCTTGGGTATGGTTTCGTGATCGTTGATGATATAACCGCTTAAAGTTTCACTTTGATCGCTAGGAAAATCGAAATCGTACTTTTCGTTGAGGTAATCAATTTCGAGGCGACCGCTAAAAATGTATTCGTTTTCGGCAATTTGCTTTTCTACAAATTCTTCTACATCGTATTCATCTTTAATGTCGCCGAAAATTTCTTCAAGCACATCTTCCATGGTAACAATTCCGCTGGTACCCCCAAACTCATCTACTACCCATGCAATACTTTTTCGCTCTTTAGAAAAACGGGTGATTAAATCGGTAGCACTCATACTTTCGGGCACTGCAATGATAGGGTGTAAGATGCTCTGAATATCGGTTGGGCGTTTTAATAAATCGAGCTGATGCACATACCCTACAATTTCATCAATACTATTTTCGTACACAACAATTTTACTGAGGTTGGTATCAATAAAACGCTTACGTACTTCGTTCATAGGTGTCGTAATGGGCAAGGCTTCAATTTCGGTACGCGGTACCAAGCACTGCCTAATTTTAACTGTTGGTAAGCTCAAAGCATTCTCAAACAGTTCGGTGTTAAGCTCTTGGTTATCGTCGTCGAGCTCTTTTGTTTGCTGGAAAAAATGCTCTAAATCAATTTTTGAGAATGGTTCGCTGCTTTCACGCATACGAACATTAAATAGATATTTCAAGATAGTTTCACTCAAGCTTACAAACACGCTAGCTATAGGATAAAATAAGCTATGAAACAAGTTCACTAAAGGCGCAAAAAAGCTTAAAAAGCTATCGGCTTTAGCACGAAACAGCGCTTTTGGGAAAAACTCACCTACCAACAAAACGATAAACGTAGATACAAGTGTATTGAAAGCCAATTTGAGATAATAATAATTTTCTAACCCTGCAGGCACCCATAACGAATCCATAATACTGCTAAAGAGCAGGCCATAAACTACCAGAAAAATATTTAGCCCCACCAAACAGGTACCAATAAAGGAGGCTGGCTTCTCCATAAAGCGACTTAAAATGATAGCACTGCTCTTGCCCTGCTTCTTTTTAAGCTCAATATTGAGGCGGTTGGCACTAATGAAGGCAATTTCAATGCCTGCAAAAAAGCCGATGAACAGTAGGGTAATGCCAATCCAAATGAGGGTATACAATTCCGACATAAGCACTAAAGTAATACAAATATGGCAAAGCTAACATGGGCAAAACAAGTAGTGCCTTGCTAACCATATTTTTTCCTTGCGGTAAATACATACCATAATGTGTTGGCGTATATGATGGAATATCGGACAAAGTGGTAAAAAGATAAATAAAAAAAATAAAACTAAGGATATATAAAAATATATTTTGTATTCAAAAAAAAAATACATTTGTATAACAAATTAAAAAACTAAAATATGAAAAAAACACTGGCTTTTATTGCCTTAACAGCGTTAGCTGTACCAACATTTGCTAAAAGGTGTTCTCTAGGATGTAATTTAGGTACTGTAGGTAACGTAACAACGTTAATGAGTTACCATTGGGAGCAACCTAATAATAGTACCTGTGGAAAAGCATGGCTCGCAGACCATGAAAATACTACAGTAAGATTTACACATAGCATCAGGGTAAATGGACGAGTTAGTGTAATTGAGCGAGGAGAATTAGAACATGTAACAGATATACAATGCTAAAATAACATACACACTTTAAATTATTCAAAATGACAAGCAGACATACATTGTTAATATTAGCAACTTCAATCTTTATATGGAGTTGCAAAAATGAGCGTATTTCAGAGATTGAGGTTACTAAACCTGCCAAATCTAGCAATTTACAAAGAGGAGGTACGCCCTACCAATTGCAGCCACTATGTTTAGATGGCAGTACTTCTAATGAAATGGAGAATTTTGTTGCCGATTATAAAATCGACTCCCTATTAAAAGATGCCAATTGTAAATGGGATTGTTTAAACAATATTTACAACACCAATTTTAATCAATTAGATATCACATCTAAGCAACTACTTTCTTACTACATTTTGTCAAGTAAAGATTTGATTGGTTTACTCCAACAAAATCCGCAAAATACAACCTACAAAACAGCAACTGAGAAACATATTGAAGCATTAATACAATCAAAATATAGTGGTTATACAGTTTTGTATTACGCTTTACTTGCCCTACAAAATGCTGGTTATAGTAATGCTAGCAGCCTTGCAAATGACATATATCAATACGGACGAGTTGATTCGACTTCTTTATGGTCTTACAACGCAATCGCAACAGGTACGCCTACTTTAAGTACTGAAGATCATGAATTACACAGGAAACTTGCTGAAAACCATAAACATTTACTTAAAATAAAAGAAGCGTTTATACCATAAATCCATAGCCATATACATTTAACACAAAAGCTCCATTTAAAAATATTAAATGGAGCTTTTGTATTGATAACCTTTACGTAAGCTATACTACATTTTCATTCGTTCTGCACCTGAAAATTAAACGTTTGTCCTTGTTTATTCAGTACAGATTCCCCATTAATAGTACGTATACATTCCTTGCGGTAAATAGTAGCTCCCAGTGTTCTGCAACATCTGTTACCTAAATGGTGTTCCTATGCTCGCCGCAACCATTTAACGAAAAAAATCGCATTTATACTATTATTAACAAACAATACTTATTACTTTGCAACACAAAGCACTTTTATGGATAGCAACCTCTCGCCAGTAGATGCCTTACAAAACATTCGGCAAATGATGGATAAAAGTAGTCGCTTTATCAGCTTAAGCGGACTGAGTGGCATTTCTGCCGGCATTTGTGCCCTGATTGGTGCATGGCAAGCTTATCAAGTAATTCACAGTGCCTCACCTAACAAGGTAGCTGCACAACTTCGACATGCTTACGAAGAAGCGCCATCTTCATTTACGCAAGTAAATCTTACCGATTTTATGGGCAACAAGCTATTCATCATAGCAACGGCAACTTTCATAGGTGCGTTTGTTACTGCATTTTTTTTCACATGGTTACGGAGCCAAAAAACCAATGTGCCTTTGTGGGGTACCCAAGCTCGTAGATTACTCATTAATACTAGTGTGCCCATGCTAGCGGGTGGCATTTATTTATTAGCACTCATTCAAAACAAAGCCTACGGCCTCATTGCACCAGGCTGCTTAATTTTCTATGGTTTAGCACTGGTGAATGCTAGCAAATACACACTACACGAGGTGCGGTGGCTAGGGTACGGACAATTAATCTTAGGCTGCATCAATTTATTGTACATAGGCCAAGGATTGTACTTTTGGGCCGCCGGTTTCGGTATCCTCCATATTGTTTATGGAGCCATCATGTGGTTAAAATACGAACGTAACCACAGTTATTCACCCAACGCTGGCCAAATACTATGAACCCAATCGAACATTTAAATAAAGTATTCGACAGTCGAATTCGGCTAGGAATCATGAGTGCCCTTACGGTAAATGTTACTGTTAATTTCAACCAGCTCAAAGAGTTGCTACAAATTACCGATGGCAACCTTGCAAGTCATTTAAAAACCCTTGAAGAGCAGGCCTACATTGCTGTTGAAAAGAGTTTTATTGGTCGCA
Source organism: Chitinophagaceae bacterium (assembly GCA_003456175.1). Lineage (GTDB taxonomy): Bacteria > Bacteroidota > Bacteroidia > Chitinophagales > Chitinophagaceae > UBA10646. Next base: position 26,116 of record DMPB01000039.1, on the reverse strand, counting down.
AAACCAACACCAACTATCGCATTACACCGCTTGGCGAGCAGGCTTTTAAAGCACACCTAACCGCACTCGAAAAAATGATTCAACAGATAGGCTAAATTTTTTTGTATTGATACTTTGAAATTCAAAGCACTTTTAAAATGACTTACTTAGCACTTCGATTATGGATAGGTACTTGCACTGCATTTATCATAGGATTTATGCTTTTGCTTCTTGTGAGCAACACGCATGAACCTTGGGCATTTTTAGTAGTAGTGCCGGCAACATTTATTGCAGCCTTACCGGCCTTACTGCTTTTAATATTACTACTTGCAATACATACACCGCCAGTGGGTTTTAAAGGAATTGGTGTGCTTTGGCTCTATGGCTTTGTAACTGCTATCATTTACAGTTTTGTAGCAATAACCATTGTTGATACTTGGAATAATAGTAAGATTTTACCCATAGTTGCTATCTGCATCGGTTCACCTACCACGGCTTATACCATCAGTCTTTTTGGCCTTTGTGCTCCTGCGGTACAACAACATTGCTTTCCAAGCAAGCAAAACAACACCTACGGAGAAGCATTTCAGTTTTGGTGGCAACAACTACAGCAAGCCACCCAGCTTTCTCCAACTTCAGAACATACATCCATCATTACCATACAAAATCAACCAGTTATGCACACGCAACAAAACAACAAGTTGCTATTGAAAGCAGCTATTACAGCAGTACTCATTTTAGCCATGCTCATTCCAAGTGCCTTTATCATGAATTTGGTACAAGAACGCCAAGAATTACAGGCCAATATTGTGAAAGAAATTAGTAACAAATGGTCTCAACCTCAAACCATTGTAGGCCCCTACATTATACTGCCATTTGAGCGCCCAATTAAAAACAATAAAGGCGTTATTTCAAAACAACCCGATTATGCCATTGTATTACCCGATAACCTTACGGTAAATGGAAGTATCGTTCCTGAACAACGAAGCCGCAGTATTTACCATGTGTTATTGTATCGAACACAATTGCAACTTGCTGGTAGTTTTGTTCCTCATTTGCCGGAAGGCGTATCTCCCGATTGGGTATTATGGGATCAAGTAACCTTATGTGTTGGCTTTAGCGATTATAGAGGTATTAGCAGCAAGCCACAAATCATGTGGAAACAACAACAAATAAGCTTACAAGCAGGGGTACTCAAATCGAGCCTTGCAGAAAATGGCGTAAGCAGCCGTATACCGCTATCGAGTGCTGATATAGGTACAAGTATTGGCTTTACATTACCACTGCAAATGAAAGGCAGCACAGGATTGTATTTTAGTCCGCTTGCAGCTAATGCACAGTATCGCTTACAGAGTACTTGGCCCAACCCATCGTTCATGGGCAATACATTACCCAACAGCATCCCGAACGATTTAAGTAAAGGTTTCGATGTGCAGTGGCAGTTTAACGAAGCCAACCTACCTTTCACCACTCTCCTACGTCCCGATCAAATTAATCCGAGCAGTTACACCTTTGGCGTTAACCTCATTCAACCTGCCGACCAATATGGCAAAACACTGCGTAGTGTTAAATATGCTATTCTGGTTATTGGCTTGTCGTTCGCCTTATTTTTTATTGTTGAGGTGTTACAATGTAAGCCCATTCACCCGGTACAATATGTACTCATTGGCATTGCTCTATCGGTATTTTACACACTACTGTTAAGTATGAGTGAGTTTATGGCTTTTAACATGGCTTATGCCATTGCGGGTGCTGCAACAACGCTGCTTATCAGTTGGTACACCTATACACATTTCAAGAAAATAGGTACAGCAAGTGTATTTGCCATAGCACTCAGCTTGTTGTACACCTTCATCTTTATCTTAATACAGCTAGAAGACACCGCCTTACTCATTGGCAGTATTGGCCTATTCATTATTGTGGCAGCAGCCATGTACTTGAGCAGAAAAATTGAGTGGTACGGCAGTAAAACGTCTAGTGCTATTACCGAAGAAAATACCATGTAATATGTTCACAAGCGAGCTGTATGGAGGCGGCTTCGCCGCCTCCATACAACTCGCTAAAAATCTAATTAAATGTCTAAACAATCATTTTATTATTCGCTTTGCGATGCGCTTGATGGTATACGGCACTTTGTATTTACAGAGCGCAATGCAAAAATTCAACTAGCAGTAACTCTCGCCATTATTATACTAGCCGCAACACTTCGTATAAACACTACAGAGTGGCTCATTATATTATTGTGTATTGGTGCAGTAATAAGCTGTGAGTTAATGAATACAGCCATAGAAACGCTATGCAATGCATTGCATCCGCAACGTAGCACAAGCATCAAACATGTGAAGCATTTATCGGCCGGTGCTGTGCTTTGTATTGCAATAATAGCCTCCATCATTGGCTGTATTATTCTACTTCCTAAACTATTTATTTATGCTCCGTAAAACAGTTATACTACAACAAGTGCTACCTATAATTGTAGGAGTAGCGTGGCTATTCGTATTAGTAGGTGTACGCATGTATCATACCCAATCTTTACAATTTGGTTTTTATATCTGGAACACATTCTTAGCTATAGTTCCTTTAGTTATAAGTGGCTGGTTGGCACAACAGCAACGCATACACCTAAAAGCAATTATTGCCATTATAATATGGTTACTTTTTCTACCGAATGCACCATATTTAATCACAGATATAGTGCATTACGAGGAGCGCATGAACGTACCCTTCTGGTACGATATTGTTGTAACTTTTAGTGCTGCATTATTAGGGCTAGCTATCACACTTCAATCAATTTATTTTACAGCGATACTTTTTAGAAAGCATTGTTCAAAACGCACAACTATAAGCCTGATATACGTTGTACTAATACTCTGCACTTATGGTGTATATCTCGGCAGATTTGAAAGATTCAATAGCTGGGATATTGTAAGCAACACGTATGAACTTATTACCACTGTTTGTTATCAATGGCTGTTACCATGGCGCTATGTAAGAGTTTGGAGTTTTTGTCTTGTTTTTGGCAGCTTACTTTTTTGGGCTTACCTCTTGGTACATCATTTTCGCAGTCAAGCATTTGCCGTAAGGCACTTACGTAAATAAATTAGCGCTATGGCCTAGGCCATAGCG
>DMPB01000039.1:22227-22756 GCA_003456175.1 Chitinophagaceae bacterium | reverse complement strand
TGAAACTTACCTTACGGTAAATGCTAAAAATCTAACCCTAAAGCAAAATAGTAAATGGGCTTACCTCTGAAGATGCCATTCATTTCCCATGCAGCATCAAATTTGAGGAAGTAACCTAGCAGCATGCTACGAGCACCAAAGCCATAACCACCTGCGAATGGACCAATACCGCCGGCTTTCACACGCACTGTAACAGGATTGTTAGGATTATCGTCATCGCGATATACGCTTACAGGACGCTTGATAGCATTATACGCACCATTCCATGCAGCACCTAAATCAAAAAATTGTACTAGCTGGAAATTACGTAAAAATGCATTGTTGATAGGACGATTAAAGAAGGTGGTGAATACAGGTAATCGCAACTCGCTATTAATAACCACAGCATTATTGCCATTGGCTATGTTTTGATTGAAGCCTCGCATATTTACCGCAAGGGTTTGAAAAGCATACGTGGCATCAGAAGCAGGGCGATTAGCATCGTTAAAACGCGGATTCACCCAACCATCTACACCGCCGAGATAGTACA
>DMPB01000039.1:21653-22003 GCA_003456175.1 Chitinophagaceae bacterium | reverse complement strand
CTACACCGCCGAGATAGTACAACATACGTGCCGTACCGAAACTAAAGTCGGCCGATGCTCTGGTAGCCCAAATGAAGTTACGATAAATTTTTAAATAATGGCGAGCATCAAACCCAAACACGTACGTTGTTTTGCCCTTGATAGACGATGTTTTGCCCATTGGCATGGTGCTTTCGAAATACACTTTATAACGCAAGCCATTGTGAATGTTTTGAGCGGGATTGATAGTGTTATCGTGCACGTACTCGATCTTACCTAGTAAGGTTGACGCAGTAGAATCGCTTAAATCTAACGCTGCTGGTTCTGGACCACCATTGAATTTGTTAAAGGGACGCAACACGCCTCTATCA
>DMPB01000039.1:652-21421 GCA_003456175.1 Chitinophagaceae bacterium | reverse complement strand
ATCGGTTCTGTAGCCAATTTGTGCTCTAATACTTTTTACTTCATTAATGGGGTACGTAACATTTACTTGATAAATATTTGTGATTACATTATTGTTGAGAATGTTGAATATACCTGTAAAGAAATTATTGAAGTTCGTAACATTACTACGATAGTAGGTGAAGCCCCAATCTAAACGGCGTCGATAGTTTTGAAAACTCAAGAACGCATCTTTATCGTTCAAACTAAAACCAAAGCGATAGCCACCAATAAACTTAACATCTTCAAACAAATCGGCTACACCTACTCTAAAACTCCAGTTAACATCGTTACCATTATTCAACTGAACCGGGCCAGCCCCACCTTGATAAGGTTGGTAGCGGTTCACTAATACGTTATTGGTTACGCCGGCCAACACATAATCGGCATTGAACTTCAGCCGATAGTTGAATAATTTACTACGTTCTAGTAAAGTGGGTGGTATTGCATCAGCCTCGGCAGTAGCTACACTGGTTGAAGCAACTGTATCTAGCGGCTCATCATCGAACTCAGTTTGAAACTTCTTTCGAGCTGCTGTATCGGCTGTTGTTGCCGGAATACCCGGTAGCGAATTTGGCACTTTAGCACCGCCAGGCTTGGTAGTAACTATTGCTTTGCCTTTGGCCACCTTATCCCAAGTGATAAGCTTGTTCATGTAATTCGATGGCTTCAAATTCACATTACGCTTGCGTAGTGTAGTACTATCTACACGTAGTTTGTATAAGAACTTAAACTCACCTTCTTGACGTGTTTCTGTAACCTGTCCTCTATCGCCGGCTATTCTTGTTTCTTGCAAAGAGCTGGCATAGTTGGTTATAGGGAAGGTATAGGTACTGTCTTTATACACTTGAAAAAAGCTAACACTATCAGGTTCTTGTTTTTGCCATGCCATTAAAGTACTATCAAACTCTTTGAGTGTTGGGTTGCGTAATACTTCATCGCCAATATAATACAGCGTATCTAAGCCATCTCTTGAGGTGCTAAAAAAGCCTGCCCAACGGTTATGAATACCATTATCCTCGCTTACAAAAGTGAAGTGATTGGTATTGTATTGCATCGGAAAACGAGCATTACCTCGCTTTACATCTGTAAGCTTAGAAATTTGTTTGATGTCGCTTTTATTAAAGTTATCAATCAAATAAATATTGAATGGATAACGACTAGGCAAAGCTGTATCGGCCTTTGATGCATCAGAACCAAGGCGGTTACTTGCGAAGATGATACCACTGCGATTAGGAAAACTTACAAACGTTGGATCAAGATCGTCGTAGATATCGTTGGTCATTTGCGTAAGCTTATCTTTCTCGATATCGTAGGTGAAAATATCGCTTCTGCCATTTTTAACACAGCTCATCAACAATGTGTTGCTGTTTAACATGAAGTTGGCGTCTAATATTTGATCTACACCTGTTACTTGTTGTTTGAATTTTTTAATGCGATTCACCAAATCGTAGATGAACATATTAATCTTACCATTACTCCAATGCATTACCAATAGCCTTGTACCCTTAGGATCCCAAGCTATAACTGGGTAATTTGGATTAATATCGCCTACATTGGTACGAACGCCATACTTCACTAATGTTTTATAATCGTCGAAATTTTGAATGAGCTTAACAGTATAGATACCATTTTTGAACTGTACGTAAGCATAATCGCTACTTTTCGGATTGGGGTTAGCTTGAAAGCGGAAAAAATCTTTATTCGGTGTAGTTTCTTCTACAATGCTTAATCTGCCGCGAGGAGCATTTCTTCGCTTACGCAAATCTTCCATATACTTCGTGTCCTGAAATTCCATGAATTCAGTGAGTACGTCTTTGAACTTTTTCTTACAAATTTTTTGAGATGCACTATTCAAATTCTTGTATAGGCGAGCCAAATAAAGGAAGTAGGTAACATTTTCTCGCTTGTACTTTTCATCAATGAACCACCAAAAAGCATGGCCTGCTAACATTGGCTTATCAAAAGCAAAGTGGTAGAAGTTTTTGTATGTACCACCCATAATGGCATTTTTCAAATCGTTATCGAGATTGGTACTCCAACGCTCGGCCACGTAACTGATATAGCCATCGGTAAGCCACTTAGGTAAGTCGAGTAACGCCTGGTTACTGGCAATCTCTCCTAAATCGTCGCCAAACAATAAGTTATCTGTTAAAATCTTAGCAATCCCTTGTCGTACCTGCTTACGCAAATTGGCATGATTACCATCAAAGAACACTACTACTTTATTATTCACCAACTTGGTTAGGCCGCCGCTGCTTTGCTGCCAATCGTTACCTAAACCAATATTGCTAGTTTTATAATCGTCGTAAGAATTGTAAATGATGATGTTGGCCCTGCGTTGCAGCCCATACTCAATGAAGTTTTCAATATCAATCAGTTCTTCTTCTGCTACTTGTACTACAAATTTCGCCAAATCTGCACCGCCTTCGTTGTAATAGGCGTTGAAGTTGGGGGTTTGATAAAACTTCCAATTGAATTTTTTGTACTGAATACGATTTTTCCCATAGGTAACAGTATTCACCTGAGCCATCGAATTAAATCCTGTCATTAGCAAGCTTAGCAGCATTACTGCCAAAGCAAAGCGTAATCGGTAATATTGCATACTCAACTATCTCGTTTAAGAATTTTTAAAATTAAGCTAAAGCTCATAACCACCCAACAAGCTTATGTTAAACGTACAGGGAATAACCATGAATCCCTTTCAAGAGAACACTTATATTATATGGAACGCTGCCCAAGAGGCAATAATTATCGACCCAGGCTGTTATACAGATGCTGAAAAGCAGTTTTTGCAAAACTTTATCACAGAAAAATCACTGCAACCCGTAATGCTAGTGAATACACATTGCCACCTCGATCATGTTTTTGGCAATCAATGGGTACACGAAACCTACGGACTCACCCTGCATATACATCCGCAAGAAGCTATTATGCTCGAACATGCACCTGCATCAGGCGCCAAGTGGGGTGTACCTTTCGAGCCATATACAGGTGGGGTTACTTACGTAAATGAAGGAACGCAACTGAAATTAGGTAATAACACACTTGATATTTTGTTTGTACCAGGACATAGTCCGGGCCATATTTGTTTGTACAACGCAGCAGACAACTGGCTTATCGCAGGCGATACGCTTTTTAAAGAAAGTATTGGAAGAACCGACTTACCACTAGGCAGTCATGATACGCTGATACATGCTATACGTAGTCAACTTTTTGTACTACCAGACGATACGGTTGTGCTACCCGGCCATAACGAAGCAACTACAATTGGCCACGAAAAAAAATACAATCCATTTTTACAAATGCCTTAGCAAATTGCTAAGGCATTTGAGTTAATAATTCTTGCGGTGTAACAAGGCCTTCTTTCCGCCAAATCTCTTTCTTATTCTTATAAATTATAAAAGTAGGGTAAGCATTTGCCCGTAAGGCACTACTTAAATTCAGCTGCTCACCTCCATCAATTTTAACCAACATAAAACGTTGTTCGTTCGCCTTCGCCAAACTATCTATGATTGGATTCATTTTTTTGCAAGGTGGGCACCATGTTGCACCCACATCCACCAAAGTATATCCATTTGTAGCCAACATGCCTGTGAACTGCTCTATACTTATTGCAGGTACATTGCTTGTACCTTCTAAAGCCATTTGCTGCCGACGCCATGCATTAATACCACCTTGTAGGTTGTACGCTTTAAAGCCTTGAGAACGCAGCCACGTTGCAGCATTGGCACTTCTGAAACCACTTAAACAGTAAGCATATACCGGCTTCGATTTATCGAGCGATTTACAACGCTCTTCAAACTCTTGCGTATTGTTCCAATTAGCCTGCAAAGCACCTTTAATGTGACCAGTATTATATTCACTCGCAGAACGAACGTCTAACAACTGAATATTAGCATCGTTCATTGCTTTTGCAAAAGCAGTAACTGTTAAGTTAACAGATTGCTGTTGCTGACTGCTACAACTTGTAGCACCTATTATAACACCCAATAAAATAGCAATAATTTTTTTCATATACTTACGTAAATGCTTTTATTAATGTGGTAATTTTTCTCTCAGGAAACCATACACCCAAGTACCCAAAATAGCACTAGCAATAACTACTACAACTGCCGTTAAACCAGCACCCAATTGAGCGAATAACGGGCCCGGGCACGCCCCTGTGATACCCCAACCCAAGCCAAATAATAAGCCACCAATCACTTGACCTTTATTGAACTCTTTTTTAGAAAAATGCACAGGCTCGCCATCTATAGTTTTAAGCTTGAATTTTTTGATCAAAGCAATACTAATAGCCGCAACAACAATGGCTGTACCAATAATACCATACATATGAAAACTTTGCAAGCGAAACATTTCTTGAATCCGGAACCAACTTACAATTTCGGCTTTTACGAATACAATACCGAAAACCAACCCAACCAATAGGTAGCGTAAGTTGCCTGCAAAAGATTGCTTGATTTCAGAATCGTTCACACAAATTGTATCTAACGAACGTACTTCGCTATCTGTATCGGGCAATGCTGCATTTGTTGTAAACTTCATATTACAGACTTAAGATGTAAGGTAAAATCAATTGAACCATAATAAATCCACCGATCATAAAGCAACAAGTTGCCACTAATGATGGCCATGATAAGTTACTAATACCATTGATTGCATGACCACTTGTGCAACCTCCAGCATAACGTGTTCCAAACCCTACAAGAAAACCGCCTAGCACCATTAACAACCAGCCTTTTACAGAGGTTAATGCTTGCCAACCCATGATTGATTGTGGCACCAATACGTTGTAATCGGTGATTCCATACGTTGCCAGTGTACTTTTTAATGCAGGATGCACCTCAATTGGATTCGGATTTTTCAGTAATGTGCTAGCAATGATGGCACCAATAACAATGCCACCTAAGAAAAAAAAGTTCCACACTTCTTTTCTCCAGTTATACTTGAAGAAGGAAACATTACCCGGAAAACAGGCTGCACAAATGTGCCTGAAGTTGGCAGATATACCAAAATGCTTATTACCAAGTAAGAGTAATGCTGGAACAATTAAACCAATAATAATACCTGCAATATACCAAGGCCAAGGTGCTTGTAGTGTTGCCATCATAATGCTGCAAATTTGCAGTAGTTGCCGCTAATAAAATGCAAAAAGGGTAGCAATAGCTACTACCCTTTTAAAAGATGACGTGTTACTACCCAATCTTATCCTAACTTTTGTTGTAATCCATCCCAAGAACCGCCATTAACAGCTTCAATACCAGCAGCTTTTAATACACCAATAGCCATACCGCTACGTGCACCGCTTCTGCATACCGTAATTACCGGCTTATTCCATTTTTTGATAGTACTGATATGTTGCTGCAAACTATCTAACGGATAGTTCTTTGAACCAGCAATATGCCCTCCAGCATATTCGCCCGGTGTTCTAACATCTACCACTACTGCACCAGCTTCCATTAAAGCCTTGAAATCGGTGCTTTCGCCCATTAATTTTTTAAAAAAAGAAAGCATACGTAACTGTTATTTAAGATTATAAAATTTACAACATTGTAGTAGGACATACATATTCCGTTACCGGCAAATGTGTTTGCGCTTTAATGGCTTTAAAACCTCCTTGTACATCAATTAAATGATTGTACCCTCTAGCCTTTAAAATAGAAATGAAGATCATAGAACGATACCCGCCAGCACAATGCACATAGGTAGGTACCTGCATAGGTATTTCGGCCATGCGTTCATTGATAAAATCTAGTGGCAGGTTATTGGCATGCAATAGGTGTTCGCTATCAAATTCACTTTTCTTACGCACATCAAGTATGGAGGCACTAGGTATGTTGCTTACTGCTTGCTCAAAGGCTTCTACTGAAATACTCGTGATGTAATCAACTTCTTTGTTGGCTGCTTTCCAAGCATCAAAACCACCCTCCAAGTAACCAATACAATAATCGTAACCCACCCTTGCTAATCGTGTAATAACTTCTTCAGCTCTACCCTCATCTGCTACAATTAAAATAGGCTGTTTAATATCTTGAATTAAAGTACCTACCCATGGAGCAAAATTACCATCAATACCAATGTTAATACTATTAGGAATAAAGCCTTGTGCAAATACTTCTGGAGCTCTTGTATCTAGAATCAAAGCCTCTGTTTCGTTAGCTGCTGCTTCAAAAGCATTTACCGTAAGGGCATGCGTACCTCTTTGCAACACCTCGTCAATAGAATCGTAGCCTTGAATATTCATGAGTACATTCAAAGGAAAATACGCAGGTGGCGCTACCAATCCATGTAATAAGTTTTCAATAAATGCTGCTTTACTAAGTGTAGGATCAAGTGCGTAATTCACCTGCTTTTGGTGCCCCAAAGTATCGAAGGTTTCTTTACTCATATTTTTTCCGCAAGCACTACCGGCACCATGTGCAGGATATACAATAACATCATCGGGCAAAGTCATAATTTTATTCCTAAGCGAATCGTACAAGTGAGCTGCTAGTAACTCTTGCGTTAACGATGCTTTTACTTTTTGTGCCAAATCGGGGCGGCCTACATCGCCAATAAACAAGGTATCCCCCGTAAATAAAGCATACGGTTGTTCTGCCTCGTTATACAACAAATAACAAGTACTTTCCATGGTATGCCCTGGTGTATGAATTACTTTAATTTGTACATTACCAAGTTGAAGTAATTCACCATCTTTTGCTGCATAAAAATCAAATGCCGCTTGTGCTGTTGGACCATACACAATAGTAGCACCCGTTTTCTTCGCCAAATCTAAATGACCACTTACAAAATCGGCATGAAAATGCGTTTCTAAAACATACTTAATAGTGGCTCCATTACGTGCTGCTTTTTGAATATATGGTTCTACTTCTCTTAACGGATCTATAATAGCAGCTTCACCATTACTTTCGATATAGTAAGCTCCATGTGCCAAACAACCTGTGTACAATTGTTCTACTTTCATAAGTTGAAATTTATGGAGCAAATTTCCCTTACGGTAAATGGATAAAACATGACTTTAGTCACATTAGCTACTTATCAAAAGCAGCAGCAACATTTTTAACAACTAGGCTACAAACTCTTTATAGAGAATCAGTAAAGCCATCAATAATACGAACACACCAAAGGCACGTTTCAGGCGTTGTGCAGGCACTTGCTTACTCCATTGAATACCCAATAACATACCTATAATAGCTGCTGCAACAATTCCTAGAAATAAAGTAATGTTTAAACTTGAATTCGACATACTAGCACCAAAACCAATCAGCGATTTCACTCCGATAATCAGTAAAGAAGTACCCACGGCTGTGGTCATCGGTAGCTTACTGATTAGCACTAATGCAGGTATAATTAAAAAACCACCTCCAGCACCAACTAAGCCCGTTAAAGTACCCTCTGCAAGGCCTTGTAGTAATAGTAAACCAATGGCTTTACTCGTTAATGATGCATTAGTAGCTACGGAAGTACCATTAGGCTTGCGCATCATAGATATCGATGCTAGCAGCATTACCATAGCAAAAAGTAACATTAACGCCTTGCCACTTGGCATACTGTAACTACCTATACGAATGCTCTCAGGAATGGCAGGTACCACAAAACGACGTACCATAAAAACAGCAATCATACTTGGCAAGCCAAACAAAAGAGCTATTTTAAAATCTACCTGCTGTGCTTTGAATTTTTTCGTTGCAGCAGCAACACTAGTAATACCAACTATACCTAGCGAATACGTAGTTGCTGCTAATGGACTTACTTGAAACAGATATACTAAAACAGGTACCGTAAGGATAGAGCCACCACCACCGAGCATGCCCAAAGCAATACCAATGCATAAACTGGCGAGGTACCCAACTATTTCCATATACTTTTTGGCAAAACAACACACCTACCAACATAGTAAGTGTGATAATCGTCACGTTAAAGATGCATTTAAATTCTTTAAAAGCACATGCTGCTTTTGTAATTCAACCACACCTTTTTCGGCAAGCTTCTTCATAAGCCTCGAAATAACCTCTCTCGATGAATTAAGCTCTTGTGCTATTTCAGTAAAAGAGGTAGTTAAAATGTTGGTTTTCATTGTGGTTTGATACTTACGTAAATAAAACACCAAACGTTCATCCATATTCCGAAAAGCAACTTGATCAATCGTTTGCAGCAATTCTTCAAATCTACTGCGATAGTTATCTATTACAAATGCATACCATGAACGATATTGCCCCATCCAACGCTCCATTTGTTCCAATGGAACGGTTAATACTTCTGCAGCAGTTTCGGCCTTGGCCATAATTTGGCTGGTTTCTCTGCGGCTTGCACAAATCAACGATAACGCACAAGCCTGCCCCGGTTGCAGGTAATACATAAAATATTCGTTGCCCTCATCATCTTCTCTAAACACTTTAATTGTACCACTTACCACCAACATAGTAGAGCGAATGTTCTGCCCTGTTTTCATAACAATCTCTTCGGGTACATACTGTTTTAACTGAGCATGTGTTGTTACTTCATCTATCAAATCTTGCTCGAAGCCTGGGAAAATTTGCTTCACTGAAAATTGTGGTTCCATCGGCTAAAGATACGTTGGCCAATCATTCATTGTAATCGTTCCATCATATTTACGTAAGTAATACCAAACAAATATTACACCACTTGTAATGCTTTATTACCTTTAATGTATATCAAAAATTACTGCTTCATTTTTCATAGTTCTTTTTTGTCCGCTAGTACAACTTCACTTAGTTGCTAGACTATCCGCATCTACATTTACTGTAAAGTAAAAAATCATACCATATGTTATCAGTAACACCTTTCGGTAAATGGATAGCAACTGCCGCTATCACCGTGTTTTCAATAACCAATCTCGATGGCAGTAAAGATATTCTCGGCAAATGGAAGTATGAAGAAGCAAGCGTACCAACCGTTGCGAAAGCGATTATCAACCAAGTAGTAGCCCGCAACCCGAGTGCCAGTAAAGAGGAGTTAGAAGCTAATATTAGCAGTATTGAAGATATGGTACGCACTATTGAAGTAGACTTTAAAGATGATGGCACCATTGAGTTACAAACACCACAAGGGCCACAAACATTGAAGTACAAACTTGTAGGCAATGCAGCACCTTACACCGTTGAAATTACAAGACCTGATGGCACTAGCAAGAAAGATATTATTCTTAGCCTTACGCCAACTAAGATGAAATATGTGAATGTTGAACGAGGCGATACAGCTATTTATATTAGACCATAACCAATTAAAACACTACTACTACAACCATGAAACAATTATCACTACTACTAACAGCAATACTATTAACAGCCATAACAAGCTTTGCCCAAAACTGGCAACGCCTTACCACAGAAGCATATCAGGGCAAGCAAGATGATATATGCTTTATCAACGAACAAACAGGCTGGTATATTAATGGCTATGGCCGTATTTATAAAACTAGTGATGGTGGCAAAACTTGGCAAAAGCAATGGGAACAAAAGGGCACTTTTTTCCGCTGTATTGCATTTATCGACAGCTTAAACGGTTTTGTGGGTACAGTGGGTACAGATTATTTTCCTAATGTAACCGATACGATACCACTGTATGCTACGAACGATGGTGGCGTAACTTGGAAGCCTGTTGCTTATAAAGGTCCATACGTAAAAGGCCTTTGTGCTTTTGACGTAGTGAAAGAACAATACATTAATCACGGACAAATTGCTTACCGCCATCATATTTATGCGGTTGGTCGTGTAGGCAGCCCAGCCAATATGATGGTATCGCATGATGATGGCAAAACATGGCAATCGTGGACGATGGATGCTTACGGCAAAATGTTATTTGATATTAAAATGTTCAGCACCAAAGAAGGCTTTGCTTGTAGCGCCAGTAGTGATGATATCACACAATCAAACGCACTTATTTTATACACCAAAGATGGTGGCAAAACTTGGTCGAAAGTATACCAATCTGATCGGCCATTTGAAACCACATGGAAGGTGAGCTTTCCAACACGTAACGTTGGTTATGTAAGCATTCAATCGTATAATCCTGATACTACCGTTAAGCAGCAACGTGTTGCAAAAACTATTGATGGCGGCAAAACTTGGCAAGAAATCAACGTTTGTGAAGATGCACAAGCTCGCCAATTTGGAATTGGATTCATTGATGAAAACCATGGCTATCTTGGCACTTACAGAACGGGGTATGTTACAAAAGATGGTGGCAAAACTTGGAGTAAAACAAACTTAGGTATCGCTTGTAATAAAATTCGCTTTTATAAAGATGGCGATAAATTATACGGTTATGCTATTGGTGTTCAAGTGTTAAAGTGGGTACAGTAACGCATGAAAAAGCTATTAATCATACTTATTGTAAGTTGCTGTTACCTTACGGTAAATGCTCAACGCACATTAGATACAAGTTGGCACGGCCATTGGCAAGGTAAGCTCAATATATACAATGCAAAGGGCGAAGTACAACAACAAATCCCTATGCAGCTCAACATACAACCTGTAAATGGTAGCGATACACTTACTTGGCAGTTAGTATACAATACTAAAGATGTAAGAAATTATACTTTATATTCTGATACCACTAAAAAGCAATTATTGATAGATGAACATAATGGTATATTACTAGCTGCTGCATTGTATAATAACAGACTGGTATCGTGGTTTCAAGTTGAGGGAGGTATGCTTCAAAGTACATATACCAAAACAGGCAACACCTTAACTATGGAAATTATGTACAGTAGCTTAACCCAAAAGCTAGTTTCCGGCGGTTCTAACAACATTCCTAAAGTAATAGCTTTCCCGATTAACTCCTATCAATTTGCATCACTCAGCAGAATACCATAAAATAAAAAAAGCGGCCAGCCGGCCGCTTTTTTTATTCAGATCTTTCAAGTAATCGTTGGTATGCCATAATAAAGATGGCACCTAAATTTTTGTGGGGTGGCACATAATCATCGAACTTTTCATTGTTACTAAAGGTTCTGCTTAAATCTTTCCACATTGCTGGCCAATCTAAATCTTTACCTTGTCTTAATGTTTCAAAAATAACCCCAAGCATTCCCTGATTAATAATGCCTGTTCCTACTTGCTTGCTAGCGATGATGTGTGCTTCTGGTGTAATTTTAAGTACTTCATTTAAGTTATTATACCCACCGCAACTACCTAAAACAACCAACTTAGCCGTTGCCGATAATTGCTCAATGGTACTTCTCAAATAATAACTATGCCCACGATGTATTACAATAGAAGGCGGCAAATTATTTTCCATCAAGTATTGGTGCATAGCAGCTTGTGCCTTTGCATCTAAATCTTGGGTTTCGTCTAAGGGCTTATTCGCAACAATAGTAATGGGTGTACCACTAGTTGAACTAACAATAACAAATTGCTCATTTGATTGAATGCGCCACAAACCACTGCTAAAATTGCGAATGAACGCATTGAAAATATTGAAGCCATCTTTATCGCCATAGAAAAACTGCTCAATTACAACACGCCCCTTTTCATTTTTTAATCGTTGCAAGGGCATTGTGAACACTGGTGGTATTTGCAAAGTAGCACTTACATCAATGTTATTACTTGGCTCCATACTTTTAAACAAAACATCAAGCACATAATAGATATTTTTCGCCCTTGTATTCTCATTAGCTGTAGCGTAAGCCAAATTTGCTGCTACACGTTGTAACATAAGTTGTTGTAGCTCTGTATTCGTAATACTTGCATAACTATCGGCCACATCAACAGCATCTTCGAACCCATCGGTTTTATCAAGTCCATTTACGAAAGCCTTCATGAGCAATTGGGCATTACGTGCTTCCATACGAGCTAAAAAATCGTCGAGCATATTGTAGCCTGCTGCCATGCGTATCCATTTACGGAAGTGATTAAATCTAACACTCATAAGCATACTATCGGCAGTAGTAGTACCTAATTTTTCAAACATACGCTTGTACACGCCGAGGTAACTACTTGTATAAATCTCTTCATCGCCTAAAACACATAAGTAGTAAAGCTCTTGCGGTGTTAATGGCTGAAGACTTTTAAACCTTACGGCATCGTCTGCATCGTGTAAGCCATTGATTTCATTGATGAATACTTCTTTTGCTTTTTGTCGCAATCTATGCTCTAACGTTTTGTACACCAAGGGTGTATCTTTTAAACGCATTCTGTCAGCATAATCAATTTGCGTTTTTACCATTAGTTTATAGTATGCAACACTATCTGCTATCACAGCATCAATAGCTTGCACCGTAGTTTTACCTTTATACAAATCATCGAGAAAACAAAAATACTGCCTACCAGATTTGCTGGTAGCCAGCCCTGCAATCGTAGCTACTAATGGATTGGTGTGTTGTTGTATTCGCTTACCCAATGCATTCGGCGCTGCTGCATAGTTATATAAAGCCTCAGGATCTCGCAACGCAGCAAGCGCTATTAAACTATCTGCAAAATACACTTGTGGGTGTTGACTTAAAATATTGAGTGTACGATTCGGAAATGCATCGCATTCTTTAAGCAGTAAAATTTCTTTTGAAGCTACTAAGCCTTCGTTAGCCTGAAATGAAAAAGATTTAATAAGAATGTTGCCAACTTCTCGTTTAGCAGCAATTATCTCTGGCAGTATACTCTTTTGCTGCATTTCGAGTAGTGTAGCTTGTTGATTACTTTGCAGTAAATGAGGAAGCAACCGCCTATCAATTCTTCCATACCTTACATCGCTATAAAACGTATTTAAAACATCATTGAGACCTCTTAAGAATTTTATTTTATCGTTGTTATTAAGTTGCTCATTTCGTTCTATGCTTACTTGATAACGATATATCATTTGCCGTAAGGTATCAAAACCATCTATCTTAAAATCATTAAGCTGTGTTGTACTCTTTTGTAGTTGCTCATGAAACAGTTGTCGCATAACTGGTATGGCAGGCATACTATCTGCTGCTTGCGTTTGTGCTACAGTAACTTTAGTGAACACCATTACAAAGAAACATCCTAACAATAAAACACGTAACATCATTGTATTCTAACGATTAGCCAATAACAAATGTACAGTTTAGCCGCCGCTTTGCTGTTTAACAATTACATAATGTCGTAGGATGTAGTAGCTTTATGGTTGAAATTATTTTTGTGTAAACGTTATGTTAATGGAATCAAAGGCTAAAAAGATACTGATTGCCGACGACGAACCTGATATCCTTGAAATTATCAGTTACAATCTGTCGAAGGAAGGATATGAAATTGTTACCGCCAAAGACGGACAAGAAGCAATAGACTTAGCAAAGCAAGTGCAGCCCGACTTGATTATTCTTGACATAATGATGCCGAAAAAAACAGGTATCGAAGCATGTGCTTACCTGCGCAGTCAAACTAGTTTTAACGATACGCTAATTATTTTCCTTACTGCATTGAACGATGAAAGTTCGCAAATAAAAGGTTTAGAAATGGGTGCAGATGATTACATAAGCAAACCCATTAGCCCGAAAGTACTCGTAAGCAGAGTTAACGCCATATTTCGACGCCTACCGAAAGAGCAAGAAGGTAAAGCAATACAAATCGATAATATAAGCATAGATCCTAACCGCTTTGTTGTAACTGTAAGTGGTACCGAAGTAGTATTGGCAAAAAAGGAATTTGAACTATTATACCTACTTGCAAGTAAGCCAGGCAGAGTTTTTTTACGTAACGAAATATTGAGCCAGGTGTGGGGTGCCGATGTTATTGTTGGCGATAGAACTATTGATGTACACATCCGTAAGATTCGCCAAAAAATGGGTATCGATTGTATTACTACTGTTAAAGGCGTTGGATACAAATTTGAACTGTAACTGATTTTTCTTTTACCGTAAGGGTAAATGCTTACCAACCACGAAGCATTTACCCTTTTTTTGTAATATGCATACATTAAAAAACAACACTTGTTTACAACAAAAAACTTAACACCCAATCAATTATCTGCTTTAACAGCAGTGCTATTAAGTATGCCAATTAGCTTGGGCATATATGTTATTCGCCCCGATTGGAAGATTGCATTAATTTCATTAGCTGTAATTTTTATAGGAAGTTATTTTTTAATACGATTTGTACTTCAGTGGTTTATTTATCGAAAGATAAAACTCATCTATAAATTTATTTATCAAACAAAAGCCTCTAAAAAAGAAGAGATGTACTATAAGTACATTCTTCCACAAAAAGGTATTGATGAAGTACGTGAAGATGTGGAGCGCTGGGCAATTCAACGCAAAAGTGAAATTGAAGAACTTAGAAACAATGAGGTGTTCAGAAGAGAGTTTTTACAAAATTTATCGCATGAATTTAAAACACCCATTTTCGCTATTCAAGGTTATGTTGACACCTTACTAGGTGGTGCACTTGATAACCCCAAAGTAAGTACTCGCTTTTTAGAAAATGCCAGTAAAAATGTAGACAGGCTAGTACATCTTGTAAGCGATTTAGATGAAATTACACGACTTGAAACAGGAGAGCAACCCTTATACAAAGAGAACTTTGTTATTCAAGATATGATTCGAGAAGTGTTTGAAGCACTGAGCTTACAAACTGCATCGAGTAATATTGATTGTACCATTAAAAAAGGTTGCGAAATACCTATTATAGTATTTGCCGATAAATCTAAAATTAAGCAGGTAATTACCAATCTTGTAACCAATGCTACCAAGTATGGTAAGCAAGGTGGCCATATTGTAGCAAGTGTATATCAAACAGATGGTGAACGTGTTTTAATTGAAATTGGCGACGATGGTATTGGCATTAGCGAAGAACACTTACCTAGAATTTTTGAGCGTTTCTATAGAACCGACAGAGGTAGGAGCCGCAATGCAGGCGGCACTGGTCTTGGGCTTGCAATTTGTAAGCATATTATTGAGGCGCATGGCCAAAGCATACATGTACGTAGTAAAGTAGATATTGGAACTACCTTCGGATTCACACTCGATGGTCGTAAAGAAGGTGCTTAAGCATACTAATAGCTTGTAATTAAGCACCTTACGGTAAATGATTAAATACCTACTACTCTCTGCCAATACGTATTTTATAAAATAAAAAGCCACTATAGAAATAGCGGCCGGCATGAGAAAATCTACTATCGTTCTTGCTTGCGTTGCAAATGTTGTACTTCAATGTAAAGCATATATGAAGTTTATAATAATTACATATTAATCTTTTACCGAAAGGTATTATGTATAACATGAAAGAGGCGTTGCATATGCAACGCCTCTTTCATGTCAGTATATCAAAACTCAATTATTCTGTAGGAAAGCTAGTCCAACCTTTCCACCATGTTTGATCGGCACCTGCAGCAGCAACACCACCACGGAAGCTAACAGCTCTAAAACCAACCAACTTAGGATCGGCAAAGCTAGCACCTGATGCTGGAGAACCGCTAACACCGAAAGGCGTAGGATCGGGCTGGCTATAATTGAATGGTGCAATCAAGCGAGCACCATCGGCAGTTGTAATAGTTTGGTTCGCAAAAAAAGTATTAGAAAACCAATCTTGTACACTCTGGTTGTTCCAACCTGTAGGCGTAGCACTAGCTGTATAAGCATAAGGTGTGTTACAGCCAGCAATAATGTTATTCTTAAAGCGAACCGTTGAATCTTGTACGTTCAAATCAAGTACACGACCGCGAGAGGCATCTATCAATAAACCAGTAGGCCAGCCAATGAAAATTGAATTGAAGATAGAGATACCTGAGTTACGACGAATTTGTGCAGCAGCTAAATACAAACTGTTACCAACATTGGTTAACGTAGCACGTGGACCAATCGCTGTTATATTACTGAATACAGCACGTGTTTGTGGTGCATTGGTTGAGCCATTGGCATCGTTATCTGATTCGAAAGCCTCAGAACGAGAGATATCGGCAATAGCAGAATCACGGAAAATCAAGCCAAATTGTACACGACCACTGAAACCATTATCGCTATCAAAATCATCATCTTGTGTTTTCCAAGCTATTAAGTGCTGGCAATCTACAGTACCACCAAACCACTCGAAAGCATCATCTTTTGCGTAAGTAACTTGTACGTAGTCTATTACTGTTTTGCGACCAACAGCAGCCATTGTTAAACTGTTAATTTCCTGATCAGGATTGAAAGCATAACCAGCATACTCAATACGAACGTAACGCAATACGCCAGAACTATCATCATCATTAGGAGCTGTACCGCCACCGGCTAAGCCATCGCCAAATGAGTTATTAATACCACCCTCAACCTGATACACACCTTGCTGACCATTGAAAGTAGTATTGATAGAGGCACGTCCGCAAATAACAACACCACCCCAATCGCCACTGCGTGGACGAGGGTTGGCACTTGAAAATACAATCGGTTCATTCACTGTACCATCGGCTACAAGTTTAGCACCACGTGTAATTACCAAGGCACCAACATTAGCACCCTGAAAATTAGCTTTAACTGTAACACCCGGTTCAATACGCATGGTGGCATTATTTACCATGTACACCAAGCCATCAATAATGTAATTATTACCCTTACGTAAAATGGTATCCTTATCGATACGGCCACGTAATGTAATAGTTTGCCCCGTAGTAGGGTTATTGGTACCACTGTTATTGTTAACAACAACAATTTGACCATCTTCTTCAATTTTTCTACAGCTAACAGTAGCTACACCTACTAATGCTGCGAGGTAAAATAGAACCTTTTTCATAACTATGATTTGAGCTTGATTTTGTAAGGAGATTAATTATAGTTGATGTTATAAAGCATAACCAACAGTGAAACTGATATTAGTACCAAACTGGCGTGCAAAGCGTATTGGATCAGTTGTTTTATTGAAGTTGTTATTACCATCGGCATTCTGATAGAAGTATAATTTCTGGTTCAGAATGTCTTGCACATTCAAACGCAACTCCATTTTATTTTGGTACAACTTTTTAGTAAGTTGAAAGTCAAATACAGGGCGTGGTGCTTCGTATGTGTCGGGCTGATCTTCACTTCCCACAAAGGCTACCCTACGACCAATTTGATTATACAATAATGTTGCACTAATACCATGTTTCTGATTATCGTATAACAAGCCCATGTTTAATACGTAAGGGCTTTGTCCTTGCAATGGTCTATCTAATCCTAAACGGTCATCGTTCACACGGCTATTGATGTATGCTGCATTGGCTTGTAAGGTGAATTTGTTAAATGCAGCACCTAAGAAATCCAACTTTTTACGAGCCTCTAACTCAACACCAAAAGCAGTTGCACTAGCAGGGTTTTGATAGTTAAAGAAACTAGCACCACCAGGCCCATAGTTGAATAACATTTCAATAGGCTTATCAAAATATTTGTAGAAAGCACCAAGTGTAAATACTTCACCAGCAGAAGGATACAACTCGTATCGCAAATCAAGATTGGTAACTTTAGTACGTTCTAATGTTGGTGTACCTTGTACTGCAGCATTCAACTCAAAATCGTAATACTCAAACGTAGCCAATTCTCTTAACTCTGGGCGAACAACGGTTTGGCTACCTGTTAAGCGAATATTTACTTTTTGATTCACTTTGTATGTTAGGTTAACACCTGGTAAGAAATCTCTAACACGAACATTGTTGAAACGCGGATCACTCTTTCTAGTGCTACCTACTAATTGGTCATAATCTTCTAAACGGGCACCCCAAACTAGCTTTAGCTTATCGGTGAATTGATTATCAAACTGCACATAAGCAGCATTTAGAATTGTGTTAGCAATGTAGCGGAAACGTGTACCTCTAATAGCATCGAAAGCAAATAAATTACTGCTTGCACTACCATCGCCAAAGTTCTGTGGACTAAAAATTACATCTTCAGTTAAAGCACGTAAAGCGTTGTTACTACGAGGTAAGAAAATTGAAAAGGGTTTAGCGTCGAACAAACGATCTCTAATTTGGAACATGTAACCACCTTTAATCGTTTGCTTGTAACCAAATGCTGTAACTGTATGGCTCAAATCGGCACCACCAGTATAAATGTAATCGTTCAAGTTTTGGAAGAAACGGTTGCCGCTCTTTTGGCTCAACACATCAGATGCTTGTAATAAAAATGGATTACCACTTGCAGCGCCACCTGCTTGCACGTAATAGATTCTACGTTGATCAGGAGTAAAACCATCTAACAATCCGAATGAACCATACCAACGTAATTTGAATTGCTTATTACTTACGTAAATGTTATGGTCACCTACTATTTGCGTATTCCAAAAAGTATTTTGACGGAAGCCTAATTCAGAACCGCGTACTCTATCAAGATTTGACGTAAAGTTCTCATTACCAGTACGAGCACTTACAAAGTCGGTGCTATTAATATTAAGGATAGTTTTCGCTGATACTTTGTGGTTATTGTTCAGTTGATAAGTTAATGAACCTAAAGCACCCCATTGTACATCTTCTGCATAACGTACATCCACTAAAGTATAATCGGGGTTAAAAATGCCACCACCTTGGAAGTTAAATCCGTTGTTTTCAATATTCGTATGGCGGGTATTTCTTTGATAGGTAAAGCCGAATACACCACCGAATTGTTGACTACCTTTCATCTTAGCATTAAAACCGCCACTAAGTTGTAATTGTCCATTTACTGGTGCATTCGCAATATAAGTGCTCCAAATGTTAGGCATTTCTTTACCAATGGCTACTTTATCGGCTGGCGACAAAATATCGAACCGGTTTTTGGTAGTGTAAGAACTTGGTAATGTTCTGGTACCATCATCAATACCTAGCCAATCTGTTTTACCACCCTTGTAGCGATAAAAATCTCTGAAATGTGCTTGTGTATTAACACCTGCACCAATTTGTATATTAAAGAAATTCTTAGCCGGAATATCTCTTGTATTCACTTGTACTAAACCACCTGCCCATTCGCCTGGGAGTTCTGGAACAAATGCTTTATTAATGATGATATTTTCAATCATATTCGCAGGAATTAAGTCGAAACTGAACGCCTTTCTATCGGGTTCGGTACTACCTAATAATACCCCATTTAGCATAGCTTGATTATATCGGTCGGCTAAGCCACGAACAATTAAGAATCTACCTTCTTGAATAGAGGCACCTGGTGTACGTTTTAAAACTTCGCCAGTGTTACGATCTGGACTACGGCGAATAGCTTCGGCACTTACAACTGCTGCAACAGTGTTAGTATTTTTTTGATACGCAATAAGTGCATTGGTAGTTTCGCGACGTGCACTTGTTTTAACAGTTACGTCATCTAATTTATTAGCCTTTACATCTAACACAATATCTAACTCTTCAACAGCACCAGCTTTCACTTCTACATCGCTAACCGTTTTGCTTACAAAGCCAACTGCTGTAATGGTAATTTCGTATTTACCGTAAGGTACACTTAGTGTGAAGCGACCATCAACGCCTGTTGCAATACCCTTGTTACCTGCAATAATTACAGTAGCACCTGATATAGGTTTGTTATTAGGATCAACAATACGACCAGAAATTTTTCCGTAATTGGTTTGTGCAATTGCGCTAATGGTAGTGATTAAAAAAGTAAGCAGTGAGAGCACAAATTTGGGGAGAGCTGCTGAACGCATGGCTTTTTGGTTTTCGAGTGCAAACGTATCGGCCATATGTTACGGTAATGTTACTGCTACATTACCAGCGTGTTAACAATTGAACAAGCTGCCGCTGCACACCCTATGTTAAGTAATTATTAATTCAGCTTACGGTGGGTAGTCAACCTATCCCTTCGGTAACTTTGCCCAAATTTTTACGCATGGGTTTGAACTCAATTGGCAAGTTATTTATGCCGAAGAATGTAATTTTTTACGAGTTATTTGAAGATGTAGCAGCTACGGTAGATCAAATGGGTAAGCTATTACGCCAGTTAGTACATGAGCCAGATGCCGATAAGCGTGCTAGCATTACGAAACAACTAGAAGATTTAGAACACAAGAACGACGACCATACCCACCGCATTTTTACAGAACTAGGTCGCAACTTTATAACGCCTTTCGATAGAGAAGACATTCACTACCTTGCCAGTGCGTTAGACGATATTGCTGATTATATTTTTGCCTCGGCCAAAAAAATTAATTTCTATCGCGTTAACCCTAATGATTTAGGTATTCAAAAAATGGCCGATCTAGTTGAACAAAGTGTTGTTCAAATTAAGATTGCTGTGAATGGCCTTCGTGATATGAAGAACCTCCGCCAAATGACAGAAGCGCTGGTTAAAGTAAATAGTATTGAGAACCAAGCCGACGATGTATTTGATATGAGTATTGAACGCCTATTTGCAGAAGATAATTCTGCGAAAGAGCTCATTATTAAACGTGAAATTTATCAAGTACTAGAAACAGCTACCGATAAATGTGAAGATGCAGGTAATGTAATTGAAAGCATCATTGTTAAGTATGCTTAGTGCATACGATGAACATTATTCTGTTACAAAAACACATTTATGTTTACCCTACTTGTTGTTATTATTATTTTAGCCTTGATTTTTGATTACATCAATGGCTTCCACGATGCTGCAAATTCTATTGCTACCATCGTAAGTACTAAAGTACTTACACCGTTTCAGGCTGTACTTTGGGCTGCATTTTTCAATTTTTTAGCCTTTTTCATTTCTAAGTATATCATTGGTCATTTTGGTATTGGCGAAACGGTGAGCAAGTGGGTTAACCCCGGCTCGCCTGAAAACGAAATCATCAACTTGCATGTGCTGATGGCTGGCTTAATTGCAGCTATTACATGGAACCTAATTACATGGTGGTTCGGTATACCTAGCAGT
>DMPB01000039.1:0-410 GCA_003456175.1 Chitinophagaceae bacterium | reverse complement strand
TATACCTAGCAGTTCATCGCACACATTAATGGGTGGCTTTATTGGTGCCGCACTAGCCCACGCTGGCGGCTTATCAAAAGGCGGTGTTGATGTTATTAACTATGCGAAGGTAGTACCTACTTTTCTGTTCATCTTTTTTGCACCACTCATTGGTATGATTATAGCATTTATCATCACCATCATTATTGTGCATTTGTGCAAGCGAAGCAATCCTTACAAGGCCGATGGTTGGTTTAAACGATTGCAGTTGGTATCTAGTGCTGCATTTAGTATTGGCCATGGTGGTAACGATGCACAAAAAGTAATGGGTATTATTGGTGCTGCTGTTATTTATTACGAGATTCATACTGGCAACACAGATTATACAACTTTAGATCCTAAAGTACGTTTTGGGTATTTTGTAGATCATT
>DMPB01000002.1 GCA_003456175.1 Chitinophagaceae bacterium | reverse complement strand
CTTAGATCCTATTGTTGGAAGAGAAGCAGAAATTGAACGTGTTTCTCAAATTCTTTCACGCCGTAAGAAAAACAATCCCATTTTAATTGGTGAACCTGGCGTTGGTAAAACAGCCATAGTAGAAGGATTGGCGTTACGCATTGTACAGCGTAAGGTAAGTCGTGTTTTATTTGACAAGCGTGTTATTAGCCTCGATTTAGCGGCTTTAGTAGCGGGTACCAAATATCGTGGTCAGTTCGAAGAACGCATGAAAGCAATCATGAACGAGTTGGAGAAAAACCGTGATGTGATTCTCTTTATCGATGAAATACATACCATTGTTGGTGCAGGTGGTGCTAGTGGCTCATTAGATGCTAGCAACATTTTTAAACCAGCTTTGGCTCGTGGTGAATTGCAATGTATTGGTGCTAGTACACTCGATGAATACCGCATGCATATTGAAAAAGATGGTGCATTAGATCGTCGTTTTCAAAAGGTAATGGTAGAACCACCAAGTGTAGAAGAAACCATTCAAATACTTACAAATATCAAAAGTAAGTACGAAGATTATCACAACGTTGCTTACGACGAAGCAGCAATCGAAGCTTGCGTAAAACTAAGTGACCGCTACATGACGGATAGGCTTTTGCCAGATAAAGCTATCGACGTTTTAGATGAAGTAGGTGCTCGTGTGCATCTTAAAAACATCAACGTTCCTGAGAATATACTTGAGCTTGAAAAGCAAATTGAAGATATTAAGCAAGAAAAAAACCGTGTGGTTAAAAGTCAACGGTTTGAAGAAGCTGCGGCACTACGCGATAAAGAAAAACGTTTAGGCGAAGAGTTAGAAACTGCCAAGCGTACTTGGGAAGAAGAAAGTAAGCACAAACGCTTTCCTATTGGTGAAGAAGATATTGCCGAGGTGATTAGTATGATGACAGGCATTCCGGTGAAGCGAATGGTAGAAGCAGAAACAGAAAAGCTTCGCAAAATGTCTGACGATATGAAAGGCATGGTAATTGGTCAAGATGAAGCTATTTCTAAGGTTGTAAAAGCCATTCAACGTAATAGGGTTGGTTTGAAAGATCCTAAAAAGCCAATAGGTACCTTCATTTTCTTAGGTCCTACTGGTGTTGGTAAAACTGAGTTAGCTCGCAGCCTGGCGCGTCATATGTTTGATAGTGAAGATGCCTTGATTCGTATCGACATGAGTGAGTACATGGAAAAATTCACGGTGAGCCGACTTATTGGTGCACCTCCGGGTTATGTTGGTTACGAAGAGGGTGGGCAGCTTACTGAAAAAGTACGTCGTAAGCCTTACAGCGTAATACTTTTAGATGAAATTGAAAAGGCACACCCCGATATCTACAACATTTTATTGCAAGTGTTAGACGATGGCCAGCTTACCGATGGTTTGGGGCGTAAAATTGATTTCAAGAATACGCTCATTATCATGACTTCTAACATTGGCGTTCGTCAATTGAAAGAGTTTGGTGATGGTGTAGGTTTTGCAACAGCAGCACGCATTCAAAATCAAGAAGAGAATAACAAAGCTGTGATTGAAAAAGCTTTGAAACGCACCTTCTCTCCAGAGTTCTTGAACCGCATCGACGATGTTATTATTTTCAATGCACTCAGCAAAGAAAATATCTTCAGCATCATTGATATTATTATGAAGAATGTGTACAAGCGCTTGCAAAACCTTGGATACCATTTAGAGATTACATCTGAAGCTAAAGATTTTATTGCCGATAAAGGGTACGATGTTCAGTTTGGTGCAAGGCCGTTACACCGAGCTATACAGAAGTATTTAGAAGATCCTTTAGCAGAAGAAATTTTAAATATGAACATCAAGCAAGGCGATATACTTGTCGCCGATTTAGACAAAGAAAATAGTAAAATTTTCTTTACTATTAAATCTGCTACTACAACAGCTAGTGTAGAAGAGTAGTGCATACTTACACATTTACCGTAAGGTAATTATTGTTAAAAAAGAACAGAGCGGTCGCCATTGGCGACCGCTCTGTTTATAAACACCATTACTTACGTAAATGTAACTACAATTTTACCCCAACCGTTAGCATGGCAATGCCACGATTGTTACGCCATTCGGCAAATGTGTTAGGCTTATCATTAAGTAAGTACGGGAAGCTAACATCTCTATTGATGAAATGAGCATAGGTGAGGTCGATAAAAATGCCTTTGGTTCTAATACCTAAGCCTCCACTTAACTGTGTGCGACTAGCATTTAACTCCTTATTACGATAAGGACTACCAAAGTGAGCAAAGCCAGCACGCACCATGATAGGATCAAACTTCAGTTCTGCACCAACTTTAATATTGAAGTTGGCTTTGTAAAGTTCTTTTACAGCATTATTAACTACGCGGTAATAATTGCGAGTAACTTCATCGGCGCCGGTAGCTGCTGTAAAGCGAGTTGAGCCATGCGTTACATATTCTATGTCGGCACTTATAAAGCCACGCTGTTTTTTAGTATCGTTAATATCTCGCAGTACAAAACTAGCACTGCCTATAAAACGCCACGGTGTTGTTTGGTTGTACTCTCTAACACCAGCGTTACCACTATTTAACGCATCGCTAGTTTCAGATTTTACACCGGCATATGCTTCGGTATCAGTAGTCATACTAGCTCTAATCTCATCTCTAAATCCTAATAGCGATGGCGTATGCATGGCAAAACCTACTCTAACGAGTTGAGACGCTTTATACATCATGCCTAAGCGAGCATTTACACCTACACCACTGCTTTTAAAGCGTTCATTAAAGGTGAAATAATTAAAATCATTGTTGCCGTTACCACTAATATCGCGTTCGCTGTAAGTTAAATTACGTTGATAGCTTACAATGGGAATACCAATACCGCCACCCAAATACAGTCTATCATCGTAGTTAGCACCATATGTAAGGTTAATTTCATGAATGCCGCCACGTTCAATAGCATCGTACTCTTGTTGCACGCCTGTACTAATAGGAATCAGACTTTGATAGCCAAGTAAGTTACCCGCTGCATCTACATCTTTATCTACCAAATAAGTTCTATACGCAAGAGAGCTACCGAAAATATAATTGCTCAAAGCTGCTATAGTATCGGCACGGTCACTGATAAGCTCTTCTAAGTATTGCTCGCTAAAAGAACTTGTTGTATTAAATCCACGATACTGCACTCGATTGTTGAAACTTGCCAATTGATTTACCGAAAGGGCAAAGGCACTACTAGTAGTTTTAGAATACTTACTATGTGAGGGTGCACCACTTACAAAGCCAATAGGGCCATACAAAAAGGCATTTCTAGTATTACTCGTATCGCTGCCGCGGTACTGCAGTTTATTTTGGTTAAACTGCCAACCACCCGAAAACACAAATTCAGTGTTCTTATACATGCCAATACCGGCAGGATTTACATAAGCAGCGCTAATATCGCCGCCCAGCGAACCCATAACGCCACCAGCAGCCATGCTACGTGCCCCTGTAGTAGGTATGTACCAACTACTACGTAGGGCATCTTGCGGAGTTTGTGCTTTCGATTGTATTGCCAAGGCACAAGCCAAGGCCAAATACCATTGTTTCATACGATGGTTATGTTAAAATAGGCTATGAAAAAAGAGTAATGCCTTACGGCAAATGAGGAACTGCTTAGTTACGGCCTCCTCTGGCACTACCAGCACTGCTACCACTGCTGCTGAAGCCACCGCTGCGACCACCTGCACTGCTACTTGTAGTAGTGCCAGAACTGAATGAACGAACTGGTCGGTCGAAGCTGCTAGACTGTCCGTAGCTATTTGATGGTGTAACTACACGGCGAACTAATGTGCCGAAGCCAGCAGGCTGCGTTTTAAAGTTGTAGTTGGTGTTATTAAATGTTTGGTTGGTGAATGCTCTAATATTGCTTGCTGTAGTAGTACCTAAACGAGGGTTTCTGAAGGTAGCAACCGTAATAAATGGATTATTAAAGCCCCAGCCATTATAGTATACATAAGGGTTAATGTACCAATTGTTACAGCCACACCAACCTTGGCGTGTCCAGATATCGAAGCGGTTGGTAGCCGCCGCACTAAAATCGAAACGGCTATCGTACCAATAATCGAAATCATCAATGCACGACCAACGAGCACGGCTACGCACTTTCATGCGTAAGTACCTGTTTTCGTCGTTGTTACCCACATAGGAGTTACGATTGTTATTACTAGTTTCAGTGTAAGCGGCACCTTCGCTAGCCGGACTGTAATACAAATCGTCGGGTGTTTGTGTGCTTTTGTAAGCGGTTGAACAACTGGCAAGCGTTAATACTAACGTGCCAGCAAGTACAATGTGTAACAATGGTTTCATAACGTTAGGTTTTTCAGTTAAAAAAGCAATAAAGCCGCTTACATTTGCGAAGCATTTACCGCAAGGTTAAAGTTGCAGTAAATAATTGAAAAAAATTGTTAATCGGAAAAAGATTGTGTTAACAAGATTGTAAAAAAACTAACACTTGTTAATACGCTCGCTTACGTTCATGTATGAGTAAAGTAATAACCAGCAGAAATGATGATTATAGCCAGTGGTATAACGACTTGGTATTAAAAGGTGGCCTTGCAGATTATAGTGCGGTACGTGGTTGTATGGTAATTAAGCCTTATGGTTTTGGCCTTTGGGAAAAAATGCGTGATGTGCTCGATAAAATGTTTAAAGACACAGGTCACGTGAATGCTTACTTTCCTTTGTTTGTTCCGAAAAGCTTATTTGAAGCAGAGGAAAAAAACGCAGAAGGCTTTGCGAAAGAATGTGCGGTGGTAACGCATTACAGGTTAAAAAACGATCCTAATAATAAGGGTAAGCTGATTGTAGATCCTGAAGCTAAGTTAGAGGAAGAACTAGTGGTTCGTCCTACAAGTGAGGCAATTATTTGGAACACTTATAAAGGTTGGATTCAGAGCTACAGAGATTTACCCATTTTAGTGAATCAATGGGCGAACGTAGTACGTTGGGAAATGCGTACACGTTTGTTCTTACGTACGGCAGAATTTTTATGGCAGGAAGGGCATACGGCACATGCTTCTAAAGAAGAAGCTATCATTGAAACGAAACAAATGTTAGAGGTATATGCTCAATTTGCGGAAGAGTATATGGCAATGCCCGTTATTAAAGGTGTAAAAACAGAAAGTGAACGCTTTGCTGGTGCAGAAGATACGTATTGTATTGAAGCACTCATGCAAGATGGAAAAGCTTTACAAGCGGGTACAAGCCATTTCTTAGGTCAGAATTTTGCCAAAGCTTTTGACGTAAAATTTGCGGATAAAGATAATAAGCTCGATTATGTTTGGGCAACGAGTTGGGGTGTTAGCACACGCCTTATTGGTGGCTTAGTAATGACGCATAGCGATGATGATGGTTTGGTACTTCCGCCACGTATTGCTCCATTGCAAGTGGTTATTGTACCAATTTATAAAGGCGAAGAACAAAAAGCAGCCATAGATGCACGTGTAGCTACTATTGTAACTGCACTAAAAGCAAAAGGCATTAGTGTTAAGTACGATGATAGTGATAATCAGCGTCCGGGTTGGAAATTTGCTGAGTATGAAATGAAAGGTGTACCAGTACGTGTTGCATTAGGTGCAAGAGATCTTGAAAATGGTGTAGCCGAAGTAGCCCGTAGAGATACTAAAGAAAAGCAAAGTATGCCATTAGAAACGCTTGCCGATAGCATAGAATCGCTGTTAGAAACGATTCAACAAAACCTATTCAATCGTGCAAAGGCATATAGAGATGCACATATTACACCGGTAGATACTTGGGATGATTTTGTAGCAACGCTAGAAACAAAAACAGGTTTCATTGCAGCGCATTGGGATGGTACCGCAGCTACGGAGGCTAAAATTAAGGAGTTAACAAAAGCAACCATTCGTTGTATTCCACTCGATAATAAGCAAGAAACAGGAACTTGTATTTTAACGGGTAACCCTAGTATACAACGTGTTTTATTTGCGAAAGCATATTAGTGATAAGCAATGATTTTTTTGCATGCAATAAGCGACTGGCTGGCAGAGCATATGTTAACATGCCCTTCCGTTAAATGGTTGGGTATTATTTGTCCGGGTTGTGGTATGCAGCGAAGTTTTATTGCTTTAACTGAGGGTAGGATATTAGACAGTTTAACTTTGTATCCTGCGTTGTTGCCGTTGATAGGTTTAGGAATTGTTCTAGTTAGTTATTTATTACAACCAACTGCAATCAAAGCTAAAATCATTGTTGGGTTACAACTTACTTCTGGAATTATTATTATTGTAAATTATATCATTAAATTACACCAAAACCTAATTGTTTAACATGGAACAACAAAATGTAATTCATCAAGATCAAAGGGCACTACCCAATGGAACAGCATCTCTTGTATTAGGCATTTTATCTATCCTTGGTTGTTTTTGCTACGGTATTGTTGGTACTATACTAGGGATAATTGGCTTAATTCTTGCCAATAAAGATTTGAAGCTGTATCAAGCAAGTCCTGAGCTTTACACCGAAAGTTCATATCGGAATGTAAAAACAGGTCGTATATGTAGCATCATCGGATTGGTACTTTCAGTTATTTATTTAATAATTGTAATCGCTATAATTGCTTTCGTAGGCTTAGAAGCAATTAAAAATCCTGAAATATTCATGAACAATTAATTGCGTTGTTTCGCATATCTAAAAAAAGAGTCTCCTTTGAGGCTCTTTTTTTGTGTACATAACAGCCTTACGGTAAATGCAAATTGCTAACTTTAACGACAACGAATTGCACTAAGTATGCCACAATTCCCTAACTTGTTACTACACGCTGTACCTGCTTTTGTACTATTGATTGTTGTTGAGGTGTTGTACGCTATCAAAATACAAAAAGAGCTTTATCAGGTTAAAGATGCCGCCACAAGCATTGCTTTAGGGTTAGGTAATTTAGTTACTGGATTTTTTGCAAAAGCATTGATATTACTTGTTTTTACTTGGCTTTATGAGCATCGACTATTTACGATCGATTATACGCTCTGGTGGGCTTGGATCCTATGTTTCTTTGCCGACGATTTTAGTTACTACTGGTTTCATAGGGTTAGCCATAGCGTACGTTGGTTTTGGGCTTCACATGCGGTACATCATTCTTCTGAGTATTATAATTTAGCCGCTGCCTTACGGCAAACATGGACTGGCAACATTACAGGATCTTTTATATTCTGGACGTGGATGCCACTCGTTGGTTTCCATCCAGCAATGGTGATGTTGATGCAAAGTATTAGTTTGCTATATCAGTTTTGGATACATACTGAAACTGTTAATCGTTTTCCAAAATGGTTTGAATTAGTATTTAACACACCATCGCATCACCGTGTACATCATGGTAGTGATATAGAATATCTCGATCGAAATCATGGTGGCACCTTAATTATCTGGGATAGGTTGTTTGGAACATTTACGCAAGAATATAAAAGGCCAACTTACGGCTTAACTAAAAATGTTGCTACGTATAACCCCGTTAAAGTAGCTTTTCACGAGTGGATTAGAATGGCGAACGATATCAAAAAAACAAATAGTGCCAAAAATTGGTTGAACTACATCATACAACCGCCAGGATGGAGCCACGATGGTAGTACTAAAACCACTGCTGAAATGAGAAATTCCTCATCTTAACAAACCGTTTATAAAATTCACTTACGTAAAAACGAATTCTCTCGTATATTCGTTTACGAAATAAATCGTATTATGAGTACTCCCATCAAGCCAACAGAAAGCGAATTAGAGATACTGCAGGTGTTATGGCAAAAAAATAATGCCACAGTACGTGAAGTGCATGAAGTACTTAGCACGCATAAAGAAAGTGGCTACACCACAACACTCAAGCTCATGCAAATTATGCATGATAAGGGTTTGGTAAGTAGAGATGATAGCAGTAAAACCCATGTGTATCGTCCGAATATAAGCCGTGAAGCTACACAGCAGCAATTACTTCATAAAATGATGAACACACTTTTTGAAGGTAATGCAACACAGCTAGTAATGCAGGCATTAGGTAGCCAAAAGCCGTCAAACGACGAATTGCAAGCTATTGAGCAGTTGATTCAACAAATGAAACAATCCAACTCCTAATTGTAGTCGCACCTAAACCTTAACTACATGCTTCATTGGATACCTATTGGTTTCGTATATAGTCTTTTAATAGCTGCTATAGTGTGGTTATTATTGGGCTTGCTACATTATGCTTTGAATACAAGTAAGGCAAAGTATACTGCTGCCGTGCTTGGGCAAATAACCGTGTTTGTTGTAACTATAGTTGTTACAGCATTTCATTTCGCTGGCGATACACCAACGTTCTCAGCTTGGGCAACAAGCGACTGGTTAGTTGCTATTTTACCTTATGCCACCTATATCTATACAGCTGGGTGGTTATTGGCATTTGCTAAGTGGTTGTTAGCTTGGCAACAGGTACAGCAACTATATCGTGTATCTGATAAGCAAAAATTGCCAGTGCAATACCGACTTTTCGTGCAAACTATCACGACGCGTTTAGGCATTAAAAAGCCTGTACAAGTGTGGTTAAGCAATGCTGTTACATCTCCCGTTACCGTTGGCTTTTTCAAGCAAATCATTGTGTTGCCTTTAGCAAGCATCAACCAACTATCTACAGCACAGGTAGAAGCTATTTTGCTGCACGAGTTGGTGCACATTAAAAAACACGATTTTTGGATCAACGCCTTATTGCAATTGATAGGCACATTAATGTATGCGAATCCATTTTTTAAGGCCTTACAACAGTATACCGACTTACAGCGTGAACAACGTTGCGACGAATGGGTTATGCAGTTTCAATACCAAAAGCTTGTGTATGTAGAAGCTTTATTGCAGTTGGGCAAAAACGCTCAAAAGCAGCATTTGGCAATGGGTTTTGCAGAAACTAAACCACAATTGTTAGAACGGGTTAAAAAAATACTGTTGGGTAAAGATCAATGGCCAAAGCAGTATAAAGCTTGCATGGCCGGTATGTTCATGTTGTTACTATCCAGTAGCTTTCTGTTGCAGCACACAGTTGCAGTGAATAACATTGTAGCAAGCAAGCAAGCTTTAGCAGATGTAGTAGCTAGCCGTTGGATGGAATCAACCAATGAGCTGCCTGCTTCGCAGTTGCTTCAACAAAATGCCCTTTCGGGTAAAAGTGATACGCAACAAGGCAATACACCTGCATCGTCTGCTACGTCAATACATCAAGTAGCGTTGAAAAACGAGGCGAATGATTATTTACCGCAAGGTAATAGTAACAACCTACATCAGGTAAAAAGTACAGCAACAACACAGCAAAGTCAACTCAATCAAGCATACGCACAGCTTGCTGCTGAAATACAGCAAGTAGCCATGCTCGAACAAGAAGAACAATTATCAAAAGATGATATTGCTATCTGGAAAGCAAGCTTGGCGTACAAACTAGATTCATTGCAACAAATAGCAGCACAAGGTGCATTTAGGCAAGCTGTAACTACTGCTTCAGATGATAACATTGAGCCTGCTACAGTGCCAGTTTCATCTATCATTGCTATTAAGGGCAAGGCACTAAATGATAGCGGTGCAGCGCAAAACATTATTATACAATTACTACCACCCAAGCCACTGAAACGCGTTAAACTATAAATTGCAAAGCCAGATATTTTATCTGGCTTTGTTTTTAATGCAGCTTTGTGTTTTGTTGATGTCGTTCGCTATCGCGTTGTGTTTTCTTCGCTAAGTTTTTTTCGAAAGCTTCGGTAAGGTTAACGCCTGTTTGATTGGCCAAACAAATGAGCACCCACAATACATCTGCCATTTCATCGGCAAGGTCTTTACCAAGATCTGTTTTTTTAAAGCTTTGATCACCAAGATC
>DMPB01000197.1:1557-5868 GCA_003456175.1 Chitinophagaceae bacterium | reverse complement strand
TTTGGTATTGATTCAAGTTTCTAGTGTGTCTGTCTGTGTGTGTTTTCTGCCATTGTATACAATTTATAATGTAAAAATGTGATGAAAATATCGATTGCTAGCACTTCAAAGTTATCCTAAGAAGCTGCTTGCAGCGCAACATTACAGCTTATAACAGATAAATAGAATTGATTGTTTTTATAGAAATATAGATTTTATCTATCGATGTGCAAGATTGGCATTTCAAAAACTATATCAAGCCACCTTTCTCCTTACGGTAAATGATAACAAGATCATTTACATGTATTACCCACATCAATTTATACTGCTTATTAATCATTTACCGTAAGGTTTTCTTAACAAATGCCTCCAATCATAGTATACAATCGCCGCTCTTGTAAAACCATTACTGCATTACACCAACGGTAGTAGCAGCCATTATTACAACACTAGTTTCACAGCAAAAACAAGCTATGAAACACATGCTAACAACCCTTTTTATTGTAAGTAGTATTACTTGCTTTTCGCAACCACTACAAATAACGCCCTCGAGAAGCGCAACAGAACGAAAATGGATGAAGCCAGAATCGTATGAAATGGAGTGGTACATGCTGAATAATGGTAATAAAACCATACTTGGCACTGTAACTACCAATGTGAGTATTCAAAAAAACCAGTTGTATTTGGTAACAAGTGTAGCACTAAAACAAATGCCGGGCAAGTGGGTAGATACTTCTATTGCAAATGCAAATACACTGGCACCTGTGTATCATGCTTCTTACAATCAACAAAGAGATATGGCGTTGCATTTCAACGATAATGTAACAGGTTATTATCACGATAAAATGAAAAGTCAGTATAACATGGTTAATGAAGCATCGGAAGTAAGCTTCTTTGATAGCAACCTGTACCCTTACCTACTACGCTTTTTATCATTCAAAGAAAATTATACCGCTGCAATTCCCATTTTTGATTACAACCCTAATGGTGCGATGGGTGTGGTACATGCGTACATTACGAATGTAACTACAAGCACTATTGAACACAAACAACTAGGTAAGCGAACAGTATGGGCTGTTACTGTTACTGATGAACTTAATGGTAATGCTGCCAGCACTAGCATTTACTACATTGATCAACAAGATAGAACTTTATGGAAACAAGAAATTACTGCTGGTAAAAGAACGATGTTGATGACTAGAAAAGATGTTTTATAATCAAAGCAAAAGCAGTGCTCGGAGGTGTTACTTACAGTTGTTCGGCAAAGCTAACTATCAAATAGTTAGCTTTGTTTTTTAAGCTTGTATATGTCGCAACCATTACCCATCATTATTGCAGCGGGTGGCTTGGTAACCAACAGTAACCAAGAACTGCTCATGATTTTTAGAAGAGAAAAGTGGGATTTACCGAAAGGTAAACTAGATCCGAATGAAGATATCCCTACATGTGCCATCAGAGAAGTAACGGAAGAAACAGGTGTTGCACCGCTAACACTCACCCAGTTTCACCACATTACCTATCACGATTATTTCGATACTTGGCAGCAGCAAAATGTTCGTAAAGCTACGCATTGGTATGGAATGACTACAATAGGCGAACCTACTCTATTACCTCAAACTGAAGAAGATATTACAGCAGTTGCTTGGGTTCCACTATCGCAAATAGCTGATAAGCTAGCCAATACGTATCCAAACATCGTTGAGGTAGTTACGAGGTGGCTGCAACATCACGCTTTACAACAGCAACTGTGAGTCGGCTTACGCATACAAGCCTGTTGCGTTCATCCGTAATTTTAATATCCCAAACATGAGAAGTTCTGCCAAGGTGTAGCGGTGTTGCGGTGGCTACAACAATACCACTTTTAACGCTACGCAAATGGTTGGCGTTAATTTCCATGCCTACACAATAGTATTTGTCGTGATTCACTACCAATGCACTAGCAACGCTACCAACTGTTTCGGCTAATGCCACACTTGCACCACCATGTAATAATCCATATGGTTGATGTGTTCTATGATCTACCGGCATTGATGCTTGCAAAAAATTAGTACCAACAGCAACAAAACGCATTCCTAAATGCTCGCCTAGTGTGTTTTTGCCCCAATGTTCGAAATCTGATACATTCAAATCTTTCTTAAACCAAATTGTATCCATTTTTTTTTATTATCGTTGTAAGCTATCTATTACTGCTTGTGGTAAAAAGGGAGAAGCATCTCCCCCATTTTTAATAATATCTCGAACAATGGTACTTGCTACCGATGTATACTTAGGTTCGCCTGTTAAAAACACTGTTTCAATATGCCGATCTAATGTTCTGTTCGCATCGGCAATCATTTTTTCGTACTCAAAATCGCTTACAAACCGAATACCACGTAGTATAAAACGAGCACCAATACTTTGGCAATAATTTACCGTAAGGCCATCGTAAGTCGCAGCTTCAACTTTAGGTTCATTTGCAAAAATTTGTTGAACCCAAACAGCCCGTTGTTCTGCACTAAACATAGGAGTTTTGGCAGCATTAGCGCCAATACCAACAATTATTTTATCGAATAATGGCAAGGCTCTTTCAATGATATCAATATGGCCCAATGTAATAGGATCGAAAGTACCAGGGAAAAGACAAATACGCATAACATTATAATTAATAACAATACTTATAAACGCTTTTGTAACGCTTGTTCAATTCTATTCAATCCTTCTTCTAACACTGCTTTACTGGTGCTAATACAAATTCTAATATGCCCTTCGGCACCAGGGCCAAACCAACGTGCAGCCCCGGGTACAACCGCCACTTTAGCTTTTTCCATACAGAAGCTTGCAAATTCGGTGCTTGTCATACCAGTACCTGTAATATTAGGAAACACCAAGTAACAACCTTGCGGTAAATGACATGTAATTCCCGGCATGGCATTCAACCGCTCAACGGAGTAATTACGCATAGCAGTAAGGTGTTCTAAAAAAGCATCTACCCAATACCACGCATGTTCAAAAGCAGCTTGCCCTGCCACTTGCGATAAGGTGCTTACACCATAAGCCGTAGTTCGCATTTGCGATACCTGCAATAAACCCTCGTGTACATTGGCATTCGGACTTACTATAAACCCAACCCTTAAGCCTGCCATACCAAAGCTCTTGCTAAACCCGTACACCGTTATCGTTCTTGCTGCAATTGCAGCATTGAGAGAAGCCACACTTACAAACGATGCCTCTGGAAAAATGATATCACTCCAAATTTCGTCGTTCATAATCCACAGGTTATATTTTACCGCAAGGTTACCTATGGCCAATAACTCATCACGCGAAAACACTTTACCAATTGGGTTCAATGGGTTACACAAGCATAACATTTTGGTGCTAGGTGTAATCATTGTTTCAAGTAGGTGTATATCAAAAACACCTGTAGTAACATCAATGGGTAGTAGTTTGGCTACACCGCCTGCATTATCTACAGCGGCTTTGAACAAAAAATCTACGGGATCAAAAACAATGGCTTCTTCACCGGGCTGTAAGCAATACTTTGCAATGATAAACATACCCTGCGCAGCACTATCCACAGGTAGTACTAAATCGTCATGTGTATGAATTTGCTTACGTTGCTGCAATGTAGCCGCAATGGTTTTGCGAAACTCAGGCAAGCCTTCTGCAGGTCCATAACTAAACACACGTTCATCTGCATATTGCTTAATTGCATGAGCAATTTCTGGAGCACTACTAAAATCGGGGTCGGCTGCGGTAAGCGGAATAACATCTTCTGGAAGTGTTGCCCATCGTAAGTTATACGCCCTACTACGTAAGGCTTTCAGGTTAATATCGGTAGCAGAAAATGACACAGCAATTGTTTAAGATATACAATAATAATGGCTTTCTAAAGCAAGAAACCCCTCAAAAGTGAGGGGTTTTTACTTTACAGTAAATGAATTATGCATTGCGATTAACGCAATTCAAATCTTCGAATGCTACAGTTAAACGCTTGATAAATGTTTCTTCACCTTTACGCAACCACACTCTCGGATCGTAATATTTTTTGTTAGGCTTATCGGCACCTTCAGGATTACCTAATTGTGCTTGCAAATAAGCTTCTTTCGCTTTGTAGTTATCTAGTACACCTTCCCAAAAAGCCCACTGCAAGTCGGTATCAATATTCATTTTGATGGCACCATAGCTTATGGCTTCACGTATTTGATGTTGTGGACTACCACTGCCACCATGGAATACAAAGTACACAGGCTTTTCACCAGTACCAAACTTCTCTTGAATATATACCTGACTGTTTTTCAAAATTTCAGGACGTAACTGTACATTACCCGGGCTGTACACACCGTGTACATTACC
>DMPB01000197.1:0-1272 GCA_003456175.1 Chitinophagaceae bacterium | reverse complement strand
AATAAATCACCAACCTTACCTAATTCTTCATAAGCATAGGCAACGTGTTGTGGTTGCGTGTATAGTTTATCATTCTCTACATCACTGTTATCAACGCCATCTTCTTCGCCGCCAGTTACACCTAACTCAATTTCAATACCCATACCCAAGGGCTGCATACGCTTGAAAAACTCAACAGAAGTATGAATATTTTCTTCAATAGGCTCTTCGCTTAAATCAAGCATGTGCGAACTGAACAATGGTTGTCCTTTTTCTTTAAAATATTGTTCACCAGCATCTATTAATCCGCTAATCCAAGGTAACCATTTTTTAGCAGCATGATCGGTATGAAGCACCACTGGAACACCATAGTATTTAGCAACATTATGAATATGCAAAGCACCAGAAATAGCACCATAAATATTGGCTTGCAACGCATCGTTTGGCATACCCTTACCAGCAATAAACTGAGCACCACCATTCGAAAACTGTATAATTACCGGACTATTTAATTTTGCTGCTGTTTCAAGCGTTGCATTAATACTGTTGGTACCAATAGTATTTACAGCTGGTAATGCAAATTCGTTCGCTTTAGCATCTTGTAACAAAGCTTTTAATTCTTCGCCGTGTAACACACCGGCTCTGTACTTACCCATGATTCTGATTTTAAGTAGTTAGTGTAATAAGGATATGCCCAAAACACTTGTTTTTTGCGTGGCTAAGTTAACAGAAATACACCACAATTATGCCATAACAAGCATCTAATAACCACCTTACGGTAAATGGTAGTTGAACAAAATCAGCTTTTACCGCAAGGCCATCTATTTTTGCGGCTACATTTTTGAAAAATATGGCAGTTGCAGTTGAAAAATATAGGTCGCTTCAAACTGAGTTAACAACAAAACAAGTAACCTTGGTGGTAGTAAGCAAATTAAAACCAGCAGCGGATATTCAGTCGCTTTACAACGAAGGCCACCGCCACTTTGGGGAAAATTACGTGCAAGAATTGGTAGTTAAACAAGCACAACTACCTAACGATATCCAATGGCATTTTATAGGGCACTTGCAAAGCAACAAGGTAAAGTACATTGCTCCTTTTGTGCACATTATACACGGTATCGATAGCTTGAAACTATTGCAAGAAGTGAATAAGCAAGCCGCTAAAAATCAACGTATCATTCAATGCTTGTTGCAAGTACATATTGCCACAGAAGATACTAAACACGGCATGAATGCCAGTGAATTAGCTACAACATTAGACCACATAAGTAATCACCCACTACCCCACGTGCA
>DMPB01000195.1:25718-27637 GCA_003456175.1 Chitinophagaceae bacterium | reverse complement strand
AGGGTTGTTTTGCCAGCACCATCAGGACCAATAATGCCAAACAAGCTGCCTTGTGCTACATTAAAGCTAATATTATCAAGCGCTGTTACAACCTTTTCTTTCTTACCGAAGCGTTTGCTAATGTTATGTACCGTTACTGCAAGCATGTGGTGTTATTGAAATGTTACATCGGCATACATGCCAATTTTTAAATAACCGTTATTGGGCACTTTAATTTTTATAGCATATACTAAATGTGCACGTTCTTCTTTGGTTTGAATGGTTTTAGGGGTGAATTCTGCTTTATCTGAAATCCACGTAATAATGCCTTTGTGTTGCTGGTAAGCATTTTTGCCTTTATCAGTCCACACAGTAACTGTTTGTCCAAGCTTAAGCTTACTAAGTTGATCACTTGTAACATATGCTCTTAAAAACAGACTTGACACATCGGCCATTTTAAACAAACCTTTCCCTGTGCTCGTAACTTCGCCTGTGGTAGCATACTTCGTTAATACAGTGCCGCTAATGGGAGCTGTAATGTTGGCTCTTGTTATTTGATCATCAATTTGTGCAGCCCTCTTTGCAAGTGGTGAAGCTTCACTAAGAATACTTCTGTTTTGTGTAGCTACATTATTGCGTTGTACAGCAATTTGCTGTTCTGTAACTTTTATTTGTTGTTGTACAATATTGATTTGATAAAGTATATCATCTAGTTGCTTACGTGTAGCCGCATCTTTAGCTAATAGTTTTGTAATTCTTTCTTGCTCGTATAGTAAGTTATTCAGTTGAGTTTGTTGTACTTTCTTTTGATCTAATAGATATTGCACTTGCGGTTGTACATCGGCTGTTTTTGCTTGTAATGCTTCGATACTTGCTTCTATCTGTGCCTTCTGAAGTGTTAAGTTAGTAGCATCTATGGTTCCAATGATAGTGCCAGTTTGTAGGGTGTCGCCTTCAGTAATATGGAGTGCTGTAATCCTGCCTGCTATTTCTGCACTTACAATAACTTCATCGGCCTCAAAAGTACCCTGTGCATCGAATTGTTGTTGACTGCCTTTACAGGCAAATAATAATAGTGTAGCGGTATATAACCATATTTTTTTCATGTGAATATATTTGATGATGTTGGTGAAATGTTTTTAGAAATTGCCGTTACTCAAACCCCAATTAATTTGAGCTTGTAGTAATTGAATTTTATGTGTAAGTTGTAATTGTCTTGCTTGGTCTTGTGCATTTACCTCACGCAAGTAATCGTTGGCAGTAATAACACCATTTTCTAACTGTGCTTTCGCTGCCTCTGTAATTTGTTTTCGAAGTATTATGATGTCATTATCGGTATTAAGGAGCGATTGATATTTTGCTAGCTCGGTTTTATATTGCTCCTGTTGTATAGCATTGTTTTGAAGAAATATTTCTTTTTGAATCGTTACCGATTGTTGCTGTTGTGCTACAATACTTAGCTCCTTTTTCTTGGTATATAAGTTACTTAACTGCCATTGCATTCTTAAGCCAGTAATTCCAAACCAGGCAAATTGGTTTTGAAGCATATTTAAGCCTGGTAGCCCATAACCACCTTGTACAAAGGCACTGAGCTTTGGTAAATTTTTTGCTTTGATAATAGCCGATTGTTGAGCAGCCAACAATTGTTGCTGTTCAAACAATGCTAACTCAGGCCTCTGATTACTACCATCAGTTAAAACTATTGCTTGAGATATTGTGAATTTACTGTTACGATTAAATTGTTGCTGTGTTAATACACCAAGTATTGCAAGTAGTGCATCCTTATTACTTTGAAGTTCTATACGGCGTTGTTCTACCTTAAGTACTTCTGCTTTTAATACATTAAGATTCGATGTTAATGCTACACCTTCTGCTACTTGTGCTTCAACACGTTGTATCCCGATTTGCAAATCTTGCTGAAGCAATTTGGTTTGTGCTAA
>DMPB01000195.1:24659-25449 GCA_003456175.1 Chitinophagaceae bacterium | reverse complement strand
CTGCAATCCTTTCTTTTAGTTTATATAGTTCAACTGTAATTTTTTGTTGTTCAGCATTGGTAGCTAGTTGTTGAAGTTGCTGCTGTTGTCGTGTGATGCCACCATCGTATATCAATTGCGAAACATCGGCTGTAATTCTGTACTGATCTTTACTAAGCGGTTCAATACTTGCCCCACCTGGAATTGGCAGGTTGATATTTAGTCTTGTAACATCAGATTGATAACTCGCTTGTGCATTCAAGTTTAATTGTGGCAGGTAGGCTTTATTAAGATTGCTATTTACGAGGGTGTTAATGTTATCTAAAACACTGCGTTGCTGCAGTAATGGATAATGAACTGTGGCACTGTCGTACAACTGTTGCAGATCCCAGGTTTGTGCCCTTACGGTAAATGGAAAGAGCAGTAGTAGTAACTTTAACCAAATAGTTAAACGCTGCATAAAAAAATTAGGGTTTAAGTGCTTGTAAAATAAATTGAGGTATGAAGGTTTTACGTTGTTCCATCATATAGCGATATTGTAAGTCGTCGATGCCCATGATAGATGCAAATACAGGTTTGCCAATAAACGGAAATACACACATACTCATAATATTCATAATCAGTTGTGCCGGACTCACTGCTCGAATATTGCCTGCTGCTACTTCTGCATCGAGTTGGGCTGCAAACTTGTGCATTTCTGGCATGCCGCCACGGTAGAGTTTTTCTAAAAATTGGGTAGGACGTTTATTCATCTCGTTCACTACAAACAAAGGGATATACGGGTTTTCAATGGCCATAGAAATATAGCTTT
>DMPB01000195.1:21487-24430 GCA_003456175.1 Chitinophagaceae bacterium | reverse complement strand
GAGAAATATAGCTTTCACATACTTGTTCTATTTTGGTGGTAAAGTGTAAGTCGCTGGCTAGTATTTCTTTCATGGCAGGTACAAACCTTCCGGCTGTTTCGTTGAATATGCGTTCGAATAGGGCTTCTTTGTTTTTGAAATAGTAGTGTAGTAGTGCCTTATTCATGCCGGCAGCGTCGGCAATATCTTGCATGCGGGCACCATCCATCCCTTTGGTGAGAAATACCTCTCTTGCTTTTTGTAGAATCAATGCTTCTGTTCCTGTATCGCGATGTGCTTTTTTCATTTTTTAACCAGATGGTTAAACAAAAATAGTTCTTTTACCGTAAGGACCAAATTTTAAATAAAATGCCGCCCAAAGGGCGGCATTGCAAGTAATGTATACTTACGTAAATGTTATTTCTTTTGAACTCGTTGCTGCAATATGGCTACAAAACTTTTGAGTGTTTCAGTATCCATCGCATACTTAGGAATTAAAAAAAAGTTGGTAGGATTGAAATAGATGTGATAAAAATTGGGGCTTTCTACATAGTGTGTGATAGATTCCCAAGGCCAACTATTGTGACCTATTTCAGCATCTATTTGTAAGCCACT
Organism: Chitinophagaceae bacterium; assembly: GCA_003456175.1. Taxonomy (GTDB): domain Bacteria; phylum Bacteroidota; class Bacteroidia; order Chitinophagales; family Chitinophagaceae; genus UBA10646. The sequence continues at coordinate 23,836 of DMPB01000195.1, read as the reverse complement.
ATCGTTAATGTGTACAATAAACTTGTGTTGAAAGGTGCTGCTTTTACGATAAATCATTTGTGGTAATGCAAACCAATACGTAATCATAATAGCTATCCACAATACACTGCCTAAGAAAAAAGGCTCAGGCCTAATTTTTTTGAGATAAAATAGCACACCTGCCACTACCGCAAATACATTGATAGCGATGATGATTAACCGAATTTCTGGTCGGCTTAAAAAATGAAAGCGAAGGGCTTGTACAACTCTTGGTTTATCGTATTCGAAAGCGAAATGCATATTACTTAGTTCTTAATGCTGCTGCTGCAATGCTCCAGCTTTGCAAAACAACTCCATTTTTATCAATAAACTCAACCTTCATGGTACGGTTTTTATCGTTACCTGTAAAGCTGATACGGCTGTAGTTTTGAATATTTTCAACACCTACTACACGATAAGGATTATCTTTTTCGGGGCCGCCGAATTTATGCGAGCCAGATGTAAGCGGAGAACTTGTGATATCATATAATGGATACGTTCCAGCACGATCTACTTTGATTACTTCGCTATGATGGCGATCGCCAGTGAAAAACACTACACCCGGAATTTTGTGTTGCTCTAGAAATTGTAAAAAGTCGTTGTACTCTTTGCTGAACTTTCTGAAGCAATCGAAGGGGCTCACCGGATTTAATACTTGGCTGCCCGTAGCGATTATTCTGAAGCTGATTTTGTTGTTATTCTTACTTTGAAGTAGTGCATTTTTTAACCAGTCGAGTTGCATTGCACCAAACATTTCTTTCGTGTTATTAGGGCTGCCGTTGATGCTATCGGCCATATCATCGTTACTGCGGAAATAACGGTCGTCTAACAAAAATACATCTACATCGTTCCAAGTGAATTTTGAAAAAATTCCTTGTCCGTTAAATCCTGTGCTAGGGTTGGTCCAAAAATTTTCGAAAATGGCACGGCTTTTTTCTTTTAGAACGTAGCTTTTATCGGCATCATTAGGGCCATAGTCGTGATCGTCCCAAATGGCATAATGGCTCATACGTTTCCAGAAATTTTGTAGCGTAGGGTAGGTTCTTGTGGCATGTGCTCTATAAAACAAGCCGCTTTCGCTGTAATAATCTACTTCGCGTGTGTACCAATTGTCGCCAAGCCAAAGCATAAAATCGGCCTTTTCTTTGGCCATGGTTTCAAAAATGCTGCTATCGAAACCGTAGCCTCGGCCGGGTCGGTCGTATGCAGGTTCGTTGAAAAATGAGCAGCTACCTGTTAAAAAACTAAAATCGGGAGCTTGGGTACGCCATTGCCATAGTGTTTGTGTGGTGAAGCTACCTGTATCGGCTACTGATGCCTTTTTTTCACCTTCTTTTTGCACCATCAGGGTATATTTATAAGTAGTGCCAGGTTCAAGATTATAGAAACTGTGTTTTTCTATGGTGTAGCCAAACTCTGTAGTTCTGGTTACATCGGCAGTAAAACTTTTACCGTAAGGTGAAACAGCCGTGGCCTTGCCTGTAGCACCTTTTTCGAGTTCTACCCAAAGCATACCGCTTCTAAACTCAATATGCCCAAGCATAGGGCCGGCAACAATGGTTTTGGGGCTTTGTGCTAATGCTTTTAGCGCTAATAAGGCGGCTAAAAACAAGGTTAAACAATGCTTCATGTATGAAATTTTTGCAAAGGTGAGTCAAATTATGCGGATTGTTAGCCAGAATTAGATTGATAACGATTTGTTTAGGGGAAAATTCACATAAAATCTTGTGGTTTATTTTTTCTACATTTCTAAAGCTTCAATACTTTACACCCAATTACTAATGTAAATCTTCGAAAAACCCTCATTGTGAAACTCATCTTAACTGCTATTGCTGTTGCGGGTACTTTTAGTTGGGCCGCAGCGCAAACTCCTTTGGTAGATAGTAAGCAACTTATTGAAAAGGCTACGGCCTTGTACGAACAAAAAAAGTACAAAGAAGCTATTACGGAATGGTCGAAAATTAATCGTAGCGATACCAATTACAGCAATGCTTTGCACGATATTGCTTATGCTCATTATCAAGATAGTAACTATAACGCAGCATTAGCAACAGCTCGTAAAGGGTTGTTGTATTACCCAGAACGGAGAGAAGATTGGTATAATTTAATTGCCAACGCGTTAGATGACTTAGGCGATGAGCAAACAGCTTTAAAAACCTATGATACCATTCTGCAGTTTCAGCCTTACTATTATTATGCTTATTATAACAAGGCAGTAGTACACCAGAAAAGAGAGCGTTTTGCTGAGGCTAAAAAAGAGTTGGAGCAATGCCTGCTAATTAATCCGTATTACGGAGCGGCACATTATTATTACGGCTTAAATTGCTTGTA
>DMPB01000195.1:18876-21236 GCA_003456175.1 Chitinophagaceae bacterium | reverse complement strand
AGGGGGGATCTTGTACCAGCTTACCTCGCTTTATTTACGAATCTTTTAATTGATCCCGATGGGGCAAGGGTAGAAAGAACAGTGCGTATTTTATCGTTAATGGCAGAGGTGAACGATGAAATTACTGGATATGCTAAAAAGTATAAGCCTGCCAAGCAAGACGATTTTCAAGAATTACAAGATATTTTTCTAAGCAAAATTGCACTTAACAGAAATTACAAATTGCAGGTTAGTTTAGAAGATGCTATTGTACGTCAGTTTCAAGTAATCTTAGAAAAACTAGAATACAATGCAAGCGATAAAGGTTTTGCCATGCAAGTGTATGTGCCTTTGTATACACAATTGTATCAGGCAAAGCAATTAGAACCTTTGGTGAATTATGTTTTTAGTGGCTTAAAAATTAACAGCGTTCAGAGTTATGTAAAACGTAATAAGAAAGAAGTAGGCGCCATGACGGATAATGTAAATGCTTACTTAAAAGAGTTGCGTAATACAGAAATCTTACAATTTACGCAGCGTAAAGATGCTAAAACCTTCTATTTATGGAGTGATGGCTATATGGCTGGTAAAGGACCTTTCAAAATCAATAATGGCGAATACGATATTTATGGCCTGTGGACATTCTACTTCCAGAATGGAAATATTAAGTCTACTGGTAATTTAAATGATAAGGGTAATAAAGAAGGAGAATGGAAATTTTATTACAACAGCGGTATTCTAAAAGATGTCAGCAATTATAAAGATGATGCGCTAGAAGGCAAGTCGATTGCTTACTACGACAATGGTATTCTTTATTCAGATGAGGTTTATGCCAATAATAAACTGAACGGACAAGCCAAATACTATTACTATAACGGATTGCCCAAGTTATTTGGATTTTATAAAGACGGCGTAAAAGATGGCGAAGAAAAGGGCTTTAAGTCTACAGGCTTTTTAAGCTATACCACACATTACAAAGCTGGCAAGCAAGATGGTGCCTTCACGAGTTATCATGAAAATGGCAAAGTGTATGTACAGCGTAGTTATGTAGCCGATAAGGCAGAAGGTAACTATAAGGAATTTAATACCGATGGAGTGTTGGTATTAGAAGGCATGTTTAAGAACGATGCTAAGGAAGGTTTGTGGAAAGGCTATCATGCAAATGGGAAAATTGAATCTGAGTACACTTACGTAAATGGAGATATTCAAGGCGAAACCAAAGAGTACTACGATAACGGAACCTTAAGCGGAACTACAACGTACGAAAAAGGCAAAGTACAAGGCCTTACCAAAGCCTTTGATGATGAAGGGAAGTTGTACAGTGAAGCTGTGTACGAAAGAGGCCGCCTTCGTGAGTTACGCTTTTTCGATAGAACAGGCAAGCAAGTAAGTAATTTTTCTACCCGTAATGGTGCTGGTAATATTGTTTTCTATGATAAAGATGGCAACAAAACAGCCGAAGGCTACTATACTAAAGAGGGCTTACGCCAAGGTAAATACACTACCTATTTCTTAAGTGGAAAAATTGCAACTGAAGAATACTATAAAGAGGGTGAGTTAGAAGGCGAAAAAATTGTATACTACAAAAACGGTAAAGTAAGCGAACGCCTTAACTATAAAAATGGAGTGATTGATGGCTATTATACAAGCTATCATGAAAATGGCACTCCTAAATACGAAGGCTGGGTTATTAAAGGCGATAAGCAAGGCCCGTTCAAGTCTTTTAACAAGCAAGGTGATCTTCAAATGAAGAGTACTATTTAAACAACGATGAAAATGGCTTTAGCCAATACTTTAATGGTAATAAAAAGCTCGATTACGAACACTTGTTCGAATATGGTTGGTTAAAGCGTGTTACACAGTACGATAGTACCGGAAAAGTATTAAGCGATAACGATTTCGCCAATGGCGAAGGTACTTTACGTTTCAAGCACCACGATGGTTCTGAATACATTACCGCTGGTTATAAGCACTATATGCGTAATGGCTGGTATATTTCAAAATATCCGAATGGTCAGGTATCGTACATGCAGCATTATACCAACGGTTTGAAAGATAGTATCTCTAAAGAGTTTTATGTTGATGGTAAGCTTGAAAATGAAGGAACTTATGTATTAGGCAAGCAACATGGCGTTTGGAAATATTATCACCCCAACGGTAAGTTAAATTACACAGAAACCTATAAAGATGGTAATGAACAAGGCCAAGTATTAATGTATAATGATGATGGAACCCTCGATAAAGAAATTAACTATAAAGATGGTGTGCTACACGGTAACTATAAAATTTATGCCGAAAACAACCAACTAGCCATTCAACTCAATTACAAAAATGGTGAAATCGTTAGCTATACGTACGAAGGCAAAGATGGCAAACTGGTA
>DMPB01000195.1:9208-18671 GCA_003456175.1 Chitinophagaceae bacterium | reverse complement strand
TGGCAAACTGGTAACACCTATTGCTGTGAAAAGTGGCAAGGCATTAGTAGTCGGTTATTTTAAAAATGGTAATAAAAGCTGCGAAATCAATTTTGAAGATTACATCGTTCAGGGTGTTCGCAAAATATACTTCTCCAATGGTAAGCCATATATTGATGGTAAGCGAGAACTTGGCGATGAACATGGTTTGAAAACAGTATACCATTTAAATGGCAACATCGAAAAACAAGAAAACTACGAATATGGTAGCTTACACGGTGTGGTTAAAACATATTACGAAAATGGCAAGCTAAAAAGCGAAGAACATTACAACCATGGCATAAGAGTAGGCGAACATAAGTTCTACGATAGCAATGGAAAATTAACAGAAACAAGAAACTATTATCATGGCGTATTGGAGAAGGTGGTTAAAGGTTAGTGGTAGTTGTATCGCTACTATTGTTACAGGTATTGTTGCACACGCACAATCTATAGAGGCCCTTACGGTAAAATATCCAAGCGAACACGCAGTGTTCTGGGAAAGAAAACGTAATGTGACCATTCAAGAAAATAAAGGTGTTATTCAGGCCGTTACCAAAGAGTCTGATGTAATGGCTATTCTCAACGATAGAGCAAATGGTCAATACAACCGGTATACGGTTTATCATGGTTCTTATAATGAGTTAAAATCATTAGAAGCATACACCAATTTCAATGAAGGTGGCAAGTTCCGAAAAATGAAAGTGTCGGAAGTCAAAACACAAAGCTCCGTTAGCAGCGGTATCTTTTATGACGATGTTAAAGAGAGTAGCTTCGATTTTCCATCACTCACAAAAGGCTCTTTTGCAGTTGTGAATGTTGAAGAGTTTAATAAAGATGCACATCTGATTTCACCCTTCTATTTCTCATCATACATACCTGTGGAAAATGCGGTGTACACCTTCACGCATCCTACCAATATGGAAGTGAAGTACATCATCAAAAACGATCCGGATGGTGTTATCAAAGTGAATAAAGATGAAGGGCGGCGAAATACAACATTAACATTTACCGCAAGTGGCTTAAAATACAAAGATCGTTACGGTGCTGCTCCTGCTGCTGCCTATTACGAACCTCATGTAATTATACTGATACAAAACTATACCGACGATAATGGTACCAAGCAGCCATTTTTGAGTAGCGTAGATGATTTGTATCGTTGGAATTACAGCTTCATTAAAAACCTCGATAACAACAAAGAAGCCAGTCTCAAAAAATTAAGTGATAGCCTTACGGTAAATGCTAAAACCGACGAAGAAAAGGCTCGCAATATTTACACCTGGGTACAAGCACATATCAAATACGTTGCTTTTGAAGATGGCGATGGTGGCTTTATTCCACGCAGAGCTGCCGATGTATGCGATAAACGCTACGGCGATTGTAAAGACATGACCAGTATCTTAACAGCACTAATGCAGTTAGCCGGATTAAAAGCCTACTTCACTTGGATTGGAACCAACGATATACCTTACGATTATACAGAAGTGCCTAGCCCAATTACCGATAATCACATGATTGCTGCAGTGCAACTCAACGGTCAATGGGTGTTTTTAGATGCTACCGATCCGCATTGCATTTTCGGTTATCCTACCGATGCTATTCAAAATAAGCAAGCTCTGATAGCAATTAATGAAAACAAATACGAATTAGTGCGTGTATCTACCATGCCTGCAACCGCTAGTAAAGTAATAGATAGTACGTTCATACACATTACACCTGAAGGTATTAAGGGTAATATGGTGGTACATTACAATGGCTATTTTGGTAACGAATTGTACGATGCGCTGATGTATAAAGATAGCGTCGGTACTGCCGATTATGTGAAGTATAAACTAGGAAAGGCTAGTAATAAATTCAAAGTATCTACTTACGAAATCATTAAAGCGAATCCACTGTTACGAGAGGCAATTATTAAAGGTAATTACGAAGTGCCCGATTATGTAAAACGAGCAGGTAATGAAATATTCATTAACCTTAATCTTGAGAAGTTTTTTAATGGTCCGGGTATCGATACCGCTAAACGTATGATGGCATTAGAAAACGATTTCCATTATACCATAGAGCAGTATCATATTCTTCATTTACCGCAAGGTTATACGGCTTCTTACATCCCTAAAAACTTCAAAGCCGAAAACGATTTGTTGCGTTTTGAAATAACATATGAGCAAAAAAATAATCAGGTTATTTGCCATCAAACCATACAAGTCAAATATATTTTACTACAACCCAATCGTTTTACAGATTGGAATAACATTGTTAAGCAACTAGTAGCTCAGTATAAAGAGCAAGTGGTTCTCACCAAAAACTAAATTATTATGAAGCACCTACTAGCAAGTATCGGATTACTTGCATGTACTTACGCAAATGCACAACAATTCGACTTTCAAAATACCAATCGTTGGGTTGCAAAGCCTGCGTTACATAGTGTTCAAGAACAGTTCAAAAAAGAAAGTGCTGTTACCATTTTAGATGATAGAAAAGTTGAACTTAAAGAAGATGGTAAGAGTGTGTATATGTTCAACTACCAACATAAAATTATTCGTGTACAAGACGATAAGGGTATTGAAATGTATAATAAAATATACATTGCTATGTACCCGGGTTCAGAGATCATTAACATTAAGGCTCGTACAATCACACCATCACAAAAAGTAATTGAGCTGCCAAGCGATAAAATAAAAGAAATTGAAGAAGATGGTCGCCGTTACAAGTTGTTTGCAATGGAAGGTGTAGAAAAGGGTAGTGAGGTGGAGTACACCTATACCATTCGTAGAGATGTTGCTCTATTTGGCACTGAAATGTATCAAGATAGTCGTTCACCTATTCAAGAAGGGTTCTTCACACTTACAGTGCCGCTTTTTTTGAAATACGATGTGAAAGGCTTTAATAATGTTGATGTAAGTAAAGACAGTGTAGTTGATAAAAAACGCATCGTCGCTGCTTATGTAAGCAACGTTCCTACGCTCGATGAAGAAAAGTATGCTTATCGCGATAAATACTTAAAACGTATAGAATATAAGCTTAGTTATAACTTAAGTAAAAATGATGATGTACGCTTGTATACATGGAAGGAGTTCGCCCAAAAGGCATTCATGATATACACACAAATTGATAGCAAAGAAGAAAAAGCAGTCGATAAATTTTTCAAAAAAATCGATTTAAGCAAAGCATCAAGTGAAGCTGAAAAAATTCTAGCGATTGAAGATTTTGTAAAAACCAATATTAATGTCGATGAAAATTTAATCGCCGATGGTGCCGATAATATTGAACGTATTGTTGCTACCAAACAATCTGATGATAAAGGTATAGCAAGGTTAACAGCCGCTTTATTAGGAAAGGCAGGTATCAAGTATCAAATTGTATTTGTGTGCCCTCGCGATGAAATGCCTTTTGATGAATCTTTCGAAAACTGGAACAGGGTCGATGATATTATCATTTTCTTTCCAAGTACCGGTAAGTACATACACCCAGAATCTACTGAGTTGCGTTATCCATACATACCACCAACGTATGCTGGTAGTATTGGCTTATATCTTAAGGGAACAACCATTGGCACGTACACTACTGCATTAGCACAGTTTAAAGAAATAGATGTTGAACCCTTCGAAGAGCACAAACAAAATCTAATTGCACATGTATCTTTTGTGCCTACACTTGATACGGTAGTAGTTGCTTCGCAGCAAATACTAAGCGGCTATGGCGCCAACAACTACCGTCCGATTTTTGTATTCTTACCTAAAGACAAGCAAGAAGAAACTACCAAAGAAATTATTCAAGCAGCCAGTGGTTCTAAAGATATAACCAACATAGAAGTTTTGAATAGTGCATTGAACGATGCATTTACAAATAAACCACTTACTATTAAAGGTGTTGCTAAAAGTACTTCACTACTTGAAACGGCAGGTAATAGAATACTCTTGAAAATCGGAGAGGTAATTGGTCGCCAAGAAGAAATGTATCAAGAAAAACCACGCCAATTACCGGTTGAGTTAGCATATCCTCACGTACTTAATCGTACTATTACTTTTGAAGTGCCCAATGGTTACAAGGTTCAAAATTTGAACGATGCCAACATAACTGTTGAGCTAAAAGAAGAGGGCAAAACCACCTGTGGTTTTGTATCACAAGCCACCCAAAAAGGCAATACCATTACCATCGAAATTTTTGAAACCTATGCTAAAATCAATTACAGCATGGAGCAATTCGAAACCTTCAAAAAAGTAATTAACGCCGCTGCCGATTTCAATAAAGTAGTATTTGTATTGGCAAAACAGTAATACATCAATAGCTTCAATAACCCAAGGCTGCACTAATAAAGTGCAGCCTTTTTCATTGGTAGTGCATCATTTACCGCAAGGTTAGTACGCCATATAGGTAAGCTTCGCAGCAATCGTTAACATACAAGATAAGTGCCCTTACGGGTAAATGATTACCTTGCACCCATGAACGCCACATACGATTTCGGAATGGTAGGTTTAGGCGTAATGGGTCAAAACCTACTCCTCAATATTGCCGATAATGGTTTTGCAGCCATCGGCTTCGATCTTAATAGCGAAAAAACTACAGCCTTAGAAGCCGCTGCCACACCCGGTACCATGGTAAAAGGTGTAAATAGCCTAGCCGAAATGGTACAAGTACTCAAAGTGCCACGTACGGTAATGCTATTAGTACCAGCCGGTAAGCCCGTCGACGATGTTATTAACAGCCTGCTACCATTGTTGCAACCCGGCGATATTATAATCGATGGTGGCAACAGTTTTTATACCGATACCATACGCCGTGTAACACAAGTTGCGCCAACTGGCATTCATTTCATGGGAATGGGTGTAAGTGGTGGCGAAGAAGGTGCTCGCAGAGGCCCTGCACTAATGCCCGGTGGCGATGAGAACGCCTATCAACATATTCAGCCAATATTGCAAGCGATAGCAGCAAAAGTACATGGCAACGAGCCTTGCGTTGCTTACATGGGTAAAGATGGTGCCGGCCATTACGTTAAAATGGTACATAATGGCATCGAATACGCCATCATGCAGCTTATTAGCGAAGTGTACGATATATTAAAGCGTGGTACGGGTGCTAGCAACGAACAAATGCATGCGTATTTTAACGAATGGAACAACGGTAAGCTTAAGAGTTATTTGATAGAAATTACAGCAGCTATATTCAAGCAAAGCGATACCCTCACCAATGCGGCGTTGCTCGATGTAATTTTAGATAAAGCAGGTAGTAAAGGAACCGGAAAGTGGACGAGCCAAGACGCTATGAACCATGGCGTTGCCATCCCCGTTATTGATGCTGCAGTTGCGTTACGCACTATTAGTAGTTACAAAACACAGCGTACACAAGCGGCTCAGTTATACCCAAGTAGAGTAGGCAAAGTACACCTTACGGTAAATGAAATTGCCGACGCATTATTTGCAGCTATCATTCTTTGCTATGCACAAGGGTTAAGTTTAATAGCTACTGCAAGTGAACAGCTCAACATGCAAGTTCCTCTGCACGATGCAGTGAAAGTATGGCGTGGCGGATGTATTATCCGGAGCACACTGCTTGAAGATTTTTATCAAGCATATCAACGCAACCCAATGCTGCAAAATATTCTGCTCGATGCACCATTGGCAGCACAACTGCAAGCCCATATACCTGCATTGCGAAAGGTAATAGCCGAGGCTATTACGGCAGGTATTCCGGTAATGGGTTTATACAATGCATTAGGGTACTTCGATAATTACACATTAGAGCGTATGCCCACTAATATGATTCAAGCACAACGCGATTACTTTGGTGCTCATACCTATCAGCGTACTGATAGAGATGGCATTTTTCATACGCAATGGAGTTAAGTATTCTCCCCCAATTAATCTAATAATATTACAATGTCAACTCCTCATAAAATACCACCAGCTAGTGTTGTATTTATTTTTGGTGGCAGTGGCGATTTAAATATTCGAAAGCTAACACCAGCCCTGTACAATTTATTTTTAGATGCGTACATGCCCGAACATTTTGCAGTAGTGGGTTTAGGTAGAACGGTTTATAGCGATGTGGCTTATCGAACGCATTTGTACGAGGGCATACAATCGTACAGCCGAAGGCTGAATAATGGTAACGAAAGCGATTGGGATGCTTTTAGTAACAATGTGCACTATCAAGTTTTCGATGCTTCTAAAGAAGCAGATTATGCATTGCTTACCAATATTGTAAAAACTAAAGAAGCTGCATGGGGCGTACAGCCTAAAGTTATTTTTTACCTAGCAGTAGCACCACAATTGGTGCCAGGTATAGCTGTGAACCTTGGTAAGATGGATTTATGCCACGATACCCATTGCACACGTGTGGTGGTAGAAAAACCTTTCGGTCACGATTTAGAAAGTGCTCATACACTCAATCAACTATTGCTGAGCATTTTTAAAGAAGAGCAGATTTATAGAATAGATCATTATTTGGGCAAAGAAACAGTGCAAAATATTGTAGCCTTACGCTTCGCCAATGCATTGTTTGAACCAATTTGGAACAGAAATTACATTGATCACATTCAAATTACCAATGCCGAAGTAGTAGGCTTAGAAGGGCGTGGTGGGTATTATGAACAAAGTGGCGCCTTACGTGATATGTTGCAGAACCATATTCTACAACTTATTTGTATGGTAGCTATGGAGCCACCTACCAGTTTCGATGCGAATGAAATTCGGAATAAAAAAGTAGATGTATTAAATGCCGTACGCAAAATTGAAAGTGCACATGTACACGAACATGCAGTACGAGGGCAGTATGGTGCAGGAACATTACATGGCAATAGTATTCCGGCGTATAGAGCCGAAGAAGGTGTAGATGCTAATAGCGATACCGAAACCTTTGCTGCCATGAAATTATACATTGATAATTGGCGTTGGCAAGGTGTTCCGTTTTATGTACGTACGGGTAAGCGATTACAACAAAAAACCACTTTCATCACGGTACAGTTTAAGCAAGTGCCTCATTTCGCTTTTCCTACAGAGGCTGCCGATACTTGGAAGCCTAATAGGCTCATCATTAGCATACAGCCAGAAATGGACATTCGTTTGCGTTTTCAAGCTAAAAAGCCGGGTCAATCTATGACGTTACATCCGGTGGATATGGTATTTAACTATTCTAATGATTTTGCAGAAGAACATCAACCCGAAGCTTACGAAACACTATTACTCGATGTAATGGAAGGTAATGCTACGCAGTTTATGCGTGCCGATCAAATTGAAGCGGCATGGAAAATTGTAATGCCTATTATAAATGCTTGGGAAACGAGTTGTGCCGTAAAATTCCCGAATTACGATCCGGGCTCTTGGGGTCCCGATGAGGCTGAACAATTGATTACAAAAGATGGTAGGTATTGGATAAATTTACCGCAAGGCAAGCGTTAAGCTGCTACAATGCTCTCTATCCATCATTTACCGTAAGGCAACTATTATGAAACATATGCATGTAATGCTTACCTCTGAACTTGTAGCTATTGATATGGCGCAATTTCTGGTACAGCATATGAGAAATGTAATTAGCAAACAACAACATTATACGCTGGTGTTAGCCGGGGGTAGTACTCCGAAAAGGGTATATGAACTACTGGCACAGCCGCAACGAGCTAGTTTGATTGATTGGGATAAAGTACACATCTTTTTTGGCGATGAGCGTTTTGTACCGTTCGACGACGAACGTAATAATGCTCGCATGGCGTACGATGCCTTGTTGAGTAAAGTACCTATTCCGGAGGCAAACATTCACAGAATGCTTACCGAAGGTGTTACGCCTGAACAAAGTGCCGAAGCATACGATGTTGTATTGCAACGCTATTTTAAAACTAAGGTTGGTACGTTTGATATGGTGTTGTTGGGTATGGGCGACGATGCTCATACGCTGTCGTTATTTCCATTCACACCGGTATTAAAAGAGCAACGGCATTGGGTGCGTAGCTTATGGTTAGAGGCGCAAAATATGTATCGAATTACACTTACTGCACCAGTGGTAAATATGGCCAGTAACATTGCTTTTATGGTTACTGGTGCTAATAAACGTGATGCTTTATATATGGTGCTCGATGGCGAACGGAACGAAGAACGCTATCCATCGCAGTTGATACAGCCTGTGAAGGGTGAGTTGCATTGGTTTGTAGATCAAGATGCTGGCTTTAGATTATAGCATACCCCTCTTATTATGTACCAATACATACAATGTACTAGTGCTTTAGGCCGCTTCCCATGCAGCGAGTACTTGCGCTGTATGATTTTTTGTGTCGGGCTTAGTAATTACGTGTTGTATTACTCCTTTTTCGTCGATTAAAAATGTAGTACGACTGGTGCCCATGTAGGTTCTGCCCATAAATTTTTTCTCGCCCCAAACACCGTAGGCATTTACAATCGTTTGATCTTCATCGGCAATAAGCGAAAAGGGCAGTTCGTATTTGTCTTCAAATTTCTTATGGCTTTTAACGCTATCGGTGCTAACACCAATAATTGCATAGCCTTGTGCTATCAAGGTATTGTAATTGTCGCGTAGGTTGCAAGCCTGAGCCGTACAGCCAGGCGTATCATCTTTCGGATAGAAGTATAATATTACTTTTTTGCCTTTGAAATCTTTTAGTTGAATGGTATTGCCATTCTGATCTTGCCCTTTAAAAGCAGGAGCTTTACTTCCTTTTTCGAGTGCCATGTTTTGTAGTTTTACGATTAATTGTAACGCTTTTCTTTTTCTTTTTGTTCGTTGGTGCCGGCTCGTTGCTATAGTTGAAGGCTAAAGTGATAACATTTTTATTACCCACTATATCACTTGCGTAAATGGTTATGTTGTGTAAGCCCGGAGTAAAGTTTTCCGGTAGCTTCCACCATACATCGTTGTTTTGATAGGCAAATGGTTGCCAAGTACTATCTATCAAAACACTATCGGCTAACACATCGCTTTGTGTATCGCTGAGGCGTAGCCTGAGTGTAGCGTTCCGATACAAGGTACCATCTGCTTTCCAAGATATAGGTTGTACCGTTGGTGGTGTTGTATCTATCGTTAATGTAAGTGTACCTAGTTTGTTGAAACCTTCGGCCAGCGCTAACCTGCCAGCAACGTTAGCTTTTGCATATTGCGTATAACCACCACTACGTAGGGTGAATAATAACCTTTCGGTAAATGATTGGGCCGCCATTGGAACTGGTACTTGTACAGCATATTTGCTATGTACGGGTATAGTAGGATCGTGTAAATACAGTAAGCTGCTGTTGTTGCTTACAAAAGCTTGTCCGAATACAAATGGTACTGTATCGTAAAAGGCTTGGCTATTGAAGCTAATTGCTGTTAAGCCATTGCCTACCTTATTGGGTTGCTGGGGCGATAATTGCTCGTATTGTTGTGTGGTGTATAATGGTACATTGGCACTACTATCGTAGCGTACTATAAGGTGTACATTAGTGCTATTGCCAGAAGCATT
>DMPB01000195.1:0-9008 GCA_003456175.1 Chitinophagaceae bacterium | reverse complement strand
TAGTGCTATTGCCAGAAGCATCGCTAAGGGTTATTTGAATACGTTGTGCAGTGGTATCACTTACGTAAATGATGCCTCGCTTGCCAGCTATATCGTTGAAAATAGGTAAGCTCACGCCGGGTAACTGGCTAATATGTTGTACAGGCTTGCGATGTCGAATCCAAAAGGGGTAATCAATACAGCCATTACTATAACGTGTGCTATCGTAGCTGAAATTATTGAGTGTGAATTCAAAATAAGGCACTTCATTTACCGTAAGGTGTGCTTGATAAATGCCAAAATAAAATGGGCTGTTGCTGCTTTTGTCTTCGGCATGAACACCTAACGAAAATTTGCTACTCACCCGAACGGTATCTAAGCCGTAATAGCCGCTATCGGTTTTGCGAAAACGAATTGGCATGGGTGTTTGAGCATAGGTGCTAACATGTCTGTTGTACCAATACAAGCCGAATAAGGTAGGCGGAATGGCATCGGGTATTTCAAAACCAAATAAGCGAGGGTTAAGGCAGTTGCCCGTTTTGCTATCGCGAATTTCAAAGTGCAAGTGTGGGCCGCCGCTGGCGCCAGTATTACCGCTCAAACCAATATACTGCCCTTGTACCACCGGAAATTCGTTGGTTGCAAAGCTGATTTCTTGTGACCAACTTTTGTTCGCGTATTGATGGAGTTGCAAGCGTTGTTCTAAGGTGTCGTAAAACCGATTGAGGTGTGCATACACCGTGGTATAGCCGTTGGGGTGTGTAATATAAATAGCTCTGCCATAGCCGTAAAGTTCTACTTTAATACGGCTGATATAACCCGCTGCTGCGGCGTAAACTGGCAAATTTTCGCGTTGCTGCGTTCGCAAATCAAAGCCCATATGGTAGTGATTGTTACGTACTTCACCGAAGTTGGCTGCAAGTTGTAACGGTACTCCCAACGGATTTCTAAAGTAGTTTTGTGGATATGGCTGGGCATTTGCCGTAAGGCAGGCCAAGTATACCATTGCAACTAGTAAGTAACGTACGTGCATGCTACAAATTAAATGTAACGTAGCGTTTATTATGGCTTTGTGCGGTTAAAGCTTTGATAAGAAACTAATGAAACGTTGAAAAATTAACCTCGTGGTGTGTAGTAGCGGCTTACTTTTGCACAATTTTGCACGGTAGCCATGGGGTTTTTATGGCTGCGAAAAATACACACTATGCCTAGAGATACGAGTATACAATCGGTGTTAATTATTGGAAGCGGTCCTATAGTAATTGGTCAGGCCTGTGAGTTCGATTACAGTGGTACGCAAGCCGCTCGTAGCTTGCGAGAAGAGGGTATCAAGGTAATTCTGATTAATAGTAATCCGGCAACGATTATGACGGACCCGATGATGGCAGATCGTGTGTATTTGTTGCCACTTACTGTAGAAAGCATAGAACAAATTTTAGAAGAAAATAAAATCGATGCAGTGCTGCCTACCATGGGCGGACAAACTGCTTTGAACCTTGCAAAAGAAGCCGAAGAGTTGGGTGTTTGGGAGAAATACAACGTTCGCTTAATTGGAGTAGATATTAAAGCGATTGATAAAGCTGAGGATAGAGAATTGTTTCGCCAATGGATGATTGCAATGGGGGTGCCTGTTGCACCTGCTAAAACGGCTAACAGTTTCTTAGAAGGTAAAGAGTTTGCACAAGAAATAGGCTTTCCGCTGGTAATTCGCCCATCGTTCACGTTAGGCGGTACCGGTGGTGGTTTTGTGCATAGCAAAGAGTTTTTAGATGAAGCACTTAACCGCGGTTTAACAGCAAGCCCCATACACGAAGTACTCGTAGAAAAGGCCGTGCTTGGTTGGAAGGAGTTTGAACTAGAATTGTTGCGAGATAGTGCCGATAATGTTGTAATTATTTGCACGGTAGAAAATTTTGACCCCATGGGGGTACATACTGGCGATAGCATTACCGTAGCGCCTGCTATGACGTTGAGCGACACCGCTTTTCAGCTCATGCGTAATACGGCCATTAACATGATGCGAGATTTGGGGAACTTTGCCGGTGGTTGTAACGTGCAATTTGCTTTAAACCCTGAAACAGAAGAAATTATTGCAATTGAAATTAACCCTAGGGTGAGCCGTTCTTCGGCATTAGCATCGAAAGCTACCGGTTATCCTATTGCCAAAATAGCCGCTAAGTTGGCCATTGGGTATAATCTCGATGAGTTGAGTAATCAAATTACTCAAACTACAAGTGCTTATTTTGAACCTGCACTCGATTATGTAATTGTAAAAATACCACGCTGGAACTTTGATAAGTTCAAAGGTGCGAACGATACGTTGGGCTTACAAATGAAAAGTGTAGGTGAGGTTATGGCTATTGGTAGAAGCTTTACAGAAGCTATACAAAAAGCTTGTGTAAGTTTAGAAAATGAAGCCGTTGGATTAGGTTATTACGGGAAAAGCCAGAAAAAAGCTGAAGAGCTTATTGAGTATATTAAAACACCAAAGTGGGATCGCATCTTTAGAATTAAAGATGCACTTATGCTTGGCGTAAGCGTTAAAAGTATTGTACAAGCTACCGGTATAGATCGTTGGTTTATTTATCAAATTCAAGATTTATGTACGATAGAAAAAGCATTAGCCGAACATACCCTAGAAAGCTTGCCAATAGATGTATTAAAAGAGGCTAAAAAGCATGGCTTTAGCGATGAGCAAATTGCACGTATTCTCGATGATAAGTGTACTGCCGACGAAGTATACGAAAAGCGTAAAGCTGCCGGCATTACAAGAGTGTTCAAAATGGTAGATACTTGTGCAGCCGAGTTTGAAGCTAAAACACCTTATTTCTATAGCACCTTTGAAGCCTAAGTATGCAAGCGTACAAACAATTTAGCTGGTTATTATTGGGGGTATTGTTATCGTTTGTAGTGGTGGCTGCACTTAGCTACCGCAGGTTGGGTTACACGCCCGAATTCACAGCACAAATAACGTATTTAGCAACTTTACACTTGATTGTGTTTATGTTGTTAGTGTTGGTAATTCCTATACTCAATAAAATGAAAAAATAAAGTTTACAGTACACCTTACGGTAAATAAAACATTGCGAAGCCATTTACGTAAGTAGATGGCTTTTGCATATTGAATGCAGTATATTACTGCTTCAAAACTCATATTCATGCCGCTGATACAACGAAATGTACTGCTTATTTTAGTAGGTGTATTGATAGCTATTAGCTTGTATGCAGCCAATATTTTTCATTTACCGCAAGGTGCTAACAAGGTGGCAGCAGTAGCTGTGCTGATGATTTTTTTATGGATTTCTGAAGCCTTGCCATTACCCGCAGTGGCATTGTTTCCACTAGTGTTATTCCCGCTGTTAGGCATAGCCAAACTAGATGTTACGGCAGCACCTTATGCTAATAGCATTATTTTCTTATTCATGGGTGGCTTTATGATTGGCTTGGCGATAGAAAAGTGGCAGTTACACCGGCGTATTGCATTGCGTATTGTAAAGATTACTGGCACATCGGGTAATAAAATTGTGCTAGGGTTTATTCTGGCAACAGGATTGCTCAGTATGTGGCTGAGTAATACGGCCACTACCATGATGATGTACCCGATTGCCATGAGTGTGGTGCATGTATTAGAGCAAACGCATGGTGCCAATAAGTCTGTTAAGCATATTGGTATTTGCCTGTTGCTAAGTATTGCTTATGCGAGTAATTATGGCGGTATTGCAACGTTAATTGGCACGCCTCCGAACGTAGCCTATGCCGCATTTGTTGAAAAGCATTACGCAGGTTATGCCATGAGTTTTTTTGAATGGATGGCTATTTGTACACCACTTGCATTGTTATTATTATTGGCATTGTATTGGGTGCTTACACGATGGTTGTATAAAAATGATATTCAACAAAGTGCCGATACAGCGGCCATCATCAATAACGAGTTAAAGGCACTAGGGCCAGTAACTATACCAGAAAAAAGAGTGCTCATTATTTTTATTACTACTGCATTGTTATGGGTATTTAAAGACGTAATAAATACTTACCAAACACAACTAAAGTTCGATGATACTATTATTGCCATGATGGGTGCTTTAACCTTATTTATGGTGCCCAGCGGTAGTTATAATGGTAGTAAAATGTTGATGGAGTGGAGCGATACCTCTAAAATGGCTTGGGGCATTTTGTTGTTGTTTGGTGGCGGTTTAACGCTAGCTACCCAACTCGAAGCAACGGGCATTGTTGGGGCGGTAGGCAAGTGGTTAGCATCGCTTTCCGGAACAGGAGGTTTGGGATTAGTATTAGCAGTAACGGTACTCAGTATTTTAATTAGTGAGGTAACCAGCAATATTGCTCAAGTTATTGTTTTCGCACCTGTAATGAGTAGTATTGCCGATAATTTACATATCAATCCGTTGTTGTTAGGTATTCCTATGACTTTAGCGGCAAGCTGTGCGGCCATGTTACCTATGGGTACGCCACCGAACGCAATTGTATTCGCAAGTGGTCGCCTACAACTAAAAGATATGTTACTTACCGGCTTTATTATGAACGTAGTATCAATAATGCTAATCACTTTATTTAGTTGGTACCTGATACCACTTATCATGCATGCAATTGGTACTTAACCTTACGGTAAATGACTGAAGCGTTTGTATTTCACGTAGTTACCTACCCATAAGGTGCTGCTTGTAATAGCGGCTATCAAAGCAATGAACCACTTCAAACGAACCAACCAATAATAAGCCGCGAAAGGGCCTTTCCATTCACTATCGAGTAACCAATTGATTAAGCAATAGTTTTCAAAAGCATCGCACAGCATCGCAATAATGGCAGCAATTGCCATGGTTGTGCCTAAGTATTGTATCCACCGTTGAGGGTGCTGTTGCGTTGTGTATATATGAATAAGTGCTAAATAGCCAAAAATAGTAACCATGAACAAGTAATCTAAACCAGTATGAAAGCCCATAGCTCGCTTGCCCTCACAACTTACTGTTCTAAACATATCTACCACAATAGCTTCTGTTTCTGCAAATTCTACTTTTAAAATAAATGCTTTTTGATATGGCTCGTGGTGTATGTCGAAGCTGGGTTCAATGAGTCGCATTCCTATGAATGCAACAATTGCTACCACTAATGCAATAGCAGTAATGTTACGAAGTAGTAAGCGGTATGTCATAAAGTACAATTATGCTTGAGGTGCAAGCCACTGTCTAATAATGTTTTCAATATCTGCAGGCTTATAAGGTTTTATCAAAACATCGTTAAGTTGTTTTTTTTGTGCGTAAGCTTTATTCTCCATAACAGCATTTGCCGTAAGGGCAATAATAATAGGCTGCTCATTTGGTAAATAGTGCTTTCTAATACGTTGGGTAGCTTCAACACCATCCATTACTGGCATGTATATATCCATGAAAATGAGTTGGTATTTGTTTTGTGTTGCCATTTGTACAGCTTCGGCGCCATTGTGGGCAGTTGCAAATACATACCCCATTTTTACCAGAATACTAGATAGTAAAACAAGATTCATTTCTTGATCGTCTACAATGAGAATACTTAACGGAATTTCATCGGCAAGTTTTGGGTTAATATCTTCAAACTGACTATCGTGTTTGTTAAGTTGTGCAATTTCTTCAGGTGTTAAACTGTGAGGCTCTGGTAGCGATAGTGTAAAGGTGTAATTGGTATGATTGTTATTGGTTTCTAACTTCACCTTACCACCTAAAAGCGTAGCTAAACGCGTTGCAATAGAAAGGCCAAAGCCACTTACTGTAAGCTTGCTGCCAAAGTCGGCTGCATCACTAATATCTAGTGGCATTTCATCTAACAGCACATTCGTATCGTTATTTTCTGCAAGTACTGTGAAATTGAGTTGCCACTGCTTATTGCTTTGCTGTTGTGCTGTTATGGTAAGTTCTACATAGCCTTTTTGAATATGTTGCAAGCTCTGATAAAGCAGGTTAATTAACAACTGCCTTAGTCTATTAGCATCGCCTACTAATACACGGGGTACATCTCTTGCAATTTGGTAATCAACAATAACATTGGCATTGGTTGATTTTACAATAGAAAAAACCTCATCAATTACATGATGTACCACAAAGGGTCGATGCTCGATTTTTAATTTGCCAGCTTCCATTTTAGAGAAGTCAACAATATCATTCACCAATACCAATAAGGCTACGCCGCTGCGTTGAATATTAATCAAATAACGGCGTTGTTCATCGTTCAAAGGCCTTTGTTTCAGCAATGTTGCCATGCCAAGCATAGCATTCATTGGTGTACGTATTTCATGGCTTACTGTGCTTAGAAACCTTGCTTTCGATTCATTTGCTTCTTCTGCCTGATTTTTAGCTTTAATAAGTGCGTTTTCAATTTGTTGGTGTTCAACAATATTGTGTTGCACCATTTTATAGTACTGATAGAGTAGCAATACATTCACTACAATACATACAATAATCAACCAAAAACTAATGGTGGTATTGCGTTGCTGTGCATCTTTTGCAGCTTGAATATTACTATGTTCTTGTTGCGATATGTATTTGATGATGCTTCTAATATTATCAATAGCATCGTTCTTATGTAGTATGGTTGCTGTATCTAGATGTTGATGCTTATCGATAGCCATGTTCATGTGTAACTCTTGTTGGCGTATCTGCTGTAATAAAGTAGTAGCCTGTTGCGGATATGCTTGTAAGTAGGCGGTAAGTAGCGCAGAGTCGCTAAGCGTAATTAATGTTTGATGTGCTTCTTTAAAAGTTTGCAAGAAGTTAGTATCGTTCAATAAGCAATACGTACGTTCACTAGCTTCTGCTTTAATAGCAGCCGTTTCTAATGCAGCCAGTTGTTGAATATTGTTGGCAGCAGTATCAATTTTAACTGTAGTACGTTTATTGGCGTATACTACTACAAGCGTACTTACAACAATTACAATAGTACTTATGGCAATAGCTAGTAATAATTGCCAACTTCGTTGTTGAAAAGATGTTGCGGGGCTAAATCGGAACATGATGGCAGCGGTTATGGCTTAGGCAGAAACGGTGTTTTGCCCTCAAGATAATTGCATTGTTCTACACTTCCCATTCTTAGCTTGAGATTGATGTTGGTTTTCTTTTCAAGTAACCACTCTTGCTTGCAAAAAAAGGGTTGTTGTTGTGGTTGAAAATAAACGCTTGCTACTTGTTTGAAATTATTTGTTGCCACTTTGTACAAAGTGCTATCATTTGCCCGTAAGGGCGTTATTGGATATAACCTTACGGTAAATGGGGGAGCTGGAGCGGTAGATTGGGCCGTGCTCCTCAAAAATCCTGCCAAAATGCTAAAAATGATAAGTGTTTGATACATTCCACAAGTTTAGGCTATAAATTTACCAATATTAATACCACGAAACACCATTTGAAGATCAGACTAAGCGAAGAGATATATGTCGTTAAGCCAATCATTACAACAAAAGCTATTACAAAAATTATCGCCGCAACAAATTCAGTTGATGAAGTTGCTGCAAATACCTACGGCTAACCTTGAAGAACGCATAAAAGATGAATTAGAAGAAAATCCGGCACTCGAAATGGCTAATGAAGAGCACGATGCAGATGGTGATATGAACGATGAATTCAGTAGTGCAGATGATATGAGTAACGATGAATCTTCTTATGATGATGAAGATGGTAACGACGATATCTCCAACGATATAGAAACTGTTGACTTTAGCGACTACATTGGCGATGACGACGACGATATTGCTGCATACAAAACCCGCGATGATAACTACCCCGAACTTGAAGATAAAGAAGTAATACCTGTTCGTGCCGAACAAAGCTTTCACGAATTACTACAGAACCAGTTGGGTATGCTCGATTTAGATGAGCGTATGTATAAAATAGCAGAACAAATTGTAGGCAGTATTGATGATGATGGTTACCTGCGTAGAGAAACAGAAAGTATTGTAGACGATTTGGCCTTTCGGCAAAATATTGAAACAACTGTAGACGAAGTAGAAACACTCATTGCCAGCATACAAAAATTTGACCCGCCAGGCATTTGTGCCCGCGACTTGCAAGAATGCCTACTCATACAATTACGTCGTATAATGAATGCTGGTAAGAATGTATCGAAGGCTATTGTTGTTTTAGATAAATATTTCGATGAGTTTACTAAAAAGCATTACGAAAAAATTCAGCGTTCTGTAGGCTTAACCGATGAGCAATTAAAAGATGTTATTCATACCATTATAAAGCTTAACCCTAAGCCAGGCGGTAATATTGGTGAACTCAATAAGGCCGAGTCGTATGTGGTGCCCGACTTTTTCATATACAATAATGGTGGTAAGCTAGAACTTACGTTGAATACACGCAACGCACCTGATTTACGCGTAAGCGAAGGCTACAAAGAAATGCTACGTGATTATGAAAAGGGTAGTAAGAAAGATAAACGCCAAAAAGAAGCGGTACTATTTATCAAACAAAAAATAGACAGTGCCAAGTGGTTTATAGATATGATTAAGCAAAGGCAGCAAACCTTGTTTAGCACTATGTACACTATTATGCAATATCAAGAGGCTTTCTTTTTAACTGGCGATGAAACCACACTACGGCCTATGATTCTCAAGAATATTGCAGAACGAACCGGCTTAGATATTAGTACTGTGAGTAGGGTGGCTAATAGCAAATTTGTACAAACAGAGTTCGGAACTTATCGATTAAAGTTTTTCTTTAGCGAAAGCTTATCTACCGAAAATGGTGAAGATGTAAGCACTCGAGAAGTAAAGAAAATTTTGAGTGATGTTATTGAACAAGAATCTAAAAAAAGTCCGCTAAGCGATGAACGCCTTACCGAAATATTGCAAGAAAAAGGTTACAATATTGCTCGCAGAACAGTAGCTAAGTACAGAGAACAGTTGAATATTCCTGTGGCAAGATTACGTAAAGAATTACAGTAATAATAGCATTAAAATGGGGATGCAGTATACTTACTACATCCCCATTTACCGTAAGGTATATACTAATTAGTTGAGACTTGAATTTTGACCTTTCATCAAGGCT
>DMPB01000080.1:2788-22177 GCA_003456175.1 Chitinophagaceae bacterium | reverse complement strand
ACCAGGGATAATGCTTACTGTATCGAGCCGAATGGTATCGTTTGTAATAACAACTTGCTTTTTTCGCAGCGTAGATTGCTGAGCATGCACTTGCCAGCCTACAATAAGGCAGCAGCACAATAACCATAATCTACGAAGCAGCAAATACATCATTCTTACAGCAAAATAGGTGAATTCATGCTGATGCTCGTCAGCTTGTTTAAAACGAATAATATGGCATAATTGATACAAAAAACGCTACCCTTTTGGGTAGCGTGGTATATCTCTTGTACTTACGTAAATGTTTGATGCTTATTTACCAGCTAAAAACTCTTGTGCCATACGAACATAATCGGCATTTTTAGCTTCAGTAGCTAGCTCAATCGTTTTATTGGCCGATGCTTTTGCAGCTTCACCATTACCCATAGCTTTTTCGATACGAGCTTTTAACATATACATCCAAAAACCTTTAGGATTACCAGCAATAGCTTTTTCTACATTATCTAATGCTTTAGCGTAATCTTTATCCCACTCGTAGTAAAAGTTAGCAGCTTGCCAGAAAGGCTTTTTATCGGTTTGTAAAGCTGCTTCAATTTGCGAACGTAAGCGGTCTTTAATGTTGGTTGTTACCGGAATGCTAACAGCAGTTTTACCCCACATTAAATGAATTTCGCAGCTTTCGGGCTGTATGTTAGCCACCTGCATGGTGAATGTTTCAACAGCGCTGCTCATTTTCATAGCAGGCACTTTAAAACGAACTACATCTTGCTCTTGCTTGTAGCCATCTGTACCCCAATTGCTCAAACCTTTGTTCAAAATTACTTCCCACTCTTTAGCGCCAGGAACAGTATAAAGTACGTACGTACCTGTGTCGATATTTTTTCCACCGAGCATTACAACATCGGTAAACTTAATTTTGGTTGCACCATTAGCACCCGTACGCCACATTTCACCTAAAGGTGCCAACATGGTTTTATCGCCAAATAAAGTACGGCCTTTAACGTTCGGACGGCTGTAGGTAATTTCAATTTTACCCATACCAAACTCTTGACTAATGGTTTGGGTAGGGCTTGGTTGTGGCATTCTTACTTGTGCTTGTAATTGGGTACAAGCTGCTAAGGCAGCAATAGCAAAAATCTTTTTCATACAACATTCTTGTTTGTGTTGGCAAACATACAACCTTACTTGCTGGTTTGTTTTCCGATGGTGGAATAAACTAGGGTTTTCTCGGTTAGTGGTAGTGTGCATCTGCATTTACCGTAAGGTACTTACGTAAATAGGGCTTCGCTTGAGCGAAGCCCTAATACTTATTCGTGATAACACATGTTATATTTATGCTGTTGCTTCAACAGCTTGTTGTTCGTGGTGGTGGTGACCACAACTTTGCGTTTCGTTTTTGAATGCTTCACGTGGTTGTAAGCCTAGTAATTGAAACATCGCATTATCGTCGTCAAAGCTTGGGTTAGGCGTTGTAAGTAATTTTTCACCTGCAAAAATGCTGTTAGCACCTGCCATAAAGCAGAACGCTTGTTCTACAACAGATAAATCTGTACGGCCTGCACTGAGGCGAACCATAGCTTTAGGCATTAGAATACGTGCGGTAGCAATCATACGTACCAAATCCCAAACATCTACTTTTTGATTGTGTTGCAAGGGGGTACCAACAACTGGCACCAATGCATTGATAGGCACACTTTCAGGATGTTCTGGTAAGGTTGCCAAAGTATGCAACATGTTGATACGATCGGCATGCTTTTCACCCAAACCAATGATACCGCCACAACATAAGCTAACGCCTGCTTTACGAACATTATCGAGTGTTTGCAATCTATCGTCGTAGGTACGTGTAGTAATAATTTCGCTGTAATGCTCTTTACTAGTATCTAGGTTATGATTGTAAGCATACAAGCCAGCTTCGGCAAGGCGTTGGGCTTGCTCTTCTGTAAGCATACCCAATGTACAGCACACTTCCATACCAAGCTCATTCACGCCTTTAACCATATCTAGCACACGGTCAAAATCTTTATTATTACGTACTTCACGCCAAGCAGCTCCCATACAAAAGCGTGTACTACCTGCAGCCTTTGCCTTGGCAGCATATTCAAGCACTTCTTCTTTCTTCATTAGTGCATGTACATCGATATCGGTATGATAGCGTGCGGCTTGCGGACAGTAAGCACAATCTTCTGGGCACCCTCCTGTTTTGATACTTAACAAAGTGCAAACTTGCACTTCACCAATAGCATTGTACTGGCGATGTACAGTAGCCGCTTGATATACTAAATCGAGCAAAGGCTTGTGGTAAATGCTTTCAATTTCAGCAATCGTCCAATCGTTTCTAACTACGTTTTCCATCGTTTTGCTTTAAAAGTTGGGAACAAAAATAGTAGTTAGCACTTAGTACACTTATGGGTGAAATTATTGTATCAGTAACCGTTGCATTTGAGGTGCTTGTAATGGCCTTACTACACGTACATAGTATATACCAGCTGCCCAACTACTAGGTATTGGCAGCGCTAAAGTAAGTGGTGTAGCACCTTCAGGAAATGATTTTCGCCATACCACTACCCCATTGTTATCAACACACTCTATTAAGGCAGCATTGGTACTTTTAAGTTCAAGTGTAACTACACTGCCTCTTGCTGCCGGATTTGGATAAACACGCACCATAGGCTGATATTTAGGTTTATGAATACTGTCTCGTTTCGTTATTTGCTTACTTGCTGTAATACATCGAAAGCCGCAAGTCTCAGTACAAAGACGCTTTGTTCTAGAAAAACTTACAACAATCATATCTGGTAACGCAGTGCTATTTTTTTGAAGTTTAATCATCGGCTTCAAACTATCAATAGTTATAAGTTGTGTGCTGTAGCCTACCGCATTTACCGTAAGGTATTTATACTTGTTGATAACAGTAGTACTCAATTTTAACACGCCCGTACTATCGGTTATGCCTACTAACACTCCTGTATTTGATCGTAGTTCGGCATCTGCAACGCTATTGCCAGCTTCGTTGGTAACAAAAATTGTTCTTTCAGCTTTTACACAACTATGAAGCGTATCGGTACTAACAATACTCACTTGAGCTTGTACGTTATTGATACCAATAATTTGTAAGTATATGATTAACGCAATTAGCTTTGAAAAGTAAGCTACCAGATACGATGTTAAGCTTTTTAGCATAAGAGCAAGTTTTGATATACCTGCTTGAGATGAGAAAATGAAGAGAATTACACAAGCGTAGCAAAAAAAAATTATTTTGCTGCACCTCCATGTCTTTGCAGCAATCACATACCGATAGTGATCGTTATTTGTTAGAGCAATATCAACTAACGCACAACCAACAATGGTTAGCGAAGTTGTACCTTAAATACTACAGTTTAGTATTCGGCACATGCCTTAAATACTTAGAAGACACAGATGCAGCGAAAGATGCTGTGATGAATATTTACCAAGAGTTGGTGTTAAAAGTTCCGCAACATCAAATTGAACACTTTAGTGGATGGCTGCATACAGTTGCTAGAAACCACTGTTTAATGGCGCTACGTAAGCAAAAACGTACACCAACGGTAAGTTTCGATGCTAGTTTTATGCAAAATGAAAGTTTTGAGCATCTAGATGTAGCTTTGGAGAAAGAGCAGCAGCTGACTGCACTTGAAAATTGTATTGAACAATTACAAGCGCAACAACAGCAAGCCATTCGGCTATTTTATTTAGAGCAAAAAAACTATCATGAAGTGGCCGAATTAACAGGCTTTGAATGGGCAAAAGTGCGTAGCTTAATACAAAATGGACGTAGAAACTTGAAAATATGCTTAGAAAAGAATGAAGCAGAATAAGGATATACAAACCCCTTATACGCATACCGACATCAGCCGTTATTGGAACGGAAATATGCCGGCACATGAACGTTATGCCTTGGAACGAGCAGCATTAACCGACCCTTTACTTGCCGATGCTTTAGAAGCTTATCAACACACTACTTCAACACAAATACAGCCGGCGCTCAACAATCTTGAGCAACAACTACTAGCAATTGCACAAGAATCTGAACAAGCACCGGTGCTGAGCATCCCTAACTTACGTAAATCGTGGTATTGGCTGGCTGGCGCAGCCTGCGTTGGAGCCATCGCCTTGGTTAGCGTTATTGGCTATTGGGAAGAAAACACAACTATCCATCAACAATTAGCGAATAACACCCCAAAAACAACCACCAATAACAAAACTACTGTACCAAATAATGTTGCTACCACCAGCCCAACAGCCGTTAATGAAAAAAATAACCTTACGGTAAATGATGATGCCAATAAAAAAGAACAGCCTGCCTTAGATAACAGTAAGCAAACTGTTGCCATTATGCCTCCTGCTAACACAAATTTTTCAACAGATACAACCGTACCTGTAACTATTGTAGCAGCTACATCTACCACTGCTGCCACAGCGGAAGCAAAGGCTTCTACAGCTGAAGCCGACAATGTACTTACTGCCCGCAAAACAAGTATTGCAAGTAATCATGCGGGTTATGGCAACGCTGTTACTAACAGCAACAATAATTTCATTACAACAGAAAGAAACTTTTTGCAAGCCCCTACGGCCCAAGCAAAAAATAACAACATAGCCAACTTTGAATCACTACAAGTAGAAGAAATTCAGTTAGGTAGAAGTAAGTTACCAAACGATACAAGTCAAGCTACACCTATTGGTGGTTGGGCAGCATTCTATAAATATGTACAGCAGCAAAAGCTGGAAGTATTGGTAGATAGCATTGGTGATTTTGCTCATAATGATAAAGACATCACCATCATTTTTGATGTAGATAAGCAAGGTAACCCTGTTAATATTAAGCCTTTAATTACTGGCGAAACCAATCTTGCACAAAAGGCGATTGACATTATTCAAAATGGTCCGCGTTGGAATGCAGAAAAAAAGCGGAAAGTGAAGCTCGTTATTACCTTTTAATAGCTACACAACGCATTAACGTATTGTAAACAGTACTTACAACCACTATTCACAGTATTTTCGCAGCCTATTTAACTATTTCGTGCATGAAGTACTTTTTTTTAGCACTTTTAAGTTGGTGTATTGGCTTTACAGCAAATGCCCAAGCAAAAACCCAATATAAGCTCGCCATCATAGGGTTTTACAACCTAGAAAATTTCTACGACACAATTGACAACCCTATTGTAGATGATCAGGAATTTTTACCGAAAGGTGATCGTAATTATAATACCACCATTTACTACGATAAAATTGGTCGCCTCGCTAAAGTGATCAGCGAAATGGGTGCCGACAAATCGCCTGATGGGCCAGCAATTTTAGGTGTTGCAGAAATTGAAAACGATACTGTTTTAGCTGATTTGGTGAAGCATCCGTTATTAGCCAAAAGGAATTATAAAATTGTACATTACGATAGTCCTGACGCTCGTGGTGTTGATGTTGGCTTTTTATACAATCCAAAATATTTTACAGTACTAGATAGCAAGCCATTGTTTGTGAAACTGCCAGGCGGTTCAAAAGACGCTTACTACACCCGTGATATTTTATGGGTGAAGGGCACATTTGATGGCGATGTAGTGCATGTATATGTAAATCACTGGCCTAGCCGTAGAGGTGGCGAAGAACGTAGTGCACCTGCAAGAGCTGCAGCGGCACAAGTAGCTAAAAATCATATTGATAGTATTGCAAAAGTGGATGGCACCCAAAAAGTAATTTTAATGGGCGACTTAAACGACGACCCAGTAAGCCCTAGTATCACAGAAGTATTAAGAGCAAAAGGCAAAGCGGATCAGGTAAGAGAAGGTGGTTTTTATAACCCTTGGACCGATTTTTATAAAAAGGGCTTAGGTACTTTAGCTTATCAAGATGCATGGGGCTTGTTCGATCAAATTTTGATTACGAGTCCTTGGTTAGAACGTAACCAAAGTGGTTATTTCTTTTATCAACAATACATTTTTAACCCTGAGTATATGGTTGAAAATAGTGGACGTTATAAAGGCTACCCAATGCGTACTTGGGATGGCATGAGCTACCGTAGTGGTTATAGCGATCACTTCCCTACGTATTTGGTGATGCTTAAAAAAATGTAACGTAATAATGAATCTTTAGTTCTTTTACAAAAGGGATGGGGCGGCCTTCGGCCGCCCCATTCAACGTAACTTATAATGTGCTTATTGCTATTGCTTTTCGGCAACAGTTAGCGCTTGTAGCTTGGCTAAGGTTTCACGCACTTCGTTAATAGTGTAGAAACGATATACTTCAGGTTCTTTATCGCCTTCTTTAGCAATGCTCGTCATTTTATGGAATGGCCCTACCAACGTAGCATCCGGATTATCTGTAACCTTTACCACCGTATTTGGAAGTACATAATAGTTGCGATTGGCTGCACTTATATTCTTACCCTCAATCAATAATTGCAAACTATCAATCTGCTTTTTAATAAACTCCTGCGTATAGGTTTGCTGTGCGGCTTTTGGTGCACTATACAATACAAAGCTGCCAATTAAAGTATCGGGCTTAGCATTTATAATGTATAAGCCCCCAGGCCCAACTGGTAACGATGCCTTACCAACCTGACTATTCACTTCCATGGTAAGGGCTTTGCCGGTATGATACTGAAGCGTTGTTTCGTTGTGTCCGCTACCATTTTCTGGTACGCTTATTTTAAGATCATCTTTATTCACCTTCGGATCGCCTTTGGTATATACCACCACCTTGGTGGCTGGCTGGCTACATGCAGCTAGAATAACAATACTGCTTAATGCCACAAGTGTTTTTTTCATATGATTTGATATATTATGTATGCTATAAAAATGCAACGCTGCAATTTACCAATTAGCAACGAAAAGCCCCGCTGTTGGCGGGGCTTTTCTATACTACTTACCTAGTATTAGTTCTTTTTAGGAGCAGGCTTGGCACCACCAGCAGCTGGCTTAGCAGCAGGCTTTGTTTCTTCAGGAATTTCTTGACCACCACCTAACTCTTGCGGCAATTGAATTTTTAATTCTTTGGCTACGTATAAGAATACGTTTTCTACCTTGCTACCAATTTCAAAAGTATTAGGCTTCAAAATAAGATCGTACTTACGAGCATCTAATACCTTTTTGTAAGCTTCTACCACCTTCTCAAATAAAGGCTGTGCTAACAAACCACGCTTTTGCTCTACTTTATTTTGAGCAATTTGCTGCCAGTATACCAAATTCAAACCTACTTGTTGGCGACTTGCTAAAATTTGATCTAACACACTTTTAGGTGCTTTTTTAGCACTATCGGCTTTGTACGTGCTATCTAAACGCATATACTCGCTCTGATAGTAGTTGTATTCTTGTTGAAGGGTATCGCGTTCGTACAATTGAACAATGCTATCAACCGCACGATAACCAGGCATTGCTTGTACCATTAAATCTAAATCGAACACACCGATTTTCATTTGAGCCTGGGCCTGCTGGCCAAACGCTAAGGCTACTACAGCCAACAGGGTTACTAAAATTTTTTTCATTTTGATCGTTTGTTAAAAACAGTTTTGGTGAACAACAAATTTTAAATATTACAATTTAATACCCATTTCGCGGAGCACTTCATCGCTTTTTTCCAGCTTTGGGTCGGCAAATATAACGGTTATACCTTCACTTTTATCGAGTACAAAATCGTAAGCTCTTGCTACGGCCAACCTTTGCACCGCATTGTAGAGCCTATCTTGAATGGGTTTAATGAGGCGTTGGCGCTCTTTAAACAAATCGCCTTCGTAACCGAAACGCTTCTTTTGAAGGTCGCGGAGTTCTTTTTCTTTATTGAATAATTCGTCTTCACGCTTTTTTTTAAGTTCATCGCTCAGCATGTATTGTTCGGCTTCGTAGTTTTTATACATACGATCTAACTCGGCCTGACGATTATCTAGATCTTTCTGCCAAGCATCGGCTTGTTGTTGTAGCTTTTTCTCAGCTTCTTTATACTCTGGTACTTTTTCTAGAATGTATTTGGTATCAATAATTGCATAACGCTGTGCTGTTGCCGTAGTAGTAACAGCTGTAATGGCTAGGGCAAATACCGCAATCATCCATAGTTTTTTCATAACGGTGTATTATGTTTTGCGTAAATGTAATATTACCAACTTAAAAACCATGCCAACAAGCATAAATGATTTGTGAAAGTGTTGATAATTGTACCCATGCCTATGGGCTGCGGGATGTGTAAGGCGGCGACCGTAGGGAGCCGGTGCCATAGCACCGTAGCGTTAGCGAAGCCTGTAGCAGCCCGAACCAACGTTGCTAGTAGCACGGTTGCTCACAGCCCCAATACAAAAAAGGTTGGCTATTACTAGCCAACCTATAATGTGCCAATACCTTGCGGTAAATATTTATTCGGGTTCGAAACCTAACATAAATGTGAAACGAGCGGCGTCTTTCAACTTGTTATCTGGTGTGAATCGATCTAAACCAACACCGTAATCGAAACCTAATAAGCCAAACATAGGTAAGAAGAAACGCATACCTACACCCACAGAACGACGTAGTTTAAACGGATTATAGCTCTTGAAATCGAACCAACCGTTGGCAGCTTCAAAGAAGGTTAAACCATAAATGGTACTGCTCGGATTTAAGCTGAGCGGGTAGCGCATTTCAAGTGTGTACTTATTGAAAATGGTGAAGAATTGGCTAGCACCTTGCTGATCGGGGTTCACTTTAGGATCGCTGCTTTCGTAAACAGGATAACCACGGTGTGCAATGATTTCATTACCTAACAATGCGAAGTTGTTGGCCAAACCAGCATCGCCCACTTGAAAACGCTCGAATGGCGAAATACGTAGCTTATCGTTATAACGGCCCATGAAACCGAACTTCACAGCAGCTTTTAGTACGAACTGCTTATTACGATCTTCGCCATGTGGTTTTCCTATCGGAACATACCACTCGCCGGTGAAACGCCATTTGTGATATTCAATCCAACGATACGGATTTTCAGATGTAGCGATATCGGCATTGAACAAACTCCAAGGCGGTGTAATTTGCAAACTCATTAAGAAATTACTACCTCCCGTTGGGAAGATAGGCTGGTTAATTGAGTTGCGGCTCAAGGCAATACGCATACTTAAGTTATGCGAAAAACCATTGGTAAAGCCTGGAAGATTCACCTGGTCGATAGCGTAATTACGCAACTTATAACGAACAAAGCTACCAGTGATGCCTAAAGCGAAATAATCATCGGGCCACTTCAACTGCTTGGTAATACCAGCACTTACACCTGTAGTTCTAAAATAACTGGTATTAGCACGCTCACGTGTAAAAGTACCTGTGGTTGGATCGAAGGCATTCGCAAATTTAGTGTCGTAAAAGCTTAAACTTAAAGCGTTACGACGCTTACCACCTAACCAAGGTTCTGTGAACGAAACATTATAGCTGCGGAAAGCACGGCCGTTACTTTGCACACGCACACTGAACTTTTGGCCATCTCCTTGCGGTAAAGGATCCCACGCTTCACGCTTAAAAATGTTTTTGATACTAAAGTTGTTGAAGGTTACACCAAGCGTACCCGTTAAACCGATACCACCGCCGAAACCTGCTGAAAGCTCTAGCTGATCGTTCGATTTTTCTTCGAGGGTATAGTTAATATCTACGGTACCATCATCGGGGTTCGGTACGGGATTGATACCAATTTTCTCTTGGTTAAAATAGCCTAGGTTGGCAATTTCACGGTTACTACGAATTAAATCGCTACGGCTAAACTTCTCACCCGGAATAGTACGTAATTCACGACGAATTACATACTCTTTAGTTTTTTCGTTACCGCTAATGCGTACATTTTTAATAGTGGCTTGAGGACCTTCTATAATGCGAATTTCGTAATCAATCGTATCGTTGTACACGGCAGTTTCAATAGGCTCGGTTCTAAAGAATAGATAACCATCATCCATGTACAAGCCACTGATATCGCCACCTTCGGGAGATAACTGCTTACCTAATTTTTTGTTGAGAATTTCTAGATTATAGATATCTCCTTTTTTGATGCCCAAAATAGCAGTTAGCAAACTATCGCTGTATTTGGTATTGCCCTTCCAAGAAATGTTACCAAAATAATAGCGGTTACCTTCATTCACCTTTATATCGAGGTTCAACTGCTTTTTCTCGTTGAAGTAAGCTGTGTCTTTTTCTATCACAGCATCACGATAACCTAAACTGTTAAAGTACTCCAGTAGTTTCTCTTTATCGCCTTCATATTTCTGTTCGTTAAACTTAGCACTGGTAAATAACTTTAGACGTAAATATGGATCTAGTACTCGCTTTGTTTTAGAATAAGTGAGGTAGCCTTTGTCTTTCAGGTACTGCTCGAACGTATATTTTTTCGGTGTTCCTAAGTATGCTCTAGAATTTTGATTAAAAATGGTGAGACGACTCATTTCGCGAGTGTCTTTCATTTGAGCTTTCAACTTTAGGTCATCAACCGTATTATTGAAGAAGTTGATTTGGTTCAACCGAACCTTAGAGCCTTTATCAATATCAAATACCAGAATGGTACTATTCTCAAACGCAGGATCAGATTTCTGATTCACCTTCACGGTTGCATTTCTAAACCCTTTTTCTGAGTAATACTTTTTGATGGCGTCAATTGCTGTACGAATCATGTTTTCGGTAACCACACGACCTGGAATAAGCCCCATCTTTCCCTGCAAATCTTCTTTTTCGCCTTTCTTAACACCAGCGGTTTCGTAACGGCTTAAACGCGGACGCTCCGTAACGTGTATTTCTAATTCAATGTCTTTCCCTGTAAGCTTTGTGATATAGATTTCAACATCGCTGAAATAATTCTGCCCCCACAATTTGGTGATAGCCTTACTAAAGTTATCGCCACCGGGAATTAGAATTTCGTCGCCAATATTAATACCAGCAACACTTAATAAAAGTGCCTGATCAAAGTAATTGTTCCCTGTAACCTTTATGGCAGTAACCTTATACTTTTTGGGCTGCCTTTGGTTAAAAATATTAGCCAAATCGGCATCGATACTGGTAATGGGTGTAGTATCAGAGGGTGAGGGCTGTTGTTGTTGGGCTTGTGTTGTTACCCACGCACCGCAACACATCACTGTGCTCAGTAACAACGAGAGAAACGGTTTATACATTCCTTTATTTGCTATTTGGTTGCATGGCATGGCATACCTAACATCACCGCTGCCAACAATTTTTATGCTAATTTTTTATTGATAGTTGGGGCAAATTAACGGCATTATTCAAAACGCTTTGTTAAATGGGTAAAGGTTGCTAACCAAAACATTACGTAATTGTTTGAATCTGAGCACTTGTTTTACCAAAACGACGCTCTCTTTGTTGATAATCAACGATTGCTTCGTAAAGGTCTTTTTTTCTAAAATCAGGCCAACGCGTATTCGTAAAATACAATTCTGCATACGCCAACTGGTACAACAAGAAATTACTAATGCGGTACTCACCACTGGTACGAATCATCAACTCTGGGTCAGGAAATGCACTGGTGGCCAAATACTGCTGCAAAGTATCTTGTGTAACCCCTTCCGGATCAATAATGCCACGCTTCACATCGCTGGCAATTGCTTTCACAGCCTGCACCAACTCCCAACGACTGCTGTAGCTCAGTGCCATAATTAAGTTAAGCCCTGTATTGGCGGCGGTTTCGGTCAATGCTTCATCTAAAGCCATACAAGCTTTTTCAGGCAGCATGCTGCGATCGCCAATAACATGCAGCTTAATATTGTTTTTATTGAGCGTTGGCACTTCTTTTCTAATGGTTTCTACCAACAACTCCATTAATCCGGTAACCTCATAAGCGGGCCTATCCCAATTTTCGGTACTAAAAGCATACAGCGTTAAGTATTCAATGCCAAGTTCTGCGGCACCTTCTACAATATTGCGAACGCTTTCCACACCGTGATAATGACCATATAAGCGATCTTGCCCCTTTTCTTGTGCCCAACGGCCGTTGCCATCCATAATAATGGCGATATGACGCGGCAGTTTCTGCACATCTACTTGGGCTTTTGTGATAGTAGTGATATCGGTACTCATTGCATTGATACTAAAATAGGCGGCAAAAGTAACTAATTCGTTTCTCAACTTAGCAGCATCTCCATTTACCGTAAGGTATTTATTGAATTTTAAACCCACCTTGCGGTAAATGTTTGTAGTATTTCGAGCTACGTTTCGGCGTTAAGTTGCATCTTTACCCTTGTAAAAGTACATGGTTGCGGCCTGCAGCCCTCCGTTATGATATTTCGCCGCTGGAAACATATTGTTTGCACTCTTATTGCATTGGTGGGCATTGGACTAAGTTTAATGGCACAATTTAATATTACACCAACCAGCAGTGCACTGCAATTAGCACGCCGCATTGTGGGCATAGGTGTGAATATTTCAAATGCTCAATTTCGCGGACCGGCTGGTAGCGCAGGGTTGTTCACCACTACGCAGCCCAATTTTGGTATACAAAGCGGTATTGTACTTACCACAGGCAGAGCTCAAACAAGTGGTGGTAATTTTGGGGTGAATGCGGCTGCTAATAACAGTGCCGATAATCGTTTCAACGCCGCCGGCGACCCTACCCTTTCTAACTATTCAGGACGCAATACTTTCGATGCCTGCGTACTTGAATTTGATTTTATTCCTATTGGTGATACCCTTTCGGTAAATTTTATTTTCGGTTCAGAAGAATACCCCGATTTTAACTGTAGCCGCTTTAACGATGTATTTGCCTTTATGATATCGGGGCCCAACTTTCCTACTGAAACAAATATTGCATTGGTTCCGGGCACTACGTTGCCTGTGGCAGTTAACACCATTAATAATGGCACTGTGGGGCAGTTTGGTATACCTACGGGGTGTACCGATTTAGGACAAGGTGCTCCGCATACACGTTTTTTTGTAGACAATGCGAATGGCAACACCTTGGTGTATAACGGACATACCACTATTTTAACTGCAAAAACGGTGGTTGTACCGTGTCAATCGTACCATATTAAATTGGCTATAGCCGATGCGAACGACGATTGGAAAGATAGTGGTGTATTTATTGAAGCCAACAGTTTTAAAAGTGATGGTATTACCCTTGAACCTGCAGATGGCATTTACAGTAGCGATAGTACCGAACTTACTTTGGTGGAAGGTTGCCGTAATGGCAAGTTCAAACTAACACGTCCGGCCAATGTAGCTAACGACCCTGCAATTGTTACCTTAGAATATGCTGGTACGGCCACTATGGGTGCCGATTTTAACACGCTACCTGCTACCGTTACTTTTGCACCCGGCGAAAGAGAAAAGTTATTTGATATTACACCAGTACTTGACAACCTCACAGAAGGCACTGAAACCTTACAGATTTTTTTGAAAACCGCACTGTGTGGCAATACACGTTCCGATAGTTTACGCTTGTACATTAAAGATAGTATTGCCTTTACAAGAACAACCAACTTAGTACAATGCAGTGCCTTTAGCAATACCATTAGCGGACGTAATGTTGACACTACTAATACGAACACTTATACCTGGAGTACGGGTGCCACTACGCAAAGTATTACTGTTAACAGACCTGGCACTTACACGGTAGTGAATAATTTCAGTATTCGCTGTTACAATATTGATCGGTTTGTTTTAACGAATGGCGACCCTATGGTTCGCTTAGGTAACGATACTACCCTATGCGAAGGCGATCAGCTTTGGTTGAATGCAGGTGTTGGTAATGCACGCTACTTATGGAGCCGTGGCGATACGCTACAACGCATACAAGTAACCAATGGTAGTAGCTATTGGGTACGTGTTACCCTACCGAACGGCTGCTTTGCATCTGACACTATCAATACTAACTTCAAGTTATTACCGGTGGTTGATTTAGGTAAAGACACTAGTTTGTGTGCCTATGATTCAATTCGCCTTGGCAGGCAAACTTATTTAGGAACTTCTTACGTATGGAGTACTGGTGCCACCTCTACTCGTATTACAGGTAAGCCGGGCAATACCTACAGCCTTACTACTACGCTAAACGGTTGCAGCTACAACACAAGCATTCGGATTGATACTCGCAGAATGCCCATTGCTAATGCAGGCCCCAATCAAATCATTTTAAATGGCGGCGAGGCTAAAATTTCGGCACAACGAGGCCCCAACAACGCAACATATCGCTGGACACCAGCAAATACATTGAACAATGCCAACATATTTAATCCGATTGCTGCGCCAGATACCACCACCAACTATATACTGCGTGTGATAAGCCAAGATGGCTGCGTATTGTATGACACCATGCAAATTTTTATTGAAACAAAGCTTTCTATACCCAATGCATTTAGCCCCAACGGCGATGGCATTAACGATACATGGAACATACCGCTTTTGAACACGCACATTTTTGCCGATGTACAGGTGTTTGATCGCTATGGCAAGTTGGTTTATAGCACTACAGGTTACGATAAACCTTGGAATGGTACTTCTAATGGCAAGCCCTTGCCTAATGGCGTTTATTACTACAATATCCGTTTGAATCAAAACAAATCGCCACAAACTGGGTGGGTTATGATTATTCGATAAAAGGTTACAACGGTTGCGTTATCATTTGCCGTAAGGCGTTTATAGAATGGAGATGGGGCTCGCCTTTGGCGAGCCCATCTTATATAATTGCTTCATACCTTACGGTAAATGTTGTACTATTACATACCTACATTAGGCAGGCCATATTTTTGGTTGTAACGTTGGTATAACTGCTTTTGCTTATTATCTAAACTAATATTGCGACCTTGTATAAAGGCTTGATTGATTTTATTGGTACGCATGTCTAGAATATCGCCTTCGCTTACTAAAATGTTAGCATCTTTTCCTACCTCTACACTACCGGTTGTTGCATCGATACCTAAAATTTTGGCAGCATTGAGCGTTACAGTTGCTAAAGCTTCTTCTTTTGTAAGGCCATAAGCAGCAGCAGTGCCCGCATTGAATGGCAAGTTGCGAAAGCGGCTGTTACCATCATCATCGTTGATAGCAACTAATACACCAGCTTTTTGCAGTAAGGCAGCAGTTTTGTAGGGTAAGTCTACATCATCATCGGGTGTGGTAGGCAGGCTATGGCTTTGGCCTAGAATAACAGCAATGTTATGCTCCTTCAATAAAGGTGCTATACGATAGCTTTCGATACCTCCAACAATTACCACTTTGCAACCAAACTCTTTCGCAAAATCAACAGCGAGTAGCATTTCTTTAACGATATCGCAGTGTACAAAAAGGGTTTGCTTACCTTCTAACAATCCTTTTACAGCTTCGAATTTTAAGTTGATGTTTTCGTGTTTTACCTCGGCATGATAAGCTTTTGCTTGGCGTAAGAAATCTTTACAAGCTTCTATTTGGGCTAAGTTTCGTTTTAGCGCATCGTTTTCTAGGGCGCTACCTTCGCGGCCGAAGAAACCTGTAACAGGGCGGTTCACTAAAGATGGCATGTTTAAATGAATACCACCATCTACTTTATAAGCAGCATCTTCCCAGTTCCAGGCATCGAGTTGTACCACACTACTGCTACCCATCATTAAGCTGCCGGCTGGCACAATATTGGCAAATAAAATACCATTAGCCAATAGGGTTCGCTGCACCTTACTATCGGTATTGTATGCTACAATACTTCTAACATTCGGATTTAAATCGCCAATTTCAGTTTCATCGCGGGTGGCTCGTACACTTGGTACTTCTAATAAGCCAAGATTGCTAATACTTAGAATAAGGCCAGGATAAATATGCTTACCCTTGCAGTTAATCACTTTTATGTCGTTGTACGCTACATCGCCGGTAGTAATTTCAACAATTTTACCGTTGGCAATCTGCACATTAGCATTTTCAATCACTTTGCCATTACCCACATGCACGGTAGCATGGGTAAGTACAAAAGGTTCTGTTTGTTTTGGGGCTGGCAGTATGGTTTCTTGAGCTGTTGCCCATAGTACCGATGCTGCCATTGCTATAGATAATAAAAAACGTTTCATTTCATTGGTTTTAAAAGTGGGCATTATTCCATATCAATTACTAAAAGACCATGTTTGTGTGCATGATCAGAGCAATGGTGCATAATTTCCATACTTGCTGTAGCAGGCACCGTAGGCATACCAGCACGCTTATCGCCCAACATTTTTTGAATTAAACGATTACGCTCGGCTTGTATTGCAACACGCTGTTGTTCGTCTTTAACTCTATCGTAATACACAATACCATCTACAATGGTAAAGAGTGATTTAGCATAGATACTTAATGGATTATCGCTCCACAACACTACATCGGCATCTTTACCAACTTTGATGCTACCTACTTGGTTTTGTACATGTAACATCGTTGCTGGGTTGATGGTAACCATCTTCCAAGCTTCTTCTTCACTCACCCCACCGTATTTTACAATTTTTGCAGCTTCTTGATTGAGGCGACGAGCCATTTCAGCATCATCGCTATTAATAGCCACATTTAAACCTACACGCTGCATAATGGCGGCATTGTAAGCAATGGCATCTACTACTTCCATTTTGTAAGTCCACCAATCGCTAAAAGTACTTACGGCAACGCCGTGGGCCTTCATTTTATCGGCTACTTTATACCCTTCTAAAATGTGCGTGAAAGTATTGATATTGAACCCAAACTTCTCTGCTACACGCATAGTACTAGTGATTTCACTTTGTACATAACTATGGCAGGTAATGAAGCGTTTACGATTCATAATTTCTACCAATGCATCGAGCTCTAAATCGCGGCGGAATACTGGTGCTGGTTCTCCTTTTTTGCGAGGCATATTGGCTAACTTCCAGGCTGCTTCATATTCTTTGGCTCTAGTGAAAGCATCCATTAACACCTGCTCCACACCCATACGGGTATCAGGAAAACGATTATTGGTTTGTGCTGGGCTACGCTTTACGTTTTCGCCTAAGGCAAATTTGATAAACCCATCGGCACCTGCAAATTTCAGTTGCTCATCGTTAACACCCCAACGTAATTTGATAAGATGGGTTTGTCCGCCAATTGTATTGGCGCTACCGTGTA
Source organism: Chitinophagaceae bacterium (assembly GCA_003456175.1). Classification (GTDB taxonomy): domain Bacteria; phylum Bacteroidota; class Bacteroidia; order Chitinophagales; family Chitinophagaceae; genus UBA10646. The sequence goes on along the minus strand of DMPB01000080.1, from coordinate 5,183 downwards.
AAATATGACTTGTGGTAACTCCACCCGACAACTGACGATAAATATTAATATCATCGGGATTGAGGTTATCACCAATGCGAACTTCGCTGGTTACACTTTGTCCACCTTCATTGATACTACTTGTTGCAATATGGCTGTGTTCATCGATAATGCCGGCAGTTAAATGCTTGCCAGTACCATCTATAATACGAGCACCTGCTGGAGCGGTAATATTCTTACCTATTTGTGCAATTTTTCCGTTTTGCAAGAGCACATCTGTATTAGGCAAGATGCCTTCTTTTTCGCTTGTCCAAACAGTAGCATTCTTAATTAAGATAGTTTCTTGCTTTGGTAATTCCGTTGCACCATATCCGTTAAAAGGATACACTACGTTACCAACCTGTGGTGCGGGACGCTTTCTGGCGCTATCGGCTTTGGCTGTTACTGCACTTACGTAAATGGCATTAAATGTTACTGGATTACCAGCAGTATCTACACCGCTACCTTGCATGTTATTACCGTTAATGGTACCACTCAAACGGATGGTTGTACGGGCACGCTTGCTTTCACCAAAAACAATTTTTATCATTTTGCCATCGCTAGTCCACTTAGCACTAATGGTGTCTTTCCCAAGTATATTGGCGGTGCCGTTTTTAACTTCGAGTTGGTAGGTTTTTGTACTGCATTACCATTTACCGTAAGGTTATACAACCCATCGTAATTATTCCAAACATCTTCTTTAACAGCGTACTTATTGCCTTGTACCCAGTTTTGAAGGATGGTAGTTTTCTCTGCAAAAAGAGGCCCATTTGTTACTAAAAAATTAGCCCACTTCCCTACGGCAATGCTACCCACCTCGTTGCTTACTTGCAACATAGCAGCAGGAGCGGTGGTAATGGCCTCGAGGGCTTTTTGCTCGCTAAGTCCGTACTCAATAGCCTTACGTAGTTGTGCTAAGAATTGTTTGGTGTCGCGTAGTTCAGTAGCCGAAATACAGAATGGAATACCAGCTTTTTCGAATGCTGCGGGTTGCGAAGGAGCCATTTCCCAATGCTTCATATCGGCAAGCGAAACAAAGCGAGCATCGTTAGGATCTTCAACATCCATAGCTTGCGGAAAGTTGAGATGCAAAATGAATGCAGCGTTGGTAGCCTTCATGTCTTGAATACGCTGATACTCGTAACCGCTTGCTTTTAAAATATACTGCACACCAAATTCATCGCCAATTCTATCGGCTCTTAGGGCGTTCCACTTGGTAGTATGGTCGGCACCACGTTCGATAATATCGAAGATTTGTGGCAAACCTTGTATGCCGTTGAATGCCTGTAACGACATATTTACACCTTCTGTTTTAGGTGCCGATTTGTACCATGCAGCATCGTAATAGGTTTGGCGTAACAATGCAATGCTACCCATTAAACTACTAGGATACGATTGTGTGCTGGTACCTTTACTAAAACTATAATGAGCAGTAGCTTTTTCTTTAACTATTACTTTGTTGTCGCGTTCAGAAGCGAGTGTTACAACAGCACCTGTACCACGAACAATACCATCTTTAATATGTGTGCTTACAACACCAAAACCAGACTCTCGTAGCTGACGAGCTTTCGCTTCATCTACTGTAAAAATGGAACCAGCATTGGCATCGGCCTTGATAGCTTGGTTCCAACCGAAAGCGCCTTTAGTATTGCTAGTGAGTTGTGCGGCTGCAAAGAAGTTAAATTGCCCTTGCTGGCGTTGCGGTTGCTGTACACCATAATCGCTGTAAGCATCTACAAAAGAAGGGTAAATGTATTTGCCTTTGCAATCTATTACTACCGCTTCTTTAGGCACAGTAACACCGTTGCCAACGGCAACAACACGACCGTCTTTAATTACTAGTGTAGCACCAGTGAGTGTGGTGCCAGGCTGCGTTACAATGGTGGCATTGGTTAATGCATAATAGCCACTGCGGTTATCGGCCACACCATTGACGGGGAAAGTATTTTGAGCCTGTACCACAAAGGCCCAGCTGCAAGACAGCAGCAGCAGTTTCCATCGCTTCATATAAACGTAGTTATGGTTTTGTATAAAATCTAAAGCTAGTTTATTCGTAATTAGTGTTATGCAGTAACACTAAGGCTTCGCCTAAGTACGATAGGTTTTAGGTAAATGCTGCTGCTGTAAAGGTATATGCTAGTCGAAATCGAGCGTTAGCTTTATACTAGGCGAAAAATTTCGAAAAAAGTCGTTGAAAAAAAACTCAGGGTGTAATTGCAATTGCCCTGCTCTTACGCCTGGTATGCCAAATTTAAAAGTATTACGCTCGAACCAAGCACCACGACGACCCACCAAGTAACCCACGCTTAAGTTAGCCGTAAATCCAAAGGGAACATGCTTTACATCTTGTTCTGACATGCGAAGTGTAATAAAATCG
>DMPB01000080.1:0-2531 GCA_003456175.1 Chitinophagaceae bacterium | reverse complement strand
ATATTGCTTGCATCGCGACTAAAAAAGAACATCGGCTCCCACATGGCATAAACGTACTGCTTTTTTATACTTTCATTGCCATAACCAAGGCGGTAACCCAAAGCCACCGAAGTAGCAAAACTACCACGTACTGCTTGCATACCCACATACACATTGGGCGCCAGGGTTTTCTGCTCACGACCCGAAAAAATATACTTTGCCTTGTAGGGCGCAATTATTTGCCCCGTTTTCATATTATAGCTTGCAAATGCATTGCTCGACCAATTTTTAGTAATGGGTTTAACATCTTGCTGCACTCTTGTAACGCACTGCTGTACAGCCGTTTCGGGTAACTGCTGTATGTCGGCCACATTATTCACTAACAACATTACATATCCGGGATAGAGCTGCTGTTTGTACGTTGCACCAGAGTTATCCATGTATTTCACTTGTAAGCCAGTGCCCGCTGTGAATTGAATGCGAATAGTATCTTGATCCATCTTTAGTTGTGCCAAATCGCCTTTAACAAAAGTATATTGCTTAGGCAAGTGCTTATGTTCAACCACCCTTATGATTGGTTTATCGCCATTCAATATTACATCGAAGCGGCGAACTACACCATCGGCTTTTAATGAATCTGATAATTGATACAGCGCTTTAGCTGTTACTTGCACCAACGAATCAACATTGGGAAGATGATACAACTGATTCACGTGCCATAATTCTAACACCAATCTGTTTTGCTGTGGTAGCCAAAAATGAAAATTACATTTAAGTGCCCCTGGCTTAGTACCATTAAAACGCGTTTCGCTGTAGTTGGTAACGGTATTATCATAAGTACTGTAATAGCCACCCATGTTTATTTGCGACATAGCATTAGTGGCAATGCACAACAGTGCACTGAATAATAAAGAACGCATATCAATAAATGTTTAATTGTTTTTAGCCGATGTATAAAAAAATGGTAGCAACTGTTTTGATTTAGGTGCTGGCACCGCTTCGATTGCTGCTGCTTCTGAAAGCCTTTGTGCTTGCGCCGTAGCTTGTTCTAAAGTGCCAGTTTGAGCAGGAAAAAGCTCATTCATGTGCACCACTTTTAACTTAGCTTTAGGCATTTGATTCGCTGTATTGTTAGCAACAATAACAGGTGTATCTATGGGTGCTTGCAACGTAGCTATCGTTGTTGCATCAACAGTATTTGTAGTTGTATCTTGAGGCATACCTTGCGGTAAATGAATGCCGGCGTTACCAGTACTAACTTGTATGTTATTGGTTGATAGCTGCGGGGTTTTTACGGGCATACTTGGTGCTACAGATACAAGCGTATGTTGCCTTGACGTAGCAACATTTACCGTAAGGTTACTATTACTATTCGAAACACTTGATGGTTGCACCATTGGCTTTGCCACTATTGGTTCTAAAGCAACTTTATATTGTAGTAGCCACGCCGTACTAAGCAACAACAATACACTAGCAGCAGCTATTGGCACTACTTTCGAACGCCTTTTCTGCGAATGCAGTTGTGCTTCTAGTTGTTGCCAATTTTGCTGCATATGAAATGCATCTGTAGCAGACACCTCATCAAAATCAAATAATTGTTGACGTATATGGTTATCGTTCGCTTGCATAATAGTTGATTTGATGTTGTGCCAAATACCATTGCTGAAGTAATTTTCTCGCCTTGTTAAGCTGACTTTTACTTGTTCCTTCTGTAATGCCGAGCAAGGCCGCTATGTCTTTATGCGACATTGCTTCAACCACGTATAAATTAAATACAGTTCTATAACCAGCCGGCAGTTTCATAATCAAATGCAGCAGTTCGTTTGCCGATAACTGTTGCAATCCATCGTCGGGAACAGCCACTTCATCGGCTGCCGATTCGGCTGCCATAAGCAGTTGTCGCCTTGTTCGCAAATGCTGCAAGCATGCATGAATCATAATTTTACGCATCCATGCTATTGTTGCCGCTTCGTTTATAAACTGATGCTTTGGCAAATGTTTGAAGATTTGCAACCATCCATTATGATGTACCTCTTCCGCCTCTGAAGCATGCGCCACATATCGCTTACACAACATGAAGAACTTATTCGCATAGCTATCGTATAAATAGCGTTGCGCCGTTACCGCTTGTTGTTGACATTGTGCTATCAGTTGCGAAAAATTCATGTAAGGCAATTACAACTATATAAATGCAGTGTACACAAAAATGGTTGCCTTACGGTAAAAAAAATCTCAGCAGTGACTAACTGCTGAGATTTAGAGGCAAACACTATTCAGTATTAAACAACAAATAAATCGTTGTACAGCTGTGCTCCGGGCACTACACTGTACGGCGTTAAATCTGTAATACCAGCCATAGCAAGTACTGCTTCATCTATGAACGTATTACCAGTACAAGTAGCGGCAGGTTGCTGTAAAATGTATGCAACCGCATCGGCAATAATGGCTGGTGTGCGACTCATATTCGCCAACTGCTCACCGCCTAATAAGTTACGAACAGCCGCAGTATCAATGGTGGTTTTGGGCCACAGCGCATTAGCTGCAATACCAAG
>DMPB01000148.1:50725-54909 GCA_003456175.1 Chitinophagaceae bacterium | reverse complement strand
ATATCGCCAATACAGCTGGCAGCGCCAGCTCCATTTATTTGAAGTACCGTTTTATTATATCGAATATGGTATAGCACAATTAGGAGCAATTGGTTTGTGGATGCAGTACAAACAAAACCCACAACAAGCATTGCAGAACTACATAAATGCATTGCAATTAGGCGGTACAAAAACACTTCCTGCATTGTACGAAGCAGCAGGTTTAAAGTTCGATTTTAGTCCTGAACATATTAAAACCCTCATGCAGTTTGTGAAAGCAGAAATGGATGCATTGTAACAACATTTACCGTAAGGTGTAATTTTTTAACCCACAGCTTGCTGTGGGTTTTTTATTAACGCATGTATTTAAAATAGTATATATACCTTACGGTAAATGAAGGAGCATTTTTCTAAAAACTAACGACTATAAGTATTTGAAAGAAAATGTTACGAAAGTTTAACGCCTCAAAATGCGTAGATAATTATAATTTTACGCCAGAAAATTTTAGTAACCTCTTTTATACTGAACTGGAGTTGAAACATTTTAGCACCCATAACTACTACTTGGGCGGCCTTACAACAATGGCTGCAACCAACAATTTATTGGGTAACCTTAGTTTTTTGTATTTACTCCGACGACCTAGAATCTGATGTATCCTTCCAGGCAAAGGGAGCGTCAGAACTACTTCATCAATGCCCTTACAGCATGAGCAAGTTTGCTATCGAGCCAGATAGCGTTCTTTTCATTAATAAATATTTGCAGCCGTGCAGCAGCAAAACACTGTGATAGACGTACGTGTAGCCACGCATATTGATACGCACTACGCTAAACGTATTACCGACGAAATGGAGGCGAGCGCCAAAGCTCGTGGAACAGGTATTGCCAAACGAAGCCCTGAATATGTAGCCCAAAAAATGCTAGAAGGTAAGGGTGTAATTGCTACTACCAATACTGGCCAGTGGGTGGGTTTTTGTTATATCGAAGAATGGAGCCATGGTAAGTTTGTGGCTAATAGTGGCTTAATTGTAAGTCCAGAATTTCGAAAGAGTGGTGTAGCCAAACAAATCAAACGAAAGATTTTTGATTTGAGCAGGCAGAAGTATCCTGAATCGAAAATATTTGGATTAACCACCGGATTGGCGGTTATGAAAATTAATTCTGAGCTTGGCTACGAGCCTGTTACTTACAGCGAACTTACCGATGATGAAAATTTTTGGGCTGGTTGCCGCAGTTGCGTTAACTACGATATTTTAATGAGTAAGGATCGCAAAAACTGTATGTGTACAGCTATGTTGTACGATCCGAAAGATCACTATGAGCCCGAAGAAACCAAGGCCTATTTCGAGAAAAAAAGCAAAGTGTACGAGCGTTGGATGCGTTTGAAACAAAGCAAACTATTACGTGGCTTTTTTAAGAAAAAGGCTTTAGGTGCTGGTGCTCCTTCGCAAGCTCGCTTTTTTAGAAGGTGGTAGTGGGGTGTACTACTAATTGCGGCAATCATTTACGTAAGTGAATTATAAAAAAATCAACATGTTAGAGCATACAACGCGTCCGGGTGAGGGCAAGAAACTTGTTTTAGGATTTAGTGGTGGCTTAGACACTACCTTTTGTGCCAAGTACTTAAGTGAAATGATGGGCTTTGAAGTGCATAGTATTTTGGTGAATACAGGAGGCTTTTCAACGGAAGAACTTGATGCTATAGAAGCACATGCATATCGTTTAGGTGTTGCATCGCATACTACTGTTGATGCTATTCATAGTTATTACGATAGCATTATTAAATATCTTGTATTTGGTAATGTACTAAAAAACAATACTTATCCATTAAGTGTAAGTGCCGAACGTTTGGTGCAAGCATTGCATATTGCAGATCATGTAAAGCAGTTGGGTGCGGGTTATGTAGCACATGGTAGTACTGGTGCCGGTAACGATCAGGTGCGTTTTGATATGGTATTTCATATTCAACTTCCGGGTATTCAAATTATTACACCAATTAGAGATTTGCAGTTAAGTCGTGAAGATGAAATTACCTTTTTGAAAGAAAAGGGTGTGCAAATGAATTTTGAAAAATCGGCTTACAGTATTAATAAAGGTTTGTGGGGTACTAGTGTTGGCGGCCGCGAAACTTTGAATAGCAAAGGTTGGTTGCCAGAACACGCATGGCCCACACAGGTTACAAAACACACGCCAGAAACAGTTACGCTTGGTTTTGAGAAAGGAGAGTTTGTAACGTTAAATGGTGCTTCTTTCAAGCATCCGTCTGAAGCCATACAAGCGTTGCATGCCATTGCTGCACCATTTGGTATTGGTAGAGATATTCATATCGGTGATACGATTATTGGCATTAAAGGCCGCGTAGGCTTTGAAGCAGCTGCACCAATGGTAATTATTAAAGCCCATCATGCATTAGAAAAACATGTGTTGGGTAAGTGGCAGTTACAGTGGAAAGATACTTTAGCACAATTCTACGGTAATTGGCTACACGAAGGACAAATACTAGATCCGGTAATGCGAGACATAGAACATTTTTTAGCAAGTACACAACGCCATGTTACAGGTACCGTTGAGGTAATGTTGCATCCGCATCATTTCAATGTTATCGGTATTGAAAGTAGCTACGATTTAATGAGTAAGCAATTTGGTACGTACGGCGAAATGAACAGTGGTTATACTGGCGATGACGTAAGAGGCTTTAGTAAAATTTTTGGTAATGCAACTGCCATTTACCATAAGGTTACCGCATTTAATTCACAAGAAAACCCATAAGTGATGACAGGTTATACGGCAAGAGTTGGTATTGTTGGCGGCGCCGGATATACTGGCGGCGAGTTGCTACGCATACTGCTGCAACACCCGCAAGTGCATATTACTTTTATTCATAGCAAGAGTAATGGCGGCAAAAAAGTATATCAGGTACATGAAGATTTATGGGGCGAAACTGAATTAACATTTACCGACGATAACACCATTCTACAAAGTCATTACGATATACTTTTTTTATGCGTAGGGCATGGCGAAGCAAAACGATTTTTAGAAGAACATAACATACATCCGCAAGTACGTATTATTGATTTGTCGCAAGATTTTCGCTTGCCTTCACATAGGCAATATAACGATCGAAACTTTGTGTATGGCTTGCCAGAGCAATATCGCAACGAAATACAACATGCTAAAAATATTGCTAATCCTGGTTGTTTTGCTACAGCTATTCAGTTGGCATTATTACCATTGGCATTTGAACAGTTGTTAGATAAAGAAGTATATGTAACAGGTATTACGGGTAGTACCGGAGCAGGTCAATCATTAAGTGCTACGAGTCATTTTAGTTGGAGAGTCAATAATATTCAAGCCTACAAAACCTTACAGCATCAACATTTGAAAGAAATTGGTGCAACTTTACAAAGTGTACAGCAACAAGTAGTGCCTTTGCATTTTGTACCTTGGCGAGGCGATTTTGCCAGAGGTATTTTTGTGAGTGCTACCCTTACGGTAAATGAAGATATCGCAGCCGTACAAGCATTGTATGAAGATTTTTATCGTGATCATCCATTTACACACGTAACTACTCAACCCCTTGCTTTAAAGCAAGTAATTAATACCAACAAGTGCTTGTTGCAATTAGAACAACACGAAGGAAAGTTAGTAGTACACAGTGCTATCGATAATTTATTGAAAGGTGCTAGCGGACAAGCTGTTCAAAACATGAATCTCATGTTAGGCTTTCCAGAAAACATGGGATTACATTTAAAACCAGTAGCATTTTAAACCATTATGAGCATGCATTTACTCGATGTATATCCACTCAATCAAGTAACCATTACCAAAGCAAGTGGTAGCTATGTTTGGAACAATGAAGGCCAAGCTTATTTAGACATGTATGGTGGCCATGCAGTAATTAGTATTGGTCATTCACACCCACATTGGGTACTGCGTATTCAAACACAACTACAACAAATTGCCTTTTATTCGAACTCGGTAATACTGCCTATACAAGAGCAACTTGCCGAAAAGCTAGCCACTGTTTCAGGCAAAAACGATTATAAATTATTTTTAATTAATAGTGGTGCCGAAGCTAATGAAAATGCTATGAAATTAGCATCGTTCTATAACGGTCGAAAAAAAATAGTAGCATTTACAAAAAGCTTTCATGGTCGTACTTCTTTAGCAGTAGCAGCAACCGATAACCCTGCCATTGTTGCACCTG
>DMPB01000148.1:46320-50492 GCA_003456175.1 Chitinophagaceae bacterium | reverse complement strand
TCCCTGCCATTGTTGCACCTGTGAATGCTACGGATAATATTACCTTTTTACCTTTTAATGATATTGCAGCTTTAGAAGCATACTTCGCGGCAGAGGGTAATAATATAGCAGCTGTAATTGTAGAAGGTATACAAGGCGTGGGTGGCATCATAGAAGCAACGGTACCTTTTTTAACAGCAATACGCCAATTATGTACCCAATACAATGCAGTGTACATCGCCGATAGCGTACAATGCGGTTATGGTAGAACAGGCCAGTTTTTTGCACACGATATCGCAGGTGTTAATGCCGATATATACACCATGGCAAAAGGTATGGGTAACGGCTTCCCTATTGGTGGCATACTAGTAGCACCGCACTTACCACAGAAGCATGGTATGCTAGGTACTACTTTCGGCGGTAATCCCTTAGCATGTGCTGCGGCACTTGCTGTGTTAGAAGTAATAGAAAGCGAACAGTTAATGAGCAATGCTGCACAGCAAGGCAATACCATTTTAACTGCCTTGCGGCAAATGCCTGAACTACACAGTATTCGTGGTAGGGGTTTAATGATTGGCTTTGAAATGCAACCACCTCATGAGCAACTCAAGAAAAAATTATTAGTAGAACAGCATGTATTCACTGGCGAAGCCAAGCCCAATGTAATTCGGTTATTACCATCGTTAGCAATTGATGATGCAACAGTACAAACATTTTTAGAACGCTTACAAACAGCCTTACGGTAAATCATTTACGTAAGTACAACAAATACGCATGAAAAATTTTATTTCTGTAAATGATGTTACCGCGATAGATGTATTGGTACAACATGCCTTGCAATACAAGCAACAACCATACATGCATCAGCACCTTGGGCAGCATAAACGTATTGGATTGTTATTCTTAAATCCGAGTTTGCGAACACGCTTAAGTACACAAGTAGCAGCACAACAGCTGGGCATGGAAGCAATTGTGTTTAACGTAGACAAAGAAGGTTGGGCGTTAGAGTTTGAAGAAGGTGCTATTATGAGTGGTAATACGGTAGAACACATTAAAGATGCAGCACCAATACTTGGTAATTACTTTGATATATTAGCCATAAGAACATTTCCATCATTAAAAAACAAAGAAGATGATTACAGTGAAATGTTCATCAAACAGTTTGTGAAGTATGCAGGCGTTCCGGTAATTAGTTTAGAAAGTGCAACACTGCACCCACTACAATCACTTACCGATATCATTACTATCGAAGAACAATTACAAATAGTAACATTGCAACGAAAGCCTAAAGTTGTACTCACTTGGGCGCCACATGTTAAGCCATTACCACAATGTGTAGCGAATAGTTTTGCACAGTGGGTGAATGCATGGGGCAAAGCCGACTTTGTTATTACACACCCTGAAGCATATGAGTTAGACACTGCTTTTACACAGGGCGCTACTATTACACACAACCAATCTGAAGCTCTACAAGGCGCAGACTTTGTGTACGTGAAAAACTGGAGTACGTATACCGATTATGGTAAAGTGTACAATAACGATCCTGCATGGATGCTCACAGAAGAATCGATGGAGTTAACCAATAACGCTAAGGTAATGCACTGCTTGCCTGTTCGTAGAAATGTAGAACTCAGCGATGAAATTTTAGACAGCAGCTATAGCTTGGTAACACAGCAAGCTAGTAACAGAGTGTGGGCAGCACAAGCAGTAATTAGTAGTTTGTTACAAGCTAAATAATGGAACGATGCAACCTTTCTTAATGATTGCTAAAGTGGGTGGTAATATTGTAGATGATGCTGCACAGCTAAAATCGTTTCTACAAGCACTAGCTACCATTCCACATCCCTGTATACTCGTGCATGGCGGTGGTAAGGTAGCTACACAAATAGGAGACAAGCTTGGTATTGTTTCGCATTACAAAGATGGGCGCCGTATTACCGACGATGCTACCATAGATTTGGTAACAATGGTATATGGCGGATTAGTGAATAAAAAAATAGTAGCAGCCTTACAAGCATTAGGTGTGAATGCAATAGGCGTAACTGGTGCCGATGCTAATGCTATACCAGCCACAAAACGACCTGTAAAGGCGTTAGATTACGGATGGGTTGGCGATGTAGATAGTGCCAACATTCCCATAGCTGTTTGGCAACAATGGTTGATGCAGAAATACTTGCCAGTGGTGGCGCCGTTAACACACGATGGTGTTGGTCACCTACTTAATACAAATGCCGATACCATTGCAGCTTCGTTGGCTACTGCTTTAGCCCCTTATTATAAAGTAAGGTTGGTATATTGTTTTGAAAAGAAAGGCGTATTGCTAGATGTTGCTAATGAAGCATCGGTGATCACACGTATGAACCGTACTTACTACCAACAACTTTTGAATGATGCAGTACTGTTCGATGGTATATTACCTAAGCTTAGCAATGCTTTTGCAGCCATTGATAGTGGTGTACACGAAGTGTTGATTGGCCATGCTAACGATATTGTACAAAATAGTACTGAAACAACTATAGGAACACTCATAACCAATGACTAACGCGTTATACGATAGTGCTATTAATTTGTTGCAGCAGCTCATTGCGACACCATCGTTCTCTAAAGAAGAATCGAACACAGCTACTGCTATTGAACATTGGTTACAACAACATGGTGTTATAACGTATCGTTATTTAAATAATGTTTGGGCAGTTAATAAATTTTACAACCCAGCATTGCCAACACTATTACTTAACTCGCATCACGATACTGTGAAACCCAATGCAGGTTACACCATCGATCCGTTTAAACCTATTATCAACGATGGCAAACTATATGGCTTGGGTAGCAATGATGCTGGTGGTTGTTTGGTAAGTTTGCTTGCTTGCTTTGTTCATTTTTACCCGCAAGGGAATTTGCCTTTTAATCTTATTATAGCAGCTACAGCTGAAGAAGAAATTAGCGGTGCCAATGGTATTGAAGCGTTGTTAAAAGAAACAACATTTACGCAAGTAACGCAATGGCAAAACAACACAGCCATCTATGGTATTGTGGGTGAACCAACGCAAATGCAAATGGCTGTGGCAGAACGTGGCTTAATGGTAATAGATGCTGTGGCTACGGGTAAGGCCGGCCACGCTGCAAGGCAAGAAGGTGTGAATGCTTTGTACATTGCTGTAAATGATATTGCTTGGTGTAAAGCTTATGCCTTTGAACGTGTAAGCGATTTTTTAGGTCCTGTACAAACCACAGTAACCAGCATACACACACCAAACACACAGCATAATGTAGTGCCCGATACATGCTCGTTCGTGATAGATGTTCGTGTGAACGAGTTGTATCATTTTGAAGAAGTGCTTACTACCTTGCAAGCTAAAATGCAAAGTGTACTTACGCCGCGTAGTACACGTTTAAAAAGCAGTATGATTGCCTTAGATACACCATTAGTACAAGCTGGTATTCAACTCGGTAAGCAATACTACGGTAGCCCTACAACAAGCGATAAAGCCTTGATACCTTTTCCGGCGTTAAAAATTGGTCCGGGCGATAGTGCACGTAGCCATACTGCGAACGAATACATTTATATACACGAAATTGAACAAGGTATTAACGAATACATTGCATTGATACAGCAGTGTGCAAACTATCTTTCGCTATGAAACTCTGGCAAAAAAATACAAACGCACTCGCATCGGTAGATGCTTTCACCGTAGGCAACGATCGTAAGATGGATTTGTATTTAGCGCCATACGATGTTTTAGGCTCCATAGCACATATTACCATGTTGCAACGTATTGGCTTACTTACAAATGAAGAGTTAGAAATATTAAGAAATGCCTTACGGCAAATACATACGCAAATAGTAGCAGGCAATTTTACCATTGCCGATGATGTTGAAGATGTACATTCTCAAATAGAGCTATTACTTACCTCGCAACTTGGGGATGTTGGAAAAAAAATTCATGCTGCACGTAGTAGAAACGATCAAGTGTTGGTTGCCATCAAACTTTTTTTACGTGCCGAGTTACAATCGTTGGTGAAAGCAGTAGAAGCTTTTTTTGCATTATTGCAACAACAAAGCGAAGCATATAAAACATATTTGTTACCAGGATATACGCACATGCAGTTGGCAATGCCATCTAGCTTTGGTTTATGGTTTGGTGCATACGCCGAAGCATTAATAGATGATGTGGTTACCTTAAAAGCAGCAT
>DMPB01000148.1:37413-46098 GCA_003456175.1 Chitinophagaceae bacterium | reverse complement strand
TGAAGCTTTGATCGACGATGTAGTTACTTTAAATGCGGCCTACGATGTAGTTAATAAAAATCCGTTAGGCAGCGCAGCAGGCTATGGCTCTTCGTTCCCTATTGATAGAACCTATACCACGCAGTTGTTAGGGTTCGAAGCACTTAACTACAATGTTGTATATGCACAAATGGGGCGTGGTAAGGCAGAACGTATTGTAGCACAAGCTGTGGGTAACCTAGCCGATACATTAGCAAGGTTAAGCACCGATATGTGTTTGTATCTCAATCAGAATTTTGGTTTTGTTAGTTTTCCGTCAGAGCTTACAACAGGCAGTAGCATCATGCCACATAAAAAAAATCCCGATGTGTTTGAACTGATACGTGCCAAGTGTAATACAATTAAAGCAATGGTATCAGAGATTCAACTACTTACTACCAACTTGCCAAGCGGTTATCATCGCGATATGCAGTTGCTAAAAGAAAAATTATTTCCAGCTTTTCAAACCTTACACGATTGCATTACAATGGCCACATTAATGTTGAGTAATATTACTGTGAAGGATAACATTATGGATGCGCCTATGTATGCCTACGCTTTTAGTGTAGAAGCGGTGAACAATCTTGTTTTGCAAGGCGTGCCCTTTAGAGATGCTTACAAGCAAATAGGCTTAGCCATTGAAGCCGGAGCTTTTGTTCCACCCACAAACTTGCAACATACGCATGAAGGCAGTATTGGTAACTTGTGTACAGCAGCGATAGCAGCACAAATGCAAGCAGTATTAGCAAAGTTTCCTTTCGGTAAAGTGAATGCTGCCGAGGCTGCCCTATTAGTTTAATCGTAAGTGGCTAAAATGCGAGCCATAGCAGTGCTAATTTCATTCAGCTTATCACATTGTATAGCGAGTTGTTGAACGTAGAAGTGTTGCTCGTCTTGTGTTATTAAACCTTCTTTTACTAAATGACTAATACCTAAAATATTGGTAATAGGAGAGCGTAGGTTATGGCTTACCATAAAAGCATACTCCTTTAGTTTTTCATGGGCATGCAATAACGCATGTTGTGTTTGTAAAAGCGCTTGTTGGTGTTGTTCTAAATTGGTGAAGTCTCTAACAATTCTCAAAGCTAGCTGTTGATTTAAGCGTACGGCTCTACTTTCGTAAAATCTGATTTCGCCGTTTGGAAATGTAAGCTCGTATTTATAGGTGTGCATTTCACCTGTTTCAATTGCAGTATTAATGTGATGCATGATTGCATCTATAAAACTGTTTTCAAAACCATGCTCCCTGATGTTGCTACCCTTTACATGTCCCTTAATAGAAGTAATAAATACCTCACCATCGCCAGCTTTAAAATCAATGTAATTTCCATCGGTATCCATGATGAAAATAATATCGGGAATAGATCGTACAATTTGGTTGATTTTAGCCTCAACATGTTGTAGTAGCGATAGCTCGGCAACACGTTTTTTTAGCGCTTCATTTTCGGCTTCTAATTGTGCGATATATGCCTTATCACTCATCAAGTAGTTTGGTTTAGCAGTAAATTGAAATTACATTTTTTTAGTGGTTTTTGCTTTTCCTTTTTTTATTTTCTGTGGTGCTGTGGTTGGTAATTGTGGTAATGGTTTTTCTATAGGAGGTAAGCTTGGCATTTGTGAAAGCCAATCTTCTAAACCTGAAATTATTTGCTTACATACCATTTTCTGAAAATACGGATCTAGAATTTTCTTTTCTTCTTGCACATTACTAATAAAGCCTACTTCAACTAAACAATTCGGATATTCAGTCGGTCCACTTAGGGCAAAATTAAAATGACCAATATTGCCATAGTTTTTAAAACCTAGTTGTAACATGCGTTGTAAGATGGCAGTAGTTAATGGCTTAAAGCCTAGGTATCTGTAATAAGTACTTGTGCCGCTAATAGTATCGCTGGCAGCACTATTCATATGTATACTTAACAAAATAGTAGGGTTGGTATCGCGTAACATTAATGCTCTATCGGGCATGGTAATATCTGTATCATGATGCCTCGTTTCAATAACTTTTACTTTACGCTTTCGTAACTCCGCAGCTAATAATTTACTGTAAAGTAAAGTCATCTCTTTCTCAAATATTTTTGATTGCACACCTCTAGCACCTGTATTGGCACCGCCATGACCAGCATCAATGGCAACAACCATGTTTTGTAATGCTAGCTTGCTAGGCGGACGCTTCACAAGCAAGATCAACTTATTGCCTTCATAGTAAAGTTGATAGCCCCAATGTGCATTATGCTTCAATTGTATATGCCAACGCATCACATCATCTTCACGTTGCTCGTACCAAACATGTTTGATGTTTTTGGCCGTAAGTAATTGTATTAACCAGTTGGTGTTAGTAGTAGCACCATATACATCTACAATAATTTCTGCGGGGTTAATATGTTGTATAGAAGTGTATGGCAGCTTTGCTTCCATACCAATCGCTACATAATCGAACAAACTATCGCCATATACACGAGCATTACTGGTGAGGTAGTAGTTTCTTTTGCGTAAGCTACTATCAAGTATAATATTTTTTTTAGGTATAAAGCCTTTGTGTAACTTACTTAGTTGTACTATGTAATCTTCCTTCGTGCTATCAACAATTACTACTTGAATATTCGAATCGAGGTAAGTGCTTTTGGCACCACCCAATCTATCATCGCCGGGGCCAAATTTCATATAGGGTAACTTTCCGGTAGTTCTACCCATCACATACTGCCCAATTACAGCATTAGAAAGCAAAATTGCAGCACAAAAAAATAGTAGGCGTATCATGTTGTAAATGTAGTTGCTTACCACCTTACGGTAAATAAAAAAGCAGCTACTACTAGCTGCTTTTTATGTTATATAACATGGTATTAAATTCTTCGAATATCGGCACCCAGTGCTTTCAACCGTTCATCGATATACTGATAACCTCTGTCGATTTGTTCGATATTTTGTATCACACTTCTGCCTTCGGCACTAAGGGCAGCAATGAGTAGCGCTTGCCCAGCTCTAATATCTGGGCTACTCATGGTAATACCACGCAACGGATAACGACGACCTAAACCAATAACCGTAGCTCTGTGTGGGTCGCACAAAATTATTTGGGCACCCATATCAATAAGTTTATCAACAAAGAATAGCCTACTCTCAAACATTTTTTGATGTACTAAAACACTGCCTGTTGCTTGCGTAGCTACTACTAAAACAATGCTTAATAAATCGGGTGTAAAACCCGGCCACGGATGATCTGATATGGTAAGAATACCTCCATCTAAATAAGTGCCAATGGTGTACTCTTTTTGTGCCGGAATATGAATATTGTTGCCAATGATATCCATATGAATACCAAGCTGTGCAAATTTTTCAGGAATAATTCCTAAGTGTTCTACACCAGCATTGGCAATGGTAATTTCACTTTGTGTCATGGCAGCAAGCCCAATGAAGCTGCCAATTTCAATCATATCTGGCAGTAAGGTATGTGTAGTGCCACTAAGCCCATCAACACCTTCTATGACCAATAAATTACTGCCAATGCCACTAATTTTTGCACCCATGCGGTTTAGCATAGCACACAATTGTTGTACATAAGGCTCGCATGCTGCATTATAAATGGTGGTAGTGCCTTTAGCCATTACGGCTGCCATAACAATGTTAGCAGTGCCTGTAACACTTGGCTCGTCGAGTAACATATAAGTACCATGCAGGCCTTGTTTGGCAACCAATTCAAAGCAATCATGGTCTTCATTGTACTCGAACCTTGCACCTAGTTTTTCAAAACCAATAATATGTGTGTCTAATCTGCGGCGACCAATTTTATCGCCACCAGGTTTTGGCATATATGCTTTTTGAAAGCGGGCCAACATAGGGCCTGCAAGCATTACACTACCGCGTAAGCGACCGCTTTTTTTTCTGAAAGCATCACTATTCACATAATCGAAGTTGATGTGTGCGGCGGTAAAGCTGTAGGTATCGGCCGATAGTTGCTGTACTTGTACGCCAATATCTTTCAGTAGTTCAATGAGTAGGTTAACATCTAGAATATTGGGGATATTGCTGATAGTTACTGTTGCATCGGTAAGAACAACAGCACTAATAACCTGTAGTGCCTCGTTTTTGGCACCTTGGGGTTTAATGGTACCCTTCAGCGTTTTGCCGCCGAATACCTCAAAACTTTTTTGCTCCATAGTATAGTTCGCTTGCTAGTGAAGCGAAAATAAGTGTGGCTGCGTTAGCTTTTACCGTAAGGTGTACTACTTTTTATTCACCAAGAAAACGCCTAAGAATATGAAGATGGAGGCAACAATTTTAATCCAGTTAAAATCTTCGCCCATAAGTACTACGGCAATGATACCTGCAAATACTGGTTGCGTGTATATGTAGGCACCTGTAGCACTGCTACCAATAGTGTTAACGCCATACATATTGAAAAGGTAGGCACAAAAGGTAGCGCCAATTACAATAAAGGTGAGTGTGGCGAAATGGCTATTATCCCACTGATGCCATTGGGTATGCATAAGTTCGCTCCAACCAAAGGGCAAAATCATAATACTGCCAATAGCAAAAACGTAGGTTACTACTTGCAATGGGCTGTACACTGCCATTAGCGGACGAACCATCACCAAATAAAAAGAGTAAAAAATGGCATTGATGATAATGAGCACATCGCCAGTAAGCATGTCGCTTCCTTCGTGGCCACCGCTGCGTTGCAGTATTAGAAAAGTAGCACCGCCAACACCTGAAATAAGTCCTAATATTTTAAGCAGCGATAGTTTTTCTTTCAATACCCAAGCTGCTATAAATGTGATGAAAATGGGTGTTACCAACATTAGCAAAGCACCATGAATACTACTGGTGAGCGATAAACCTTTGATGAACATAAGTTGGTTGATTGCTACACCTGTAATGGCACATATAAGTAACCGACCTATGTGCTGCTTTTGTAAAGGAGCTTTATTTTTTTGAAATATCAATACTAGGGCAAATAACACCAAGCTAGCTATTACACGCACTACATTCAACGCAAATGGTTTGAGTAACGATGGTGTGATATATTTTACAGCAGCAAAGTTGGCACCGAAAAATAAGTTGGCAAGCAGTACGGCAATATGTCCTTTTGTTTTGTTCGCTACAGGCATAGCGGCAAAGATAAGCACACATAATGCTACAAACGCTACAGTATACATTACTAGCAACTACATTTGAGGCATGATGAATTTTTTGCCACTCTTCCCATTGCAGCTAACGGTATTTCCGGGAGAGCCTTTGCATTTGCACATTTTTGAAGAACGTTATAAGCAACTTATTAACGATTGCTACGGCGAAAACAAACCCTTTGGTATTCCGCTGGTATTGAATAATCAACCTGCCGATTGGGGTACATTGGTTGAAATAACATCGATTGCCGAAGTGTATGCCGATGGTCGTATGGATATAAAAACCAAAGGCATACAGGTATTCAATATTATGGAATGGCTGCGAGAAGTGCCTGGTAAGTTGTACTACGCAGGTATTGTACATTATCCCAATAACAGCATACAAGCCATGCCAGCATTGATGTTGCCATTATTAGAAATGGTACGTAAGTTTCATGAAATATTACAAGTGCAAAAAGATTTTGGCAAGCCCGATGCACAACTAACAAGCTACGATATTGCACACCATGTAGGGTTAAACTTAGAGCAAGAGCATCAGTTCATACAACTCCTACGAGAAGAACAACGACTCACTTTTTTAAAGCGCCATGTACAACAAATGCTCGATGCTGCTATGGGTATCGAAAGCTTAAAACATCGCATTCAAATGAACGGGCACTTCAAAGAACTCAAAGGTTTTCAGTTCGAATAAGTAATACATTACCTTACGGTAAATGATTGTAAGCGAATAACATGATATTTGCAATCACATGAGCCAGCCCGTTACACTTTGTTTTGATTTTGGTAATACACGCCTCAAATGTGCAGTATTTGAAGGCGATGAGCTGCGCCATGTAGATGTATTACCCGATGCATCTGCCGATACCATTAGTAAGTTATTGAAGCAAACCAAGGCAACACATAGCTTACTTTCATCGGTAATTAACCACGATTATCAGGTTGAAATCAACTTGAAACTTGCTACCAATTTTCATCTCTTAAACCATCAGAGCAAGTTGCCTATTACAACGCCAGTGGGTAAGCCCGAAACTATTGGAGCCGATAGGTTAGCGTTGGTAAGTGCTGCAACTTTGCTATTTCCGAAGCAGCATAACTTAGTGATAGGTTTGGGTAGCTGTATCACGTACAACTTTGTGAATTGCTTTCATGAGTTTATCGGTGGAAGCATTAGCCCTGGTATGGAAATGCGTTTCAAAGCCATGCATCAGTTCACAGCCAAACTGCCATTGGTAAAAGCCGATAGCAATTTCCCGCTTATTGGTTACGATACTAGTACCAATATGTTAAGCGGCGTAATTGTTGGTGTTGCAGCAGAAATAGATGGAATTGTTCAACGATATGCCGAAAAATACAGCAACTTTAACGTGCTTTTAACCGGGGGCGATATGCCCTTTTTTGTACCCCATATCAAAAGCAAGATATTTGCCGACCCTTACTTAATGTACAAAGGCCTTTATGCAATTAGTAAAAACAACCGTTAAGGTTTTAATGATAGGTTTAATTGCTGCCTGTAGTCAACCGCTACTAGCGCAAGAAAACTCACCCTACTCACGTTATGGCTTGGGCGATTTATTCCCCAACCAACACGTAGCTACCCGTGCAATGGGTGGTATAAGCGCTACTTGGAGAGATCTGGTAGCGGTGAATACCAGCAACCCCGCCAGCTATGCCAACTTACAGCGTATTAGCTACGATTTGGCATTAACCATTGATAGCCGTACACTACAAGATAATGTGAACCCTCGTAACTACCGCAGCACCAACTTTATGCCGGCTTACGTAACCATTGGCTTTCCTATAAGCACAAAGCGTAATTTGGGAATGGTGTTTGGCGTGCGTCCGGTAACACGCATCAACTATAATGTAGAATCTAACAGCCGTCTCGCTGGTATCGATAGTATCAAATCTATCTACGAGGGCAACGGTGGTTTAAATCAGGTATTTATTGGTTTGGGTAAGCGTTGGAAAGGCTTAAGTGTAGGTGCTAATGTGGGTTACTTGTTTGGCAAAAAAGAAACCAGTACTAAAATTCTATTGATTAACGATACTGTTACCTATTACCCAGGTATGCGTACTAGTAATGTAACTTTCAATAATCCGTTTGCTAATATTGGTATTCAATACGAGTTGGTATTAAAAAACCGCTACGATACTTCTGCGAAAAGAAATATTACGCATCAAACATACATGCGCTTTGGTGCTACAGGTAGTATGAAGCAAGATGTAAGAGCATCAGAAGATGTAACTGAAAATACATTCACATACAATGCAAGTGGCGGTATTTCTGCTATTGACAGTGTTCGCCGTCGTACCAATATTAGAGGTACCATTACATTACCAACTACATACACTGTTGGTGTAGCCGTAGGTCGTCGCTTGGGTGGTTTTGCTAATGCTCCTGACCAGTTCTTAGTATCGGCAGAGTATACCAACACACGTTGGAGCCAATATCGTTACTACGGTCAGCGTGATAAAGTACAAGATAATTGGACTGCTCGCTTTGGCATACAGTTTACACCCAATCCATTCGATAATCGCTTTGTACGTACAACTACTTACCGCATCGGCTTCTACACAGGCCAAGATTATTTGATTCCAGAAAACAGGTCTATTAATGTAAGTGCATTAACTGTGGGTGGTACATTTAATATTCGCAAGTTTAGAATGTACGATAATCAATTTACGCAAGTAAGTACGGCATTAGAACTAGGCCGCCGTGGTAGTACTAATAATAGCATTAGCGAAAACTTCATTCGTTTGTCGGTTGGTTTTTCGCTTACAGATGTTTGGGGTAAGCCACTTAAACGCAAGTACGATTAATGATATTCACTTACGTAAATATGAACCCATCATTTACCGTAAGGTACATACTTAAGGCAGCCGCTATTGTGGGCTGCTTTTTTATGGTATCGTGTGAAAATAGTTTACAAGAGGTAAGAGATCTAAGCCAGCGAAAAACCGGTGTAGAAGAAGCTACCAATATTGATAGCTATTTAAGTACCGATGGCAAAATGCGGGCTCGACTTACTGCACCGTTGATGTATCGTTATTTAATTGATACACCAAGGGTAGAGTTTCCTAAAACATTACATGTAGATTTTTATACCATCACTAAGCAAATTGAAACCAAACTAGATGCTCGTTTTGGTCGTTATCTTGAAAACGATAACAAAGTGTTGCTAAAAGATAGTGTAGTGGTAATTACAGTTAAAGGTGATACTTTATTAACTGATGAGTTGTACTGGGATCAGTTGCAACAAATTTTTTATACCGATAAGCCTGTTAAAATTCTCAAACCGGCCGATAAAATATTTAGTATCAATGGCTTACGTGCTACGCAAGATTTAAAAAGTATCACACTGTTCAATATCAATCCAGATACTTATTTGAGTGTAGCCGATAGTGCCATGCCGGCAGTGCAATAACAAACTTATGTAACTGCAGCAACGGGTAAGCTAATGGTGAATGTTGTGCCAACGCCTACAGTACTGTTAACGGTAATGGTGCCATGCATTTGCTCAATCAATTGCTTGCTTATATG
>DMPB01000148.1:34884-37169 GCA_003456175.1 Chitinophagaceae bacterium | reverse complement strand
TGTAAGCCTAACCCAATAGATTTTTCACCACGAACACCATCGCGGCTTGCCTTAGTAAAGCGTTCAAAAACAAAAGGTAGTGTTTCAGGTGCAATACCTACACCTTGGTCTTTGATGGCAATTTGAGTGGTATAACCATCGCTTTGTAGTTGTAGCGTAATAGTAGTGCCATCTTGCGAAAATTTCGCAGCGTTAGATACAAGATTATCGATTATTCTCGTAAGCTTGGCTTTATTGGTGTAAGCAATTACTTTTTTTGTTGGGTTCTCAAGTATAATATGATGCCCGGTTTTCATTTGTAATTGCCAAGCGGCAACTACATCAACCATTAAAGCGTTCATATTAACAGGTTCTAGCAAAATAGTTTCAAAGCTGGCATCGGTACGAGCTGCATCTACAATATCATCAATAATGGTTCTCGCTTTCTGACAGCTAATACCAATCATTTTAAGGTACTCTTCTTGTTCTGCAGTTGGGGCTAAATTTTCAAGTACATTGGTAATGCTATCAATAGCATTAATAGGATTACGTAAGTCGTGTGCTACTACATTCAACATATTAACCCTTGCCTGCATGGCACGTTCAATTTCTTGATTCTTGCGTTTGATATGTTGTAGCTGAATAGTTTGATTCACACGATAGCTATAAATCCAACGATTAATAAAAAAGAAGGCCAACAAATGGATATAACCAATCACTAACAGTAAGTTACGCTGCAAATGATTGGTAATTGTAATTTGTAATCCTACATGCATTACAACAGCAATAATAATAAGTAACAGTAGGGTTTCTAACAACTCAAAGCTCCATAAAGAAGCCACACTAATTAAGCCAATTAAAAAAATAACAATAGATAGTTGTACATGTGCTGCCAGCCCTACCAATGTAGCAACCAACGTTGTTAAAATGAGGCTACACGAAAAATAAAAACTAAAAACACGCTTCCAAACAATGCCAACTGAAGTGGGTTTTTTTAAAATAAAACTTGCTAGCACAGCTATTACAATAGCATTAATCGCACAAAAAATTAAGATGCTGCGTTGCTCTGCATAGCTCGGAATAAAATGCTGGTAATCAACAAACGGGCTCGTTACCACAAACAAACCACAGGTAGCAACAACAATATATGCTACCAATCGTACGAGTTGTACGTTAATGTTGGTGGTGTTATCAATGTACTCCCTCCAGTATCCGGAAGGAATAGAATTAAACAAAAAAACTTGCATTTAGTATTTGGGTACGTAGGTATTACAAAGGTACCTTTAATCTTGCAGCCCCGCAACTGCAACCAATTATTTAATAGACTTTATTGCACTTCTAAAACCATGTATCAGCATTTATTATTCAATCAAAGTTTCATAAACAATCAGTGGCTATCAGCCGCAACAACGTTTGATGTGGTTAACCCTGCAACACAACAAGTTATTGTTTCGGTAACCAATGCCGATGAGCACCTTGCGGTAAATGCTATTGAAGCAGCACACACTGCTTTTGAAATATGGCAACACACTACTGCACACGAACGCAGTGCGATATTACTCCGCTGGCATCAAAGCATACTTGAACATGCGCCAATATTAGCAGCTTTGCTAACTGCCGAGCAAGGCAAGCCCTTGCAAGAAGCATTAGGCGAAGTACAATATGGTGCTAGTTTTATTGCATGGTATGCCCACGAAGCATTGCGAACTAACGGACTCACAATACCACCAGTAGTTGCTAACAAACAGCTATTCACCATTAAAGCACCTGTAGGTGTGGTGGCCGCCATTACACCATGGAATTTTCCGATAGCTATGGTTACACGTAAGCTGGCGCCTGCATTGGCAGCAGGATGTACCGTAGTATTAAAACCTGCAGAAGATACACCACTTTGTGCCCTGGCTTTAGCACACTTGGCAGCCGAAGCTGGCTTGCCAGCAGGCGTGCTAAATGTAGTTACCACCGCACAGCCACAAACGGTAGGAGAGGTGTTAGCAACACATCCGCTAGTACAGAAAATTACTTTTACCGGCAGTACTGCAACCGGTCGTTGGCTCATGGAAAAAGCCGCAACAACAGTGAAGCGTTTATCGTTAGAATTAGGCGGTAATGCTCCTTTAATAGTTACTAATAATGCAGATATACCTACGGCAGTTCGGGGTACGCTACAAAGTAAGTATCGTAATGCCGGACAAACCTGCGTTTGTGCCAATCGCATTTATGTACAACGAGGTATTTACGATGCTTTTCTAGCTGCCTACACAAAAGCAGTACAAGCCATGAAAGTAGGCGATGGAGCACACGAA
>DMPB01000148.1:20862-34646 GCA_003456175.1 Chitinophagaceae bacterium | reverse complement strand
GGCGATGGAGCACACGAAGGCACACAAATCGGGCCACTCATTAATGAAAAAGCGGTACAAAAAGTGTTACATCTCATCCACGATGCAACCGAAAAAGGAGCACAAATAGTATGTGGTGGTAAGCGCCTTACGGCAAATGCACTGATGCTGCAACCTACTGTACTTACACAATGTACACCCGATATGCAGCTTCATAACGATGAAATTTTTGGTCCTGTTACTGCTATTTATGTGTACGATACCGAGGCCGAAGTAATTGCCATGGCGAACGATACTATTTATGGTTTGGCAGCATACCTATTTACCAATCATATTCACGAGGCATGGCGTATCACCAAAGCACTACAGTATGGTATTGTTGGCGTGAATGAAGGATTAATTTCTCACGCAGAAGCACCTTTCGGTGGTATTAAACAAAGTGGTTTTGGCAAAGAAGGCGGTGCAGATGGTATTAGCGATTACATGTACACCAAATATGTATGTATGGGGCTTAACGATATAGCACCTAACGCTTCGCTTTAAAGAAGTTTTTCATTAATGCGGCACATTCGTTAGCCAGTATACCACTAATAATTTCTGTTTTAGGATGCATTGCGTTATTACCACCAAAAAAGTGTTGATAGCCATGCTTTGCATCACTAGCACCATATACTACCCTGCCAATTTTACTCCAATACAAAGCACCGGCACACATATGGCAAGGCTCTAGTGTTACGTATAAAGTAGCATCGGGTAGGTATTTTGCACCCATGTGATTAAAGGCTGCTGTTAGGGCCAATATTTCGGCATGTGCTGTAACATCGTTCAATTGTTCTGTCATGTTATGTGCCCTGCTAATAATTTTATCTTGCATTACAACGATGGCGCCAACCGGAATTTCTTCTTTTTCAAATGCCAACTGGGCTTGCTGTAAAGCCTTGTGCATGTACCATTCGTGCGTATAAGGTGCGTAATGCATGCTTGCAAAGTACAACGAAAGCAAGTACAGAAGCTTATTATTTACCGTAAGGTATGTACTTTGCTGCCATGTGTTGCATCGCAGGCATTATATCACCGCATCGGGCATTGGTAACACACCAATTAGGGCAACGCATGGCACACCGCTTACAGCACCGTGGCCCCGATGATGAAGGCATGTGGCAAAGCGATGATGAACACACGTTACTAGTGCACAGAAGGCTTAGCATTATTGATATTTCCGAGGCAGGCCACCAGCCCATGCAACGTAATGAATACACCATTGTGTATAATGGCGAGCTATATAATTATGTAGAGTTACGAACAACCTTGCAAGCACTCGGACAAGTATTCACAACACAATCAGATACAGAGGTAATTATGGCTGCAGTTGAGGTGTGGGGTATCACCGATGCATTGCAGCAGTTTGATGGCATGTTTGCATTTGCCATACATCATCAACCAACACAAACCGTTTGGATAGCACGTGATAGATACGGCGAAAAACCATTGTACTATCATGTTCGTTATGGCCTGCAAAACAGAGCCTTTGAAAGTATGGTGTTCGCAAGCGAAATCAAAGCTTTATGGGAGGTGGGTGCACCCAAAAATATCAATGGTACGAGGGTACTTAATTACCTCACACTTGGTATGGTTCAAAACCCATTGCAGCCAACCCAAACCTTTTATAACGATATACTGCAATTGCCTCCGGGTAATTTTATAACCGTGCAACCTGCATTAGGTAAGTTGCAAATGCGTAGATGGTATAAGCCTGAATTGCAACGCCAACAAGCCTGGGAGCAGTATGGTAACCTTACGGTAAATGAAGCAATAACCGTATATCAGCAACTGTTGCAAACATCGGTACAGCGCCGCCTTCGTAGCGATGTTGCCGTTGGGATGAGTGTTAGTGGCGGTATTGATAGTGCTGCCATTGCTGCTACGGCGTTACAACAATCAAACACACAACATTTTCATTTTTTTACGGCAGGCTTTCCGGGCTTTGAGAAAGACGAAACAGTATTTGCACAGCAAGTAGCAGCACATTATCCGAACCGTGTTACACACCATATCGTTACACCAACAGCGAACGATTTAGCAACGCAGTGGCAACGTTTTATGACACATCAAGAAATGCCAGTGCAAAGTGCCAGTGTATTTACCCAGTATTGTATTTACCAGGCAGCTAAAGCAGCGGGTGTTATCGTGCTGCTAGATGGCCAGGGTGCCGATGAGGTGTTGGGCGGTTATGAACGTTTTGTACAATGGTATTTGGTGCAACTATGGCGAACTGATAAAAAAGCTTATTGGAGCGAACGTAAACAAATGATGGCTAATGGCTTTGTGGCTAATGCTGGCATTGCACAAATTGCCGCAGGATATTTTCCTGAAAAAGCAGCAGCACACCTGCAAAAAAAAGCAATCAATCAACAATACGGTACAGCGTATATCGATATAGATTTTAGCTGGAAGTATCGTAACCCCGATACGCTTGAAAAGCCAGTAATTCATGCAGTAGAAGATATTTTATGGTACAGTACGCACATTATGGGCTTACAAGCGCTGTTACAATATGCCGATAGAAATAGCATGGCATTCGGTAGCGAAATTCGGTTGCCTTATCTCATGCACAATTTGGTGAATTTTTCATTTGCACAACCATCGCATTACAAGTTTAAAGATGGGTACACCAAGTGGCTGCTGCGTAAAGCTGTAGAGCCCCATTTACCGCAAGGTATTACTTGGCGTAAGGGTAAGATTGGTTATGAACCACCACAGCAACAATGGTTGCTGCAACCCGCTATGAAAGCTTTTATTCATGAAGCTCGGCACAAGTTGGTGCAAGCTAAAATGCTGCACAAATCGGTATTGCAAGCACCTATTAATGCTGCCAATGCACATGCTGCCAATAATTTCGATTGGCGCT
This sequence comes from Chitinophagaceae bacterium, assembly GCA_003456175.1. Taxonomy (GTDB): domain Bacteria; phylum Bacteroidota; class Bacteroidia; order Chitinophagales; family Chitinophagaceae; genus UBA10646. The sequence continues at coordinate 31,759 of DMPB01000148.1, read as the reverse complement.
ATTTGTGCGTAGCTGCTATGTTGTAGCCAACAATTGTTAGCTTTTGTTAACGAACTAAATAGCATCTTTGCGCTTTCAATTTTAAATATGGCACAACATCATATCAATACCAAGTGTATACATGCAGGCGTAACGCCCGACCCAACTACTGGCGCTATTATGACGCCCATTTACCAAACCAGTACGTATGTACAAGAAGCACCGGCAACACATAAAGGCTATGAGTATGCTCGTAGTCAAAACCCCACACGTTTTGCTTTAGAAAGTGCTATTGCCGAGTTAGAAAATGCAAAGCATGGTTTAGTATTTAGCAGTGGTGTTGCTTCTACAGATGCTGTAATAAAATTATTACAACCCGGCGATGAAGTGGTTGCAGCGAATGATATGTATGGTGGTACATACCGCTTGTTTTCAAAAGTGTTTGCCAAGTTTGGCATTGTGTTTAAATATGTAGATACTACCGATGTTGCAAATATTGCGGCAGCAATTACACCAGCTACCAAACTACTGTGGATAGAAACACCTACCAACCCGCTGATGAATATTACTGATATCGCTGCGGTAAGTGCTATTGCAAAAAAGCATGGGGTGTTATTATGTGTTGATAACACTTTTGCTAGTCCGTATTTACAAAATCCACTTACACTAGGTGCCGATATTGTAATGCACAGTGCTACCAAATATTTGGGCGGCCACAGCGATGTAATACAAGGTTGCCTTGCGGTAAATGACGATACACTAAGAGAGCAACTTTATTTTATTCAAAAAAGTTGTGGTGCCGTGCCAGGCCCTCAAGATTGTTTCTTGGTGTTACGTGGTATTAAAACCTTGCATGTGCGTATGCAACGCCATTGCGAGAATGGTGAAAAAATAGCACATTGGTTACGTTCGCATCCTAAAGTGGGACAAGTGTATTGGCCTGGTTTTGAAGATAATAAGGGCTATGCTATTGCCAAGCAGCAAATGCGTGGTTTCGGTGGTATGATAAGTTTTGTATTAGCAAATGATAGCGTTGAAGAAGCAAAGCGTGTACTAAGTAGCACGCATTTATTTGCATTAGCGGAAAGTCTTGGTGGCGTGGAGAGTTTAATTAATCATCCGGCGAGTATGACGCATGCTAGCATCCCACGAGAAGAGCGTTTGAAAAATGGTTTAAGTGATAGCTTAATTCGCTTGAGTGTTGGTATTGAACAAGTAGATGATTTGATTGCCGATTTAGCACAAGCAATTGGTTAAGGCATTAACTGATTGATACCAAGTATCTAACAATTAAGAGCTCGCCGAAGGCGAGCCCTTAATTGTTCTCATACATATTCAAAAAAAATATAGTTGTAATATGTTGCATCATTCATTTACCGTAAGGTGTTATGTTTGCTGCTCTCTGCTCATTAAAAAAATGAGTTTGGTGAAACTGCTGATATCGTTCTTTTGAAGCATTTTACGGCGATGTGTTTTTACCGTTTCATCGCTAATGTTAAGCTGTCGGGCAATTTCTTTGGTAGATAAACCTTGTGCTACCATGCTTGCAATTTGCTTTTCGCGACTTGTAAGGTTTAACTGTAGATTGAGATTGAGCCTGCGGTAAATTTTATGAAAAGCCATTTGTACAGCAACCCGTAATTGTTTATCGTTAAAAGGCTTCACCACATACATTACAGGCTCTTGCTGAAACGCATGTTCTACTGTTTTAGCGTCAGAAAAGGCTGTAAGGAAAACTATTTCGCAACCATACAACGACTTTAACTGTGCTGCTACATGAATGCCGTTGGTAGTACCCTTAATTCGTACATCGCAAATAGCTACCGCTGGGGGTTCGGTACTTTGTGCACAAATTAAAAGTGCCTTATTGGCATCGGTAGCAATGCCCATTACATCGTAATCTTCTTCGATGAGTAGTTCTTGAATGCTGTTGGCTGTAATCAGTTCGTCTTCTATAATGATAATACGATTGTTCTTTTTCATACCTAAAGCGTAATGAGGATATTGGTTCCGTTATTGTAGCTAATATGTATGGTGGCTTCTAATTGTTCTACAAGAATGTGTACCAACTTCATACCAAATGCTTGTTTTGTGTTTTGTGGTGTTATACCACTACCATTGTCGCTAACTAGTAAATTAATTTTTCCTTGCTGCTCGTACAAACGAATGCGTAGTTGCGGCTTAGGTGTTGTTGTAAAAGCATGCTTAAATGCATTACTAACAAGCTCATTCACAATGAGTCCGATCGGAACGGCTCTATCTATATCCATCGATTTGTCGGGCAGACTTACACTTGTGTTGACAATGTTTGTATCAAAACCAAAACTTTGTGCTAGTGATACCGATAAGTTGTCGAGGTATTCTTGGATATTAACCGATGCTAGCTCGTTATTGAGATATAATTTTTGATGAATTAAAGCCATTGCATCTACGCGGTTGCGGCTTTCTTCAAGTGCTATTTGTGCATTTTCATCGGCCAGGCGTTTAGATTGTAGTGCCAGTAAGCTCGATACTACCTGCAAGTTGTTTTTGGTACGGTGGTGTAACTCTGCTACCAATGATTCTATGAATTGATTTTTCTCTGCTGTTTTTTCGTACAGTTTTGTAATTTCTTCTTTCTGATATTCAATAGTAGCTTTTTCATTATCATAATCTTTCCTAAAGAGTCTGATGATTAAACCAATAAATAACAATGCGTACACTAATAGCGTTGCATGGTCTGAAATGCGTTGTGCATTGTTTTCATATTGTAAAATGAGTGTAGGAAAGTTAACTTCAACGAACAGTAATACGATGATAGTGGTAATGAACACAATGGAAATACGAAGTTGTTGCGATTGCTTGCCAATAAGCATAAACGTGCAATAGTTCACCAATAAGGTGTAAAATACAGTACCCTCAGAGCCACTGTTATAGAAAAAAGTAGCGCCAAGTAATAGGTTAGTTAATAACACATAAGCATCTATGTATACGGCTTTAAACTTGCCTTGTATTCTAGAGAGGTAATATTGTGTAATACCATAAGCAATGCCCGTAAGCGATGTGAGTATTACCATCCAGCCGAGGCCCAGCGAAAAATTGAGTGCAAACCCAAGTGTAGTGAAAAAAGTGCCTATAAAGCAGGTGATATTGAAAATACGATGCTCAAACGAAAAAGCTATTGTATTGCCAGAAATGGTATAGTATAGTTTTTTGAGCATATAGGATATACGATTGTACGTTGAAAATAGGTTTAAAGTTATACCACTATCATTTTTTTTGTGTCAAGTTAGGGTAATGTTTAGCGTAACCTTACGGTAAATGTCGGTGCACTCAATAACTACAGCGTTATCATTTGCCGTAAGGTACACTACAATAGCAAAGCCATGCTGAGTGCATGGCTTTATACGTTAAAGTTTAATTTGCTCTTCGTTTGCATCGAAGAATTGAAACTCAGTAATATAATAATCGGTATTGGCTACTATTTTAATATTGGTTTTATAACGCCACCACCATTGGCGACGTAAGCTCCAAAATCCTTTTGTAAGGTGGCTGTGTACAATAGGGTGTACCGCAATGGTAAGCTGTTTGTGGCCGTGTGTGAGTAAGTAGTGTAAGCGTTTTTCAATATCATCTACCAACAAATGAGTACTTGTAATTTTGCCGGTTCCATTGCAAGAAGGGCACACTTCCATGGTGTTAATGCTCATTTCAGGTTTCATGCGTTGGCGTGTAACCTGCATAAGGCCAAACTTGCTAATGGGTAGTACGGCATGCTTGGCACGGTCGGCACGCATAAAGCCTTCCATGGCTTCTTGCAGCTTCTTTTTGTTATCGGGTAGCTTCATATCAATGAAGTCTATCACAATAATGCCACCAATATCGCGTAAGCGAAGTTGGCGTGCAATTTCTGCTGCAGCTTCTAAGTTGGTTTCTAAAGCATTATCTTCTTGATTATTGCTTACACTTTTATAACCGCTATTCACGTCTATCACATGCAGCGCCTCGGTATGTTCAATGATTAAGTAAGCACCGCTAGGCAGGTTAACGGTTTTTCCGAAACTTGCTTTTACCTGTTTTGAAACACCATATTGCTCGAAAATGGGGTAGCCATTGTTGTGAAACGATACAATGTTTTGCTTTTCAGGAGCTATTTTTTGGAGATAGTTATGTGTATCGTTGTAAATGTTTTTATCGTTCACTACAATGCGATTGAAATCGGCATTGAGCAAATCGCGGAGCATACTCGTGGTTTTGTTTTGCTCGCTTAAAATTTTAGCAGGTGCTTCGGCTCCTTTTAGGTTTTGTTGAATTTGCTTCCAAGTAGTTACAAGTTGCTGTAAATCTTCATGTAGTTCGGCAGTGTTTTTGCCCTCGGCTGCTGTGCGTACAATTACACCAAAATTTTTAGGCTTGATACTTTCAACGATTTTTTGGAGTCGCTTGCGTTCGTCAGAAGAATGAATTTTCTTACTAACAGCAACAATATCATTGAAAGGGGTAATTACGATAAAACGGCCTGGTAGGCTTAATTCGCAACTTAAACGTGGACCTTTGGAGGCGATGGGCTCTTTTAAAATTTGAACGAGTACATGTGGCTTTCCATTAAGTACCTCGTTCACTTTGCCGGTTTTTACAATTTCAGGTTCAACGGTGAATTTGCTAAAATCGAGGCCATCATCGCTTTTATCAACCATACCCATTTGTGTGAATTTGAGTATGCTTCTGATGTAAGGACTTAAATCGGTGTAGTGTAAAAAACCATCTTTATCGGCGCCAACATCAACGAAGGCGGCATTCATGCCGGGTACGAGTTTTTTAACCTTACCAAGGTAAAGATCACCAACGGTAAAGTTGGCGTTAGCTTGCTCGTGATGCAGTTCAACGAGTTTTTTATCTTCGAGGAGGGCAATTTCTACACCAGTAGGCGTAGCATTTATAATGAGTTCTTTATTCACAAGTGGCAACTATAAAGTAATAGATAATCAAGGCGAAAAACAAAACAATGCCATAACACTCGTTTTGGATTTCGCTGTAAGTACTTTAGGAAAGGAAAGGTAAAGTTGCCAGCGTATTCAACTAAGTGAGGTAGTGCGTTATCAGAAAATAATGCCGATGGAAGGCTCCGCCGGCATTATTTTGATATAGTTTTTGAACTTTTTAAGAAACGAAAGAACTATTTGTTCTTTTTCTTATGACGGTTCTTACGAAGTCTCTTTTTTCTTTTGTGCGTCGCAATCTTATGACGTTTTCTTTTTTTACCGCAAGGCATTGTTGTTCAATTTTTTAGTTAACAAATACAGTTTTTATTGTTGAAGCGTTTTAATACGCTCTTCAATGTCTTTTTTAGCTTCGGGTATTTGAATGAGGTTGCTGGCTTTGCGGTACCAACTTACAGCATTCTTTTTATCCCCTTTTCTGTCGTATGCATCGGCAAGCAATAGCGTTGCTTCAATGTTGCTTGGTTGCTTTTCCGTAACTTTTAAAAAGCGTTCGATGGCTTTATCAAGTTGTCCGCTTCTTAAACCACCAAGACCAAGCATTAACTGAGCATACATATTGTTCGGGTCTTTTTCTGCAATGGAGAGTACTTTTAAAATACCTTCCATAGGGTTTGCAGCAATATTGCCGAACATGTAACATGCACCAATTGCAATAACAGCCGAATCGTTGTTTGGATTTTGTGCTACTAGCTTTTCAAAGAATCCTTTAGCTTCATTCGCCATCCAACTTTGGAGGGCTGGTTCGGCACCTTGCATCACTTCGTCTAACAACAAACGGGCTGCAAAGGTGAGGTTTTTCTCAGAATTTTCCAACTGAGCCGCTTTTCCTAAATAATAAGCTCCTAAAATATGGTTGTGCACGGTATCACCCCAAAAGGTAGCAGCTTGCTTGTATAGGCCGATAGCATTGGTTCCGGTTGCATTTTGAGTTTGCTCCCAAAGATATCTAGCGGTGGCCTGTTCGGTGCTTTTAAGTTCTTTAATGGCGCCTAAAATAACGGTATCGGTGGGTACAATATTTACAGCTGGCGGGGTTGTGGGTGCTGCTGCTACGTTGGCAGGTGCCTTTTGTTTGGCTTGTGTAGGTGCTAGAAAATAAATGACTATTGTTACAGCAAGCGTACCTGCTACCCAGTACCATTGTTTCTTTTGCATGCTTTCAGTTAAGGCTGCAAAAGTATTGTAAGCAGGCTAAAGCAGGTTCAGAGAAATAGGTTTTTAACGATTTTAATCGTCTACAGCTACCTCTTGACTTGCAGGTGCGTCTTTTATTTCTGCTAAAAACTCTTTTGAAGGCTTGAAAGCAGGTATGGTATGTGCCGGAATATCAATGGCAATATTCTTTTTGATGTTGCGACCAATTTTGGCTGCTCTACGTTTGGTTAAGAAGCTACCAAACCCACGTAAATACACGGTTGTGCCTTGTTTAAGGCTTAGTTTTACTTCTTTAATGAACGCTTCAACTACTACTAAAATATCTACTTTAGGTATGCCTGTTTGTTCTGCAATTCTATCTATAAGGTCAGACTTTCTCATCGATAGTGTTTAATAAATTGTCTTTAATTCTTCTTTAAAGTTATACAAAAATGCATAAATTAACAACACTAAACAATAATGTGTTAAGCATAAAGCATTGATTCTTTGGGTATTGTATATAGTAAAAATATTATTGTAAAACTGCTTATACAAGTTATCGGGCAGAATTTTCAAAAAATTCATACGACAGCGGGAATGTTTTAACCTTGCATTTGTTTTCATTGTTACAGCTTTTATGGCAGCGACCAATTCTTTTTTTACAACTGCATTATTACAATGGCATAGCACAGAAAATGTACGCAGCATGCCGTGGAAGGGTATTAAAGACCCTTATAGAATTTGGCTGAGCGAAATTATTTTGCAGCAAACAAGGGTAGAACAGGGCTTGCCTTACTATGAAAAGTTCATTGAAGCTTACCCAACAGTACATGCACTGGCCGCTGCTAAAGATGAAGCCGTATTCAAACTATGGGAAGGCTTGGGATACTACAATCGTTGCCGTAATCTTTTATTTACCGCAAGGTATATTGCTACGCAAGGGGGCAACTTTCCCAATAATTACAACGATTTATTAGCACTGAAAGGTGTTGGTCCGTACACAGCTGCTGCTATTGCATCGTTCGCATTTAACTTACCCTATGCGGTTATTGATGGAAACGTATACCGTGTACTTGCCCGTTTTAGCGGCAACGATACACCTACCGATAGCACCGAAGGGCAGCTTTTATTCAAAGCATTGGCCCAGCAAATGCTAGCCACCGATACGCCTGCCGAGTATAACCAAGCAATTATGGATTTTGGCGCTACCGTATGTACGCCATTACAACCTAAATGCGGTAGCTGCCCCTTACAACAAAATTGTGTTGCTTATGCCACAGGAACTGTACATCACCTTCCGGTAAAAGCGAAAACGCTTGTTAAGAAAAACCGCTGGCTCACCTATTTTGTGATAGAACACAATGGAAAATGGCTCATTCATCAGCGGGCTGGCAGCGATATCTGGCAGCAATTACACGAATTTTATTTGGTAGAAACGGGCGAAAAGCAAGTATTCAATACGCAGGCTGCCACTAAGTGGTGGAACGAACAATGGCCAAATACTTTATTACGTATTAAGCATGTTAGTAGGCCATTAAAGCAGCAACTAACGCATCAAACCATTCATGCACAGTTTGTGGCTTTACAACTTATTACAATACCTGCTAGTTTGCAGCATTATGAATACCTTACGGTAAATGAAATTAAGCAGTTAGCATTTCCTAAAATTATTAATCAGTACCTCAATGCAGCCCCTTTAACCTAAAATATGTCCATAATTACGCTGATGTAAAAACCTGATACTTGTTTTGAAATTTCTGTATCTTTCATTTTAAAGATTTTAGAAGAACGTAAAATAATTTATATGCGTGGCGTAAACCGTGTAATGCTGATTGGTAATTTGGGAAAAGAGCCTGATGTTCAGTATTTGGAAGGCAATATCGCTGTGGCAAAATTTCCGTTAGCAACAACTGAAACCTACAAAGACAGAACAGGCCGTTTGATTTCACAAACAGAATGGCATACGGTTGTTCTGTGGCGTGGGCTAGCCGAATTAGCTCAAAAGTATTTGCATAAGGGAAGCCTAGTATATATAGAAGGTCGTTTAAAAACACGCCATTGGGAAGATAAGGAAGGAGTGAAAAAGCATGCTACTGAAATTGTAGGTGATAACCTTATTATGCTTGAAAAACGTGGTGATGGCCATCAACATTTACCGCAAGGTAACGATGATATCGAAAACTTAGGTGGCGACGAAATACCACCTTATGGCCCTGAAAATGATGGAAATTTACCTTTCTAACACTTGTTAAAACCGTTTCGGTATTTTTGCTGCTTTGTAAAAGTGCTTAAGCCGATTTGGCTATTATACCTTTTACGTAAGTAAACCTAGTACCTCATTGAATTTGTTCGCTACATTACTACAATACACTACGCCTATACTCGATGCAAGTCCGTTACCAACGGAAGGCACCACTATACTCATTATTTTATTGATTGTATTACTGAGTATCAGCTTTGCAGTTTCAGGTGCCGAAGTGGCTTTTTTTTCGTTGAGTTATAAGGATATTAATATGCTCAAAACCAAGCAGCAGTTAGCGTACAAGCGAATTGTTGCCTTGCTAGAAAACCCAAAAACACTACTTGCCACATTACTAATTACGAACAGCTTTGTTAACATTGCCATCATTATTATCAGCGATTTAATTATCGGTAATATGATGTATGCCGGAAGCATTGATAATATTTGGCTAGAGTTTGGTATTAAAGTGTTTTTAGTTACTTGCTTATTGGTATTGTTTGGAGAAATAATGCCTAAGGTAATGGCACAACAAAACAATATTCGTTTTGCAAAAGATGTTGGGTTTATTATAGAGGCTTTCAGTTATTTATTTAGTGGCTTGGCAGCTTGGTTGGTGCGTAACTCAGATATGATTGAGAAAAAAATTGATAGTCGTAATAAAGCTATTACTTTAGAAGAACTCGATCATGCCATTGATATTACTACTGAAAATGCCGCCTCTGAGAAGGAAAAAAATATCTTGAAAGGTATTGTTAAGTTCGGTAACATATCCGTAAAGCAAATCATGCGTACGCGTATGGATGTGAATGGTATTGAGCATAAATCGCCTTTTAATGAGGTGGTTAAAAAGGCAGAGGAATTACATTATAGCCGCTTGCCAGTATACAAAAACAAACTTGATGAAGTAGTTGGGATATTGCATACCAAAGATTTATTGCCTTACCTAGATCAACCAGCTAGTTTCGATTGGCATCAATTACTCAGGCAACCCTACTTTGTACACGAACAAAAGTTAATTGAAGATTTACTAAAAGAGTTCCAACAAAAGCGTATTCACTTTGCCGTAGTAGTTGATGAATTTGGTGGCACAAGTGGTATTGTTACTCTAGAAGATATCATCGAAGAAATTATTGGCGATATTAAAGACGAGTTTGATGATGATGATAGCGATTATAAAAAGCTTGATGATAATAACTACATCTTTGAAGGTAAGAGCATGATTCATGATGTATGCAAGGCCATGAAACTTGCTACAGATACTTTCGATGGTGTTAAAGGACAAAGTGATTCTCTTGCCGGTCTTGTACTTGAAATTGCAGGTGAAATACCCCAGCCAAATCAGGTAATTAGTGTAGGTGATTTTGATTTTACTGTACTAGAAGTGGTGAAAAATCGTTTGAAAAAAATCAAAGTAACTATCAAACCGTTACAAACAGATTAAGTGCGCATGAAGTATTTTTTGTTAGTGGTGTTATGCAGTATAGCCGCTTGTAATAGCAATTACACGCCTAAACCTAAAGGTTACTTTCAATTGCAATTTCCTAAAAAGCAATATCAAACTTTCAATCTAGCAGGGTATCCTTATAGTTTCGAGTATCCCAAATATGCAAGTGTTGAAAAAGATAGCTTGTTCTTTGGTGAGAAAGCTGAAAACGATTGGTGGATTAATATTGTGTTTCCTTCGTTTAGCGGACGCTTGCATATTAGTTACAAGCAAATTGGTCCACAAAATCAATTTGACTCCTTATTGCGAGATAGTTATGAGCTTACGCAAAAGCATACGCAGAAAGCATACGCTATTGAAGATAGCATCATTACAACAGCCAATGGTATCGAAGGTATGTTCTTCAAAGTACAAGGCGATGTTGCAACAGAAACACAGTTCTTTTTAACCGATAGCACCAGACATTTTCTACGCGGTGCTTTATATTTTGAAGCTACTCCTAACCAAGATTCACTACAGCCAGTACAACAGTTTATTGTACAAGATATCAAACACCTCATACAAACATTTCGCTGGAAAAATTAAATCAAACACAGTATGATTGCGATAGATAATGTGCTTATTAGCGATGAAGTGGTACAAGAACAGTTTGTATGCGACCTCACACGTTGCAAAGGTGGCTGTTGTGAAGATGGCGATGCTGGTGCACCCATTACAAAGCAAGAAAAGCTTGAAATAGAAAAAGCATTACCACATGTGTTGCCATACCTTACTAAAACAGGAATCAAAAATATAGAACAGCAAGGCTTGTATGTATTCGATGATAGTTTTGGTTGGGTAACCCCAACCATTGATGGCGAAATGTGTGTATACGGCTTTAAAGATGAAAAAGGTATTTTAAAATGTGGCTTTGAACAGGCTTATTACGATGGAAAAACCCAATGGAAAAAGCCCATTAGCTGTCATTTATTCCCCATTAAAATTCAACAGAGCGAAATAGACCCCGATATGGAGTATATGAACTACGAGCCACGCACCGATCTGTGCAGTGCTGCTTGTAGTTTAGGTCAAAAATTAAAAGTGCCGGTACATCATTTTCTGAAAGAAGCCATCATT
>DMPB01000148.1:1002-20639 GCA_003456175.1 Chitinophagaceae bacterium | reverse complement strand
GCTCATTAGAAAATATGGTGTTGAATTTTACGAAACCCTCGATGCCACAGCAACGCATTTGAAAAATAGCCAATAACTTACGTAAATGAACCCCGCGTGTTATGAGTAATGCAGCAGTAAGTTTCTTGCATAAAAGTGCCGTAAAAGCGATTGATAAAGAACATCGCCGCAAAATCAATTTCAATATTGGCAAATACAATGCAACTGTGCCAAAAGGCAAGCAGCAATTTGCTCAGTTAATGCCTGCACGTGAACGTGCTAAAAATGTAAAGTGGCGTGCTATCGAAAATCTTGATAGCTATTTAGAAGCTTTTGAGCGAAAAATTACAGCAAGGGGTGCCAAGGTAATTTGGGCCGAAACAACACAACAAGCACTACAAGCAATAGGCAAAATTTGTAGCGAAAAGCAATGTACCACCTTGGTGAAAAGCAAAAGCATGGTAACAGAAGAAATTCATTTAAATGATTTTCTTGAGAACCGTGGCATCGAAAGTGTAGAAACAGATTTGGGCGAATACATTCAACAGCTCGATGGTGAACCGCCGTATCATATTGTTACACCAGCCATGCATAAAAGTAAAGAAGATGTTGCTGCACTATTTGCAAAAAAGCTGGGCGTACCCGAAGGATTAACTCCTGAAAAGCTAACACAAATTGCCAGAGAAAAACTACGCGAAAAATATACCGCAGCACAAATAGGTGTAACAGGAGCGAACTTTATAATTGCCGATACAGGTAGTATTGCTATTACCGAGAACGAGGGCAATGCACGTCTTAGCTGTGCCTTTCCAAAAACACATATTGTTATTTGTGGCATCGAAAAGGTGATACCTAGTATAAACGATTTATCTCTGTTTTGGCCGCTCTTAGCAACATATGGTACAGGCCAACAAGTAACAGTATATAATACTATTGTTTCTGGCCCTCGCCAAGCCAATGAAACCGATGGCCCAGAAGAAATGTATGTGATATTACTCGATAACGGTCGTACCAACTTACTGGCCGATGAAAAAGCTCGTGAAGCACTCTACTGCATACGCTGCGGCGCTTGTTTAAATGCTTGTCCTGTATATAAAAATATTGGTGGTCATAGTTACGAAACTACTTACAGTGGCCCAATAGGCAAGGTTATTACACCCCACTTACGTGGTAAAGATTACAAACATTTAAGTTATGCAAGCAGCTTATGTGGTAATTGTACCGAAGTATGCCCAGTACGTATTAACCTGCACGAGTTGTTATTACACAATCGCCACAAAGCAGTACAAACAGGCGATAGTACCCTAACTGAAAGGTTAGCTTGGAAGGCATGGAAGCAAGCAAGCCTCAATAGAAAATGGATGAATATGGGCAGTGCCAATATGAAAAATTGGGTTGTAAATAAGGTGTTTAAAGGTTGGACGGCCCACCGAAGCGAACTCAACTTCAGCCAAAAAACCTTTAATCAATTATGGCACGAAAAGCATAACATCACATCATAACATTGTATGCTGCCAACGTTATTGGTATATAGCGAACAATCAACACCACGCTTACAATACATCGTAAGTCAGCTACAATATATCCTTACGATAAATGTAACCCTCACACACAATTGGGATGCTTACTGCCAGCATCAAGCATTACGACTCGCCTACGTAACACATTTACCGCAAGGTGCACCTAATGGATGGCATATTGTACCTACAGATATATTGTGGGAAAAAAATATACAAAAGCAACCTCTACAGCTCGATAGTTGGCAATCGCTAACCACGTTATTCAATCATTATAAGGCAGAAATACCTTTCGATATCCTTGCTGCGAGTTTTTACCTATTAAGTCGTTACGAAGAGTATTTGCCACACCGAAAAGATAGTTATGGCAGGTATGCACATACCGAAAGTGTTGCTTACAAGCAGCAATTTTTACATCAACCTTTGGTACAGTTATGGTGGTTGGCAATGTTACAATTGGCCGTTGCAAAGGGTTGGGGCAAGCCCTATGAGCAAGTACTAGCGGCTTTGCCAAATACCTACCAATGGCTACCAACATACGATATTGATATTGCCTTTGCGTATAAGCATAAACCATTATGGTTACAAATGGCTAATGCCCTAAGGCATTGGCGTTCAGGTAAGTTGGCCTATTGGTGGCAACAACATCAAGCATTGGTAGATGTGTATGCAGAACCATGCTATTGGTTACAACAATTACATACGCAGCATCAATTGCCAGCCATACATTTTTGGTTGGTAGCATCGCACCGCAGCCGCTACGATAAAAACATAGCACCGAGTAGTAAAGCAATGCAACGGTTAATACAAAATACTGTAACACAACATGGTTTACACCCAAGTTGGCAGGCGGCACAGCAAGCACCGTTAGTAGCTACAGAACGCAATGCCTTACGGCAAATAGTAAAGCAATCTGTTACTATTAGTCGGCAACATTATATAGCACAAACTTTGCCCATCAATTATCGTTGGTGGGTACAAGCTGGTATACAAACCGATTACAGTATGGGTTATGGTAGTATCAACGGTTTTAGAGCGTCTATTGCCAAAACATACGATTTTTTCGATGTCTTAGAAAATCAAACGCTACCTATACAAGTAGTGCCGTTCAGCTATATGGATGCAAATGCCATATTCGAAGAAAAGCTTAGTACAACTGCTGCCATGCAGCAAGCAGCAGCGCAGCAACAACTAGTACAACAGGTAGGCGGTACGTGGGTAACCATTGCCCACAATCACTTTTTAACGGCAACTGCCGAGTATATGCCTTGGCGCAACTTATACAAAGAAATGTTACAAACCTTTGGTGGTTAATTGTGAGTACCTCAAAGCTAATGAATAGCATTATACACATTGTTGTAGCATAGGACGTGTAACTGTATTTTGCAGCAACAAGTTATACGTATGTCGCAATCATTCGCAACCATTACCGATTTTTTAGAGCCTATTAGTATCGCCGCATTATCGAACGATGAAGGGTATAAAGAAACCCAACTTGGCAAGCATATTGCCGTGTTTGATGAAGATGGCTTCCCTGATATTGCTCATGCCGATATGGTATTGGTTGGTACCAACGAAACACGTGGTGCCGGCATACCTGCCACAAAACAATCGGCGGCCGATGCTATCCGTAGTGCCTTTTATAGCCTGTATCACTGGCACGATACAGTACAAATTGCAGATATAGGTAATGTGAAAATAGGTGCTACCCTACAAGATAGCTATGCTGCCTTACAATCGGTGGTGAACGATTTGGTTGCCGCTGGCAAAAAGGTAATAATACTAGGTGGCAGCCACGATATTAGCTTGGCACAATATCAGGTGTATGCTGCGAACGAACAAATCATAGAAGCAAGTTGCATCGATGCCAAAATTGATATAGATTTTGATGCACCGCTACCAGCCGATCACTTTTTACTACCTATGCTAACTGGCGATCCTAATTACATTAAGCATTACAATCATATCGGTTTCCAAAGCTACATGGTGCATCCACGCATGTTAGAAACAATCGACAAACTTCGGTTCGATTGTTATCGTGTAGGTCGCGTAAAAGAGCATTTAGAAGATATGGAGCCAGTACTACGTAATAGCCACATGCTAACAATAGATATTGCTGCCATTGCTCATGCTTTTGCACCTGCCAATCTATTAACGCCCAATGGTTTCAATGGCGAAGAAATTTGTACACTAATGCAATATGCCGGAATGAGCCATCTTACAAGCACTATTGGTATTTATGGTTACCTTACGGTAAATGATGAACGCCATCTTACAGCAGTACAAATTAGCCATATGCTATGGTATGTAATGGATGGTATTCATAAAGGCAAGTTCGAAGCTGCATTAGAAGACAGAGATAGCTTCAATGAATTTTATATGGCATTTGCAGAAACTGATACGGTATTCTTACAAAGTAAGCGTACGGGCCGTTGGTGGATGCAACTGCCCAACGAAACTTGGATGGCTTGTAGCTATAAAGATTATCAAATAGCTTGTAATAACGATATACCAGAGCGTTGGTTAAGAGCAATTGAACGTATGTAATGGCAGCGTTCTAGTAAAGTTTTAACGTTATGGGGCTCGCCGAAGGCGAGCCCCATATTGATTTATATCAATCCGAACCTTTATTTATTGATTACTTGCTGTTAAGCTTCTAAATATTTCTTCCAAATTATTACCACCAGTTTGTAGGCTAACAATGTTTAAATCTTGAGCAAGGGCAAGTTCCATTACTTGTTTTTTTGCCGCAGTAGTATCTGCTGTTTGAAGTTGCCAAGTAACATTATCTTTTTTACTAACACTTTGAACAGCAGGCAAGCGTTGAAGCCACTCAGCTTCCAACGATTCTTTAAACACAACCGACACCTGATTTTTCTGATGATTGCCTTGCAGGTTATGCAAGCTATCGTCGGCAACAATTTGTCCTTTGTTGATGATGATAACCCTATTACAAACCGCTTGTACTTCTTGCATGATATGACTGCTAAACAGTACTGTTTTATGTTGCCCCTGCGATTTTATTAGGTTTCTTATTTCAATAATTTGATTGGGGTCTAAGCCAGTAGTAGGCTCATCTAGTATCAACACCTCCGGTTGGTGAATGAGTGCTGCTGCCAAGCCAACACGCTGCTTATAACCTTTAGAAAGTTGTCCTTTTTTTTTGTGCTGCTCAATTCCTAATCCCGTTAATTCAATCACATCTGCTACTGCTTTACTAGCTTGCGATACTTTAAAAACTTGTGCGATAAACTGTAAATATTCCTTTACATACATATCGTAGTACAAAGGGTTAGCCTCGGCCAAGTAACCAATTTTAGCCTTTGCAGCAGTGTTATCAATGTGCATTGGCAATCCGCATACCTGAATACTGCCAGCACTTGGTGCTAAATAGCCTGTAATCATTTTCATGGTAGTGCTTTTGCCAGCACCATTGGGCCCTAAGAAGCCAACAATTTCTCCTGGCTGAATACTGAAGCTAATATCATTAACGGCTATCTGACTTCCATAAGTTTTTCGCAACTGCTGCACTATAATGCTCATATTACTAATGCCTTTATGGTCAAAGATAGGGTGCTACTTGAGCGGCTACACATTTACCGTAAGGTTATCAACAGTTTTAGGAAAAAAAATCGTAACTAAACGTATGCCAGATTGTAATACTGTAATAACTTACAAGGCGTAATTACAAATACCCATCTCATGGCCAAAGCATTAAAAAAATCATCACCCAAAAAAGCCGCGAAGCCAGCCACTAAAGCTGCTCCCGCCAAAAAAACTGCTGCTAAAAAAGTAGCGAAAGCTGCACCTAAAAAAGCTGCTAAGCCAGTTGCCAAAAAGGTCGCTAAGAAAGTAGCTGCGCCAGCTAAAAAAACCGTAGCAAAAAAAGCAGTAAAACCAGCTGCGAAGCCAACTAAAAAAGCTGCTCCCGCCAAGAAAGCTACTGCTACAAAAGTAGCAAAGGCTGCACCTAAAAAAGCTGCGAAGCCAGCTGCCAAAAAGGTTGCTAAGAAAGTAGCTGCTCCTGCCAAAAAAGTTGTGGCAAAAAAAGCAGTAAAACCAGTTGCGAAACCAGCTGCTAAAGCTGCTCCTGCTAAAAAGGCGGCGGCAAAAAAAGTAGTAGCCAAAGCTGCTCCTAAAAAAATTATAAAGCCAGTTGTTAAGCCAGCACCTGTTGCAAAAAAACCTGCTCCTAAAAAGCCACGTGCTAAAAAGGTTGTTGCCACAGTTGCACCAGAAGCAGCGCCACCAGTAGTAGAGGTGGTAGTTACCCCTCCTGCAACCGAAGTTGCACCTGCCGAAAATGGCAATGAAGCATCTGCATAGTACTATTTGAAGTATTGCAAAGCGTGGTTGTCTCAATTTTGGGGCAGCCACGTTTTTTTGTATAGTTGGTAATGATTGCACAGCTTTACTAGCAACAATGCTCAAATTAACCTTACGGTAAATGCTTGCTAGGGCTTTAAAACAGTCATGAAGTTGTGTTGAAAATTTGTTAAAGACCCTTCTGATTTATGGTATAGATATACTTGAAAATACCATGAAATTCAACATACTCAAGGCTTTTGAAAGTATGCTACGTTATTGTTTTGTGGAACTATTAAGTGGTGAACGGCATTGTTTGTATTTACAATAATTTAATTTTGCCGCGCTATAAAACCCATTTATATGCAGTTACAAACAGTACCTGTAGTGAACGATATTACGCCGGCCGATTTTAAGCGATTATATTATCATCCGCAACAGCCGGTGGTTATCAAAAACATGGCAAAGGCTTGGCCTGCCTATCATAAGTGGAACTGGAGTTATTTCAAGACACTTGTGGGCGACAAAGAAGTGGGTATTTATAACAACACCAAAAGCGATGCTTACACGCCTATTAACAAAGCCGATGATTATACCACATTTGGCAACTACATTGATATGGTGAGTGCAGGCCCGGCATCGTGGCGTATTTTTTTGTTCAATATTTTTAGTCATGCACCGCAGTTGGTCAGCGATTTTACTTGGCCCGATGCTTATATGAAAGGCTTTGTAAAGCGTGTGCCTATGCTGTTTGTAGGTGGGCAGGGAAGCATTACACACATGCATTTCGATATCGATTTAAGTCATATCCTGCATACACAGTTTATTGGTCGTAAGCGTGTATTGTTGTTTCCGTATACAGAGCAACATAAACTGTATCGCAAGCCTTTTGAAGTATTGAGCTTGGCAGATTTTAGCCATTATTACGATGCAGCAAATAGCAAATTATCATACGAGCAATTTCCAGCGATAAAGGCTGCCAAAGGCTACGAAGTTATTTTAGAACATGGCGATACGCTTTTTATGCCAGGCGGCTATTGGCATCACATGGAATATCTAGAGAGTGGTTTTGCAATGAGCTTGCGGGCACTCAACCCAAGCTTAAGTTTGAAGCTTAAGGGGTTATGGAATATAGCAGGTATGCGTAATATCGATACATTATTAAAGAAAACGATGCCTATGCAATGGTATGCATGGAAAGAAAAGCAAATTTTCAGTAACGCTGCTAAAGCACTTGCATAACAAGGTATTAACCTTTCGGTAAATAATTTCTGTTTTCATAAAGCGTCTTTCTACGAATGGATAGGCGCTTTTTCATTTACCGTAAGGTACTCACTTATCTTTGCCATCTTATGCAACAACCTGCGTTATATACAGTATTGAGTCCGAAGTTATTATCGTTGTACCCCGTTAAAGATGCGGTAGTCGTTATTATCGATGTTTTTAGAGCCACAAGTACCATTGCTACTGCGCTGTATAATGGTGCTCACAAAATTTATCCTGTTGATTCCGTTGAGCAATGCAAAGCTCTGGGCTCGCAACTAAACGCCATTACTGCTGGCGAGCGTGATGGCAAAGTGATTGAAGGATTGCAATATGGCAATAGCCCGGCCGAATATCCTCGCACTTTTATTGAAGGAAAAACCATGGTGCTTACAACTACTAACGGTACCAAGCTGTTGCATATGGCTTTGCGTGAGGGTGCTAGTGAAGTAATTACGGGTAGTTTCCCCAACTTACAGGCGGTGTGTGACTTTTTAGTAGCACAAAACAAGCCTGTGATACTTGGATGCAGCGCTTGGAAAGATCGTTTTAATTTAGAAGATACCCTTTTTGCAGGTGCCGTTATTGATGCGATTGGGCAACACTTTACCATTCATTGCGATAGTAGTTTGATGGCGGTTGAAATGTATCGCCAACATCAAAATGATATGTATCAGTTTATTCGAAAAACTACCCATTGGCACCGCTTGGCTAATTACGGATTAGAAAAAGATTTAGAATATTGTGTTACGCCGAATGTGGCGAATACGCTATGCATCTACCGCGATAATGCCTTGGTGGCACAATAACCGGTACAAGTATGTTACCTTACGGTAAATGAGTGTACAAAAATTTGCCGTAAGGCAAAAGCAATAATTTTACGAAGTAAATTTTATTATGATACAATACGAACAGTTTACACTAGATAATGGCTTACGTGTATTGGTACATGAAGATGCTAGTACGCCTATGGCCGTTGTGAATGTGATGTACGATGTTGGTGCTAAAGATGAAAACCCGCAGAAAACTGGTTTTGCACATTTGTTCGAACATTTGATGTTCGGTGGTAGCATCAATATACCCGATTACGACGAGCCTTTGCAGCGAGCTGGTGGCGAAAACAATGCTTACACTACCAACGATTTAACCAATTATTACTGCCAACTGCCTGCACAAAATATTGAAACTGCTTTTTGGTTAGAAAGCGATAGAATGCTTAGCCTCGCCTTTAGCAAAAAAAGTTTAGATGTACAGCGTAAGGTTGTATGTGAAGAGTTTAAAGAGCACTATATCAATAAGCCTTATGGTAATGTATGGCATTTAATGCGTGGCTTGGCATATACCACACATCCGTACAAATGGATGACGATTGGGCAAGAGTTGAGCCATGTTGAAAATGCAACTTTAGAAGATGTTAAGGCATTCTTTTTTAAACATTATAGGCCTATTAATGCCGTATTAGTAGTTGCCGGCAATGTGAAAACAGAACAGATTAAACAGCTTGCAGCGAAATGGTTTGGGCCTATTCCTATGGGTGAAAAGTACGAACGTAACTTGCCTGCCGAACCTATACAAACCGCAGCCCGTGTATTAGATTATGAAGCTAATGTGCCACTCGATGCTTTAGTTAAAACATGGCATATCGATAGTCGATTATCGCAAGGTTATTACATCGCCGATTTAATTACAGAGGTAATGGGCGGCGGTGGAAGCAGTCGCTTATTCCAACGATTGGTAAAAGAACGACGCTTATTTAGCAATCTCGATTGTTATCATTTCGGTTCTGTAGATAACGGCTTACTAGCTATAGATGGTAAGCTTGTTGCCGGTGTTACTATGGATGCAGCCGAAGCAGCCGTGAACGAAGAAATTGAACAGTTGTTACAAGAAGGTATCAGCGAACAAGAGTTGCAAAAAACTATTAATCGTACAGAAAGTGTAATGGCTTTTGAAGATATGGCCGTAATGAGCCGTGCTAATAGCCTTGCTTTTTACGAGTTGTTAGGTAATGCCGCTTTAATGAACAACGAGTTCAAAAAATACCAAGCTGTAACTGCTGCCGATATTAAGCAGTATAGCCAACAAATTTTTAGAAAAGAAAACAGTAATACGCTACGCTACCATAGCAAAGCGAACTAAAGCCTATGCTTAACAGAATACAATCGCCAGTAATTTATAATGCTGTAGATTTCGATTTGCAGTTGCCTCAATTACAAAGTCATACTCTCGATAATGGAGTGCCGGTGCATTATTTGCCTTTAGGTGAGCAAGATGTAATGCAAGTGGAACTCGTTTTTTATGCAGGTAACTGGTATGAGCAAAAAAACATGGTAGCAGCTGCCACCAATTTTTTGCTTAAAAACGGAACTAGTACCAAAACAGCATTTGAAATTAATGAGCATTTCGATTTTTATGGTGCCTATCTGAACCGTAATTGTTACAGCGAAACAGCCACGTTAACCCTCCATTGCTTAAGCAAGCACTTATCAGTTTTACTACCAGTAATGGCAGAACTAGTGCAAGATGCTACCATGCCTGCCGATGAGTTAGCCATTTATCAACAAAACCAACAGCAGCGCCTTACGGTAAATTTAAAAAAGTGCGACTTCGTAGCGAATAGATACATCGATGCATACTTGTACGGTAAGCAACACCCTTATGGTATATATGCAGACGCAGCCGATTATGCAGCCATTACCCAAGCCGATGTACAAGCCTTTTATCAGCAATATTATCAACAAGGGCACTGCATGATTATGGTGGCGGGTAAGCTACCTGCCGATGTATTAACACAGCTGAATGACGTATTTGGTAAGCTACCGCTCAAAGCTGGTTCCCCAAGTATTGTAAACCATACTATTCAACCAGCTGAGGAGAAAAAATACCGTGTGGTAAATGATGAAGCTGGTGTACAAGGTGCTATACGCATGGCTCGCCATTTCCCAACACGTACACACCCCGATTTTAAAGGCGTGCAAATACTCAACAATATTTTCGGTGGGTACTTTGGTAGTAGGTTGATGACTAATATTAGAGAAGATAAAGGCTATACCTACGGCATTCATAGCTACCTACAAAATAACCTTCACGATAGTGCATGGATGATTAGTACTGAAGCAGGTAGAGATGTATGCGAAGCAACGATAGCAGAAGTATATAAAGAAATGGAATTACTACGGAATGAGCCTGTTGATGCAGAAGAGCTCGATTTAGTGCGTAACTACATGATGGGTACATTGCTTGGCGATTTAGATGGACCATTCCAAATGATTGCACGTTGGAAAAATTACATCTTACACGGCTTAGATGAACATTATTTCAACGATAGTATTCATACCATTAGAACCATTACGCCAGAGGCATTACAAACACTGGCTAACAAATACTTACAGCCTAACGATTTTTATGAATTGATTGTAGTGTAATTGAATACAACCATGTGCTTACTTCGGTAATTCGGCATCGGTTAAAGCTTTCAGAAAAGCCACTAAATCTGCCTGCTCTTGAGCGGTAAGGTTAAGTGGCTTTTGTAGTAATGGATCTGTATTAATACTACCTGCTACAAAGCTTGTAGGATTGTTATAGTAGGCCACTACCGCTTCTAGTGTTTTAAACATACCATTGTGCATGTAAGGTGCTGTAAGTGCAACATTGCGTAATCCCGGTGTTTTAAATTTTCCGAGGTCACTCTTTTGCTTTGTGATAGCATACCTGCCAACATCATTAAGGTCTTTGCCGTTGTATAAACCAATATTTCTAAACTCATCGCCAGTATAATCAACACCGAAATGACAATCAAAGCATTTGGCTTTATCGCCAATAAACAACTGCCTGCCACGTTCTTCACTTTCGTTAAGGGCGGTACTATCATCAATAGCTTTATCGGCTTTGCTGCCGCTGGTTTCAAGCGTTTCTTCAAAGGCTTGAATTACTAATGCCAAGTTATTACGGTTAGGTGGTTGCTTAAAAACTTGATAAAACCATTGGCGATATTTTGCATGTTTGCGTAATCGATCAACGGCCTCTGTAATTGGTAACCCCATTTCATTCGGATGTTGAATAGGTTGTAGAGCTTGAGCTGCTAAAGTAGCAGAACGGCCATCCCAAAACAGTGCATCTCTATTAGCCATATTCAAAACCGAAGGTGTATTCCGAACTGTTTTCTTTCCGAAAATTCCGGTACTAAAGGCGGCAGTATCTGCAAATGCAAAAGCAGGCTTGTGGCAGCTTGCACAACTAACACTATAATCTTTACTTAATATTGGAT
This sequence comes from Chitinophagaceae bacterium, assembly GCA_003456175.1. Classification (GTDB taxonomy): domain Bacteria; phylum Bacteroidota; class Bacteroidia; order Chitinophagales; family Chitinophagaceae; genus UBA10646. The sequence continues at coordinate 9,308 of DMPB01000148.1, read as the reverse complement.
CGAAAAAAAGTTGTCTGCCTAATGCTGCTTTAGTAAGTGGAGGGCTAGTATTAACTCTGTTCTGCGGTTCGAACCAACTCATTGCAATAACAGCAAGTATCGCACTGCAAATAATCACAATAAAACTAGCGGCTTTTTTCATGTATTGCAAAAGTAGGTAACGCATCACATTAATTGCTTTCACTTATAATTTTGTGCCCATTAAAATTAGTAATGTATGATGCTTACTGCAGATAATAGATTTAAGAAGTTGATTGTTATTGGTGATCGTGTACTTATAAAGCCAAGTAAGCCAAACGAACGCACCAGTAGTGGATTATACTTACCTGCTGGCGTACAAGAAAAAGAAAAAGTACAGCAAGGTTATGTGGTACGAACCGGTCCTGGCTATGCTATACCTGTTCCGGTAGAAAATGAATCGTGGAAGTCAGATGACGAACAAATAAAATATGTCCCTTTACAGGCAAAAGAAGGAGACCTTGCTATCTATCTAATGAGTAGCGCAACAGAAGTGTTGTATGAAGGTGAGAAATATTATATTGTTCCACAAAGTGCTATACTCATGTTAGAACGTGAAGAAGATTTTTAAAGCATCGAAGATCGATGCTTTTTTATTTTAGAAGGTTAAGCTGCAAAGCTTCTATACATCAAATACACTTCATATTTTCGCATCATGAAAATGAAGTTGATTTTCACAACCATGTTAACATTAGCATTTGTGCTACAAATGTTTAACAGGTACTTCATTTTCTTAGGTTATCAAGTGAATCAAGAAGCTTACATTAAAAATTGTATTAACAAAGCTAAGCCGGCATTGCGTTGTAAAGGAAAGTGTCAGATGCTTTCTAAGTTAAAGCAAGAAGAAAAAAAAGATCAAAATAACCCAGATAGAAAAGGGGAGAAAAAAGATGTTACACCACAGTACATTAATACTACAGCGAATGTAGTTGTCCTTTCTAACATATCATTTTCTAGTACTTACCCACCTCAAATCAACGACTTAACTATTGTTCACAAGTCGTTCGCAACTTTTAGGCCACCCTGCTGCTAACTTGTTAGTTACAACTATCTATTTCCATTTTCAAACTCTTTTATTGTATGGAGCATACACATCATTGGTATGCACCACAACTGATTCGTCGTGTACGTATCGCTATTAATTTTATTTTAATATTAATAGCGCTATTAATACTGTACATCAATCATGAGTGGTTGCTACACCTCTTAGCTAAATAATGTAATTACTAAAGTAAATTATTCTTAATATGAAGTGTCTCAAACTTCTAGTGGCATTGCTATGCCTTCACTTTTCTAACGCACAACCTAATAGATCAACTTCCATTGTAGTTTTCAATGCAGTCACAAACGAAGCGGTACCATTTGCAAGTATTACTTGTTTAAAAACAAATATCACCGCTGTTGCTAATGGCAGTGGTATTACTAATATACTATGTAGTATACAAGATTCTATTCGTATTACAGCTATTGGGTTTAAAACTGTAACGGTTGCCAATATGCAACGCGTTGCTTTACAACCAGCCGATGATTTTTTGAACGATATTGTTGTGTCGGCCAGTCGCAGTGCACAAAGGCGTATCGATGCACCAATTGCTATTAGCAAAATTTCGGCAGCAACCATTGCTAATACAAAACCTAAAGATGTTTTTGAGTTGCTCAATAAAGTAAGTGGTGTTGTAATGAGCAACTTCAATAACGAACAGCATGGTATGAGCATTAGGCAACCCATGGCTAACTTAAGTCCATATTTTTTGTATTTAGAAGATGGCTTACCTATTCGTACAATGGGCATATTTAATCACAATGCTTTGATTGAAATGAACGTGCCTGCTATTCAAAGTATTGAAGTTATTAAAGGGCCAGCCTCAAGTATCTATGGACCTGAAGCTATTGGTGGGTCTGTTAATTTTATACAACTAAAGCCAACAGTAGTAACGCAACTAAAAGCAGGTATCCAAGCCGATAACTACGGTTATTATCGTGTACACGCAACAGCATCAGGTGCTATTAATAAAAGGTTGGGGTATGCCCTTGCGGTAAATAGAACGCATCAGACTGATGGATGGATTATCAATAGCGATTATACCAAAAACGCATATTTATTTCGTTTAGATTATGCACTAAGTAATAAAACAAAACTGTGGGCTAGTTACAATCAAATAGATTACGATAGCCAAACAAGCGGCAGTGTAGATAGTATTGCCTTTTACAGTAGAAAGTATACAAGTACGACTGATTTCACATATCGTAAAGTGTTCGCTAAAAGAGCTAGAGTTACACTCGAACACCAATGGAACGATAATCATCAAACGATGATAACAGCTTTTTGGCGTGATAACGAAATAGCACAAAATCCAACATTTACCGTAAGGTGGGTAACAGGCCGCGATAGTGCTCAAAATGAAGTAAATAACAATCAATTCACTAGCCGTGGTATTGTGGCACAGCATACGGCTGGTTTTAAATGGTTGCAATCGAAATTAATTGCTGGTGCAAGTATTGATAATTCCCCCAACCGTTACTATGCCAATTTACAAATTCTCAATGCAATACTTAGGCCCGATAGAAGAAGCGTTGAGCGGTATACAGTTCGTCAATTGTATAACGATAGATTCATTGCAAACTATAGTGCTAATTTGTTCAATGCTGGTTTGTGGTTACAGGGCGAACTAACACCTGTTAAAAACATGAAACTAGTGGCGGGCTTACGTTACGATAGGCTTACTTTTGATTACACAAGTTTGCTAACTATAACTCAAACAACTACAGCTAGTGGTACAAAAACGTATAATCAAATTAATCCACGTATAGCACTAAGTTATAAAGTAGCAAAACAGGTATCGTTTTATGCGAATTATGCAAAAGGTTTCGCCCCTGCCAGCCTTTCTACATTATTCAACCCACAAAATCCGCAAGGCCTCAATTTAGCACCCGCCACTTTTGATAGTTACGAAGTAGGAGCATGGGCTGCTTTGTATAACAGTAAGTTATTACTCGATATTGCTTTGTACCAAAATAAAGGTAACAATGAAGTTGTAAGTGTACGTCAACCAGATAACAGTACAGTGCCAACATCGAGTGGCGCAACGTTACATAGGGGTATTGAGTTAGGTATTACCTATAAAATTAGTAAGTCGTTAGAAGTACGTTACAGTGGTACTGTTGCATTGCATCGTTTCGAGAATTTTGTTTTGAGTACGCGTGCAAGCGATGCTATAAAAAATGTGAATGGAAAAATAATGCCGCAATCACCTGCGTATATGGCTAATACAGAAGTTACATTCAAGCCAAGCTGGTTAAAAGGTTTTAGAGTTGCGGCAGAGTGGCAGTATATGAGTAGTTGGTATCAAAATCAAATCAATACCATACGTTATAACGATAAAGGTTTCTTGGGTGCAAGGGGTATTAGTTTGCTTCACATACGAGCGGGATATACATATCAACGCTTCGAAGTATTTACTAATATCATGAATGTTACAAACGAGCTATACGCCAATACTGCAACAGTGGGCAACGCTGTAACTGATCGTACTACCTATAACCCAGGTGCTCCATTCATAATCAATATTGGTATTCAGTATGCCTTTACAGGCAAATGATAACTGCAGTATATCACTATTAAAACAAAGCATTATGCTTAAAAATATTTATAAATGGCATAGATACACGAGTTTAATCATTGCCTTGCCGGTTATACTGTGGGCCATTAGTGGCTTTATGCATCCGATAATGACTAGCTTCAGACCCGCCATTGCTACACAATTTCTAATGCCACGCCCTATTGATACTTCAAAACTTACTGTAACATTACAGCAAGCCTTACGGCAAAATAAAATTGATACACTACAACAATTTAGAATAGTGTGTATTGATACACATTATTTCTATCAGGTTGTTGTTAATGCTGGTAAGCCAGCATTATATCTTAGTGCTACTACGGGAGAACATTTGCACAATGGCGATGCGTTGTATGCTCAATACTTAGCCAAGCAGTTTTTGCAAGGCCAGCGAACAACAAAAAATGATGTAGTACAACCAACTACTACTGATGCTAATTGTTGCGACGCTGCAACGGCATGTATATTGTACGATACTGTTGGAGCAAGTGTTGCTAGTGTAGATTACACTACAACATATACTAATGAGTATAAAATTATAAATCGATTATTACCAGTATACAAGGTAGCGTTTAAACGAAATGATGGTATTCGTGTATATGTACAAACACACACCGATAAGTTCGCCTATGCAGTAGACGATTGAAGAGCAATATTCGATAGTTTCTTCACCAACTTTCATACTTGGGCATGGTTAGAATTTTTAGGCCAGGGAAGGTATTGGATTGAAGTAGTGTTAATGTTACTTGCACTCGCAACCACTATCATGGGGCTTTATATCTTTTTCAAAACAAAGAGCAAGCATGTTGTAGGTAATACATTAACAAAGGCTCGCCGAAACCATCGATACACTTCGGTAGCGGTAAGTATATTCACTGTAATGTTCACGCTTAGTGGTGCGATACATGCGTTTGAAAAAGTACGCGTACCTACTAATAACCCCAAATTAATGACGGCAAGTTTTTCTACAGATAGTTTAGTACTCAATTGGCAACAATTAGCACAAACAGTAGCAAAGCCCATCAGTAACGTACAATTAGTAAAAATTGAAGGGGTTAACTATTGGCAGGTATTTACAGCATCGGAAAAGCCAACCAAGCCGCAGCGAAAAGATGCTATGAAAGATAAAGTAGTACCTCCGCCCAATGCAGTGTATGTACATGCCAGCACGTATCAAATTTTACCGCAAGGTGAGTTAGTGTATGCGAAATACTTAGCAAGATATTATAGCATGCAACCTCTAGATAAAATCACTGCAATAGATACTATTACCAAGTTTGCCGGTGAGTATGGTTTTATTAATAAACGACTGCCCGTTTTTAAGGTGCAGTATGCACACAATAATGCAGAGCGTTATTATGTTGAAACTAGTACTGGAGCTTTAGCCGCTATTATTAATGATATTGATTTAGTTGACGGCTACAGTTTTTCTATCTTACATAAGCATCATTTTTTAGATGCAGGTGGTAAGGCATTACGCGATTTTAGTACCATGTTTTGGGCAGCAGCTCAAATAGCAATGGTGGCTATTGGGTTGTGGTATTGGCAAAAAAAATATTTTCGAAAGTAAAGTAACCGATAAGGGCTTCGCGTAGCGAAGCCCTTATCGGTTTTGAACTTATCATTATATCGTTAAGTTGCTATCTTGTTGTAATAAAAATGCCTTACGGTAAATGTCGGCAAACCAAAGGCACACAATACCGAGCCACAATTGAAAACCATTTCGTGTAGTGGTAACTAAAACAAAGTTGCCATCGGTAAGTGTTTTTACTTCTTGCAAGGCCAAATATTGTTGCAGTGGTACAACGAAATAAAACAAGATACAAACGATGCCGGCGTATCGTAAAAGCTTCGAAACATCTGCTTGTAAGTGTTGAATTTCTTTTGAGCGTCTACGAATTAAAAAGTAGATGATGCCTAAGGTTATAATCATCAGATTGTCGAGTATGTTGAAACTACTTACGAGTTCTGGCAGCACTAATCGTTGATAAAAGCTAGCATCATTTACCGTAAGGGTACTATCATCAACTACAGAGGCAAGCATTTGTCCGAACGCATCGGTGGTATTTGTTTTCGGTTTGTTAGGTTTTATATTATACAATCCGTAATCGCCAGCGGCATTTTTTTTCAGGGTTAGTCCACCGTCTTTCCCTTGCGGGTGATAATTGAAGGCATAGCTTGGGTTCTGATCGTTACCAAAACCTAGTAGAAGTTCGTTATTGGTATTTGCAATTTTGCTGATTAACAAATAGCCAGTGGCGTTACTCCGGTACTTTTTGCCTTGTAGTACTACGAAGAAGGGTGTTTTATCTTCATGCTGAATATACACGTAGTTATCTTGTGCCTTAACAGGTGTTAAAGATGCCGTACTTAATAACAATACTAACAGTATCCAAAAGCGGTCTAATCTCATAACATACAAAACTAATGATAATAGTATTGTGCCATCGCTGCCGTTTATCAGCATTAACACGCACTGCTACAAATTAAAAATGGATTGTTGTAATTAGAAGCAGTTGGGTATAATTAGCTGCTATATTTACCCCACTAAAACACGAATGTATAATGAAAAAAGTGTGTTTGGCCCTCAGTATTTTGGCCAGTTTCACAGCTATGGCACAGCCTGCTACCAAGCCTAACGAGGCGTGGAAAAAGGAATACCGTGCTACCGATACCAAAATCAATGCCTTAGTGCATACGAAGTTAGAGGTTAGCTTTAACTACGAAAAGCAGCATATGCCCGGTAAGGCGTGGATTACGCTTATGCCTCACTTTTATGCAACTGATAGCCTCCGTTTAGATGCTAAAGGCATGCAAATCAACAAAGTAGCGCTTGTAACACCTACAGGTATGAAGCCGCTTAAGTATGTGTATAACGATGCCGCCAACTTGTACATTACCCTCGATAAAACATATAAGGCTGGTGAAAAATATACAGTGTATATCGATTATGTAGCTAAGCCTAATGAGTTGAAAGTACAAGGTAGTGCTGCTATTACCGATGCGAAAGGTTTATACTTTATTAACCCAACAGGTGAAGATAAAAAGAAGCCTATCCAAATTTGGACACAAGGTGAAACCGAAGCCACTAGCGTTTGGTGCCCAACCATTGATCGTCCGAATCAAAAAACAACGAATGAAATCATTATGACTGTGCCCGACAAATACGTTACTCTTAGTAACGGTAAGTTGGTAAGTCAGAAGAAAAACACCAACGGTACACGTACCGACCATTGGAAAATGGAATTGCCACACGCTCCTTACTTATTCTTCATGGGTGTTGGCGATTACAGTGTAACAAAAGATACCTATAAGGGTAAAGATGTAACTTATTATGTAGAGCCAGAATACGGTACCGTAGCTAGAAAAATTTTCGGACATACTCCTGAAATGATGGCCTTCTTCAGCCGCATTACAGGTGTTGATTTCCCATGGGTGAAATATGGCCAAATGGTTGCCCGCGATTATGTAAGCGGCGCTATGGAAAATACCACCGCTACCTTGCACCAACAAAGTGCTCAACAAGATGCTCGTGAACTTACCGAAGGCAACCGTTGGGAAGATGTTATTGCACACGAACTATTTCACCAATGGTTTGGCGATTACGTTACCTGCGAAAGTTGGAGTAACCTTACGGTAAATGAAAGCTTCGCTAACTACAGCGAAACCCTTTGGAACGAGTACAAATATGGTAAAGATGCCGGCGATGCTCATAACCTCAGCGATATGAGAGGCTACGTAGGCAGCGGTAGCGAAAAGAAAGATTTAGTTCGCTTTTACTATCGCGATAAAGAAGATATGTTCGATGCCGTAAGCTACAATAAAGGTGGCCGTATCTTACACATGTTGCGTAACTACGTTGGTGATAGTGCTTTCTTTAAATCATTAAACCTCTACTTAAATACTAACAAGTTCAAAGCAGCCGAAGCACACCAATTACGCTTAGCTTTCGAAGAAGTTACCGGCCGCGATTTAAATTGGTTCTTTAACCAATGGTATTTTGGTGCAGGGCACCCAAAAGTTACCATTGACTACGATTATAACGATGCCGCCAAAACGGTAAGTGTAGTAGTAAAACAAACACAAGACAGTACAAAAACTTTCATACTTCCTATTGCAATAGATGTATATGAGGGTACGCAGAAAAAACGCCATCAGGTATGGATTAAAAATCGTATCGATACATTCACATTTGCTTATAGCCAAAAACCAGATTTAGTAAATGTTGATGGCGATAAAGTAATACTTTGGGAAAAGAAAGAACCTAGCAAAACACTTGCTCAGTTCTTACACCAATATAAATATGCAGGTAGCTACCTCGATCGTTACGAAGCACTCGATGCTGCAGCTAAAAAGCAAGCCGATGCAACAGCACAAGAAATATTAAAGTTAGGCTTAGCCGATAAGTACCATGGCTTACGCAGTTTTACTATTGGTCGCTTAGATTTCAAAAAATCTGGCGTAAAAGAATGGGCCGAACCAATGCTCGCTACCATCGCAGAAAAAGATGTTAAACGTACCGTTAAGGCCGATGCCGTAGAAGTATTAGGTAGCTTTAATAACGAAGCATATAAAGCACTCTTTACCAAGTTAACACAAGATTCATCGTACACACTTGCTGGCAATGCTTTAGAAGCATTGTACGAAATAGATAGCGTTGGTGCCCTCACA
>DMPB01000148.1:402-766 GCA_003456175.1 Chitinophagaceae bacterium | reverse complement strand
AGATAGCGTTGGTGCCCTCACAATTGCGAAGCAATTAAGTACCCAAAAGCCTAAAGGAAAATTAGGAGCTGCTATCAACAGTACACTTATTCGTTCTGGCGATTTCAGTGCTTTCGATGATATCACTGCAAGTTTTAAAGAAATGGGCCTACAAGAGCAGTTTAACTTTGTACAACAGTATGCCGATATGATTGGTAAATTAAAAGATAACAAGCAAATCAAAGAAGGTGTAGATGCTATTGTTGGGTTACGCAATGCGGTACCAGAACAATACCGTTCTCAAACCGATGGCTACCTTAATAATATGATTTTAAAAGGTATTGCCAGCAAGCTCAAAGCTGCTGGTAATCAAGAAATGAACGAT
>DMPB01000148.1:0-160 GCA_003456175.1 Chitinophagaceae bacterium | reverse complement strand
ATATTTTAAAAGCTGTGGAAAATAAATAGCTGTTAAAATCATAGTAAAGGCCGCAACCTATAAGGTTGCGGCCTTTTTTTGTGTTTCGTAACATTTGCCTGCAAAGGCGTTATATATTCACACCAATAAGCGAAGAATTATGAAAAAAGTATTGCTTGCT
>DMPB01000131.1:27607-29501 GCA_003456175.1 Chitinophagaceae bacterium | reverse complement strand
CTTTAACTATCCCATGCCCGTTAACGAGCCAGTACTACAATACGCTCCGGGAAGTGTCGAAAGAGCTACTTTACAAAAAACGCTTGCCGAATTGAAGAAAAAGCCAATAGACATACCCATGTACATTGGAGGAAAGCAAGTACGTACCGATAAAAAAGTTGCTATACATCCCCCGCACGAACTAGGTTTCACACTAGGTTATTTTAACGCTGGCGAAGAAAAGCATGTGCAACAAGCAATAGATGCAGCATTAAAAGCGAAACAAGCTTGGGCCGATATGCCTTGGGAAGAGCGTGCCCATATTTTTTTAAAAGCGGCCGACTTAATTGCTACCAAGTATCGTTCTTATATGAACGGCACTACTATGTTAGGGCAAAGCAAAAATGCTTACCAAGCCGAAATAGATAGTGCTTGTGAACTCATAGATTTTTTACGTTTTAACGTACATTTCTTAAGTGAAATTTATAAGCAACAACCTATTAGTGCTCCTGGTATGCACAACCGTATGGAGTGGCGTCCGCTAGAAGGTTTTGTATTGGCAGTAACACCTTTCAACTTTACGGCTATTGGCGGTAACTTACCTACAAGTGCCGCAATGTGTGGTAATGTGGTAGTATGGAAGCCGGCGAACACACAGATATACAGTGCACAAATGTTCATGCGAATTTTGAAAGAGGCTGGCTTGCCCGATGGTGTTATTAATTTGGTGTATGTAAGTGGCCCCACGGTTGGTCAGGTGTGTTTGAGTCATCCATTATTTGCTGGGGGGCATTTTACAGGCAGCACAGGCGTATTTAACAATATGTGGAAGACCATCGGTGAGAACATTAGCACGTATAAGTCGTACCCTCGTATTGTTGGTGAAACTGGCGGTAAAGATTTTGTAGTAGCCCATAGCAGTGCCAACCCCGAAGTGGTGGCAACCGCCTTGGCTCGTGGTGCTTTTGAGTTTCAAGGACAAAAATGTAGTGCCGCTAGTAGAGCATACTTGCCATCAAATATTGCCGAACAAGTAAAGAAAAAGCTATTAGATCAAGTAGCCAATATGAAAATGGGTACTGTAGAAGATTTTGGTAACTTCATCAATGCTGTGATCGATGAGAAAGCGTATAACAGTATTGTAAAATATATTGAGGCTGCCAAAGCAAGTCGTAAAGCAACTATTATTGCTGGTGGTACTTACAGCAAAACAGATGGTTACTTTATTGCCCCTACCATCATTGAAACCCGCGACCCGAAATTTGTAACCATGTGCGAAGAAATTTTTGGTCCGGTGCTTACTATTTATGTGTATGATGCTACCGATTTTGAAGGGGTGTTAGATTTGGTAGATACTACTAGTCCTTACGCGTTAACCGGTAGTATTATTGCCACCGATAGAGCTGCTGTTGCATTAGCAACACACCGCTTACGTAATGCAGCTGGTAACTTCTACATTAATGATAAACCTACTGGTGCGGTAGTGGGGCAACAACCTTTTGGCGGTGCTCGTGCCAGCGGTACTAACGATAAAGCGGGTAGTATGCTTAACTTATATCGTTGGTTGAGTGCTAGAACTATTAAAGAAACATTCAATCCGCCAACAGATTATACGTATCCGTTTTTAGCAAGCGAATAGTGATGCTGTATGTGTTTCTATTTACCGTAAGGTAGTTTAAACCAATTTACTATAAATGGCTCGCCGCAGGCGAGCCATTTATAGTAAATACAATACTGTTAAAGAGGTTTAACTACCTGTTAAGGTCGCTTAACATTTTTTGGCATGTAGATTGGCTATTCGTGCAGCAAACAATACTTTTACAACGCTTTTTAAACCAAAACCCATGAACAAGTTATTATCAGCCCTTGTAATCGTTGCATTCACCCTAAGTTTCACAGCCTGTTCAAAAGATAC
>DMPB01000131.1:25795-27362 GCA_003456175.1 Chitinophagaceae bacterium | reverse complement strand
ACAGCCTGTTCAAAAGATACTGATGGTGTTACTATTTCAGGTAAGTCTTTCATCAGAGTTATTAACGGTATTCCCAACGGTGGAGCACTAGATGTTAAGTTTGGTGGAACAACCGTTGCCAATATTGGTGCCTACGGTTTAGGGAGTACTTACATAGAAGTGAATGCCGGAACACTAGGTGTACTTATTCGCTCCACTACTGCTAATGCCGATGTGCTTAATACCAACTTAACAGTTCCTGCGAATGGTTTTTACACCATTGTTTTGGCCGATAGCCTCAGTAAAGTAAAAACTTCTTATTTAACCGATGATCCAACACCCGCAAGCGGAAAGGCTAAGGTTAATTTTCTGCATCTGGGCACCACTGCGAGCACCGTTAATTTTACCACACCTGCTACAACAGTAACACTATCTAACAATCGTAGCTTCAATGATCATTTTAGTACACCATCGGTAGCCGATTACATGAATATAGATGGCGGCACCTTCATCGTAGAAGCTCGTACGCCGGGTACCAGCGGAACTACAGGTATCATTAGTACTGCCAATCAAACCTTGCAAGCAGGCAAGTCGTACACGTTCGTATACCGCAATCCGGTAGCGCCAAGTACAGTACCATCATTTACATTTATAGCTAACTAGTAGCACTCGCTATAACAAACTTTTTTAAACCGACCAATGGGGTCGGTTTTTTTGTGTGTACCTTACGGTAAATGTGGAAGCACAAGGCCAGATTTTTAGTTGAAATTTATACAAGTGCAAGCGTAATCGCTACTACGATTTATTTTGATGTATCTGATTGAACCAACTGCAATCGGCGTTGTAATTAATATACTAAAAGTAATGCTATGGCTCAACCTAATATGGCTTTAATAACTGCTCTAAGAACTACAGCACAACGTTTAAGAAATGGTGCCACTTACGCATGGGGGCATCATGGTGCTTGCAATTGCGGTAACTTGTTGCAAGTAGTAACGCAACTAACAGAGCAAGAAATTTTAGAAAGAGCACATTCTGGTATTGGTGAGTGGACAGAGTTGGCACAAGACTATTGCGGTGTAACCAATGCTCCCGTCGATCTTTTAATTAGCAAGCTACAAGCACTAAGCTTAACGCCAAGCGATATTCATAACCTCGAATATTTAGAAGATAGGGAAGTGTTAGATCAATTGCCCGGTGGCTTCCGTTGGTTGAGCAGAAATGTGCGTGAAGATGTAATTGTATATTTTGAAACCTACGCTCAGGTATTAGAAGATAAGTTAGTGGCACAAATAGAAATTCCGAAAGATTTGTTAGAGCATCGGCAGTCAACAACAGCATACAAAAAAAATGAATTAGTATTGGTATAGTAAAATTAAAAGTTCGACAATATGTCGAACTTTTTTTATATGCTTTTATGTATGTTTGAAAAAAATTAACCATGAAAGCATTCTTATGTTCTTGCTTACTAGCCGTATTTGCTACAGTTGCCATGGGGCAAGCCATTCCCAATGTTGCATCGTACACATTAACAGCCAAAGAAGATTATGCAAAAGCCAATGAGGCAGTATTGCAATGTGCTAACTAC
>DMPB01000131.1:17317-25570 GCA_003456175.1 Chitinophagaceae bacterium | reverse complement strand
GTATTGCAATGTGCTAACTACTTGCTGAGTGCTCCTATGAACGAGCAAGATATAGATCGTGTAAATGCAAGTGCTTTTGTTTTAAAGTGGATGACAGGCACCCCTGATTTTACATTTGGACTTGATGCTACCGTTGCCAATGCTTCTAAAAAAGATGAGCAGGTTTTGTTTTTATACATGGCAGCTATGAGTAAGATAGCTTTAGAAAACCCTGCCAAAGCAAAAGATGGTGATTTTGTTCGATTACAAGCATGGAGTTTATTGCTCAACTATTACAGCAATCCTGCCAATAAAATGAAGAAAAATAAGGCGTTGAACAAATTGGTGGATGCTTTAAATCAAAATCAATTGGCTAAAGAAATAGGTATTGGTTTGCGCTAAATTCACCGTAAGGTAGTTGTAACCATTTTATTTTTTAAAAGAATGGGGCTGCGAAGCAGCCCCATTCTTTTAAAACACTTTTAAACAGCTTCATACACCATAAACTCGCCAGCTTGTAATTCAAACTGTTCACGTTGGTGTAGCTGAAATTGAATGCCGCTAATCACATTCAAATATTTACCAGCAAGTTGTGCATGTTCTACAGTTACACGTTGTTTTTCGTGATGACTAACATTTAACACCACAAATACTTTGTGTTGCGCTTGGGTAAGTAAGTAGGTGAGCACTTGGTTATGTTGCGATAACAAGGTTACTGTAGCGCCCCATTGCAAGGCTTTATTACGCTTACGCAAATGCAGTAACGCCGTGTACATCGTTTCTATAGAAGTATGTGTATTCAAAGGCCAATCGATCACATCTTTATCAAAAAATTGTAAGCGTTTATGGTTGGCTACTTCCTGTCCTGAATACACCAACGGAATGCCCGGCCATGTAAGGGTAAGTGCAGCAAAAGGCATCGCAGCTTTGCCATATTTTTCAAACTCAGTACCATTCCAGCTATTTTCATCGTGATTGCTAGTGAATAAAAGTTTCATGGCCTGTGGCGGTAGTTTGGCATATTGTTCTAACAAATAAGCCATACTTGCCATGGTATCTTCACCCTTCATATACTTTTCGCTGGTATGCATGAACTGCCAAGCATAACTCGCATCAAATACCTGCAAGTAGTTAGGGTCGTCGGTTTCGGCAAGCCAAAAAAGTTGTCCGCAATGGGCTTCAATGGTTTTGCGAGCATCGGCCCAAAAATCTAATGGCACCAAGTGTGCCATATCGCAGCGAAAACCATCGATACCGCAGGTTTTCACCCAAAACAGCATGGCTTCTATCATGGCTTTTCGCATGGCCGGCTGCGAATAATCGAGGTCGGCAACATCTACCCAACCATTACGATCATAGAATTGGCCTTGCTCATTTTTCAGAAACCATTCGGGGTTGGTGTACATCCATTTATGGTCGCAGCCGGTGTGGTTGGCTACCCAATCAATGATAACCCGCATGCCATTTTCATGTGCCAGGCGAACCAGATACTGAAATTGTGCAATAGAACCAAACTCAGGATTGGTATCGGTATAACTGCTGCAGGCATAATAACTTCCTAAACTGCCCTGTCTTTTGTTAATGCTTATGGGTGTAATAGGCATGAACCATAATACATCTACCCCCATAGCTTTTAGTCTTGGTAGGTGATTGGCAAAGGCCAGAAAAGTGCCTTGGGTAGTGTATTGCCGTAAGTTAACCTCGTATATGTTGCTGCCATTTGCCCAGCTAACGGTAGGGTGTTGTAGTGCCATAAAGAACCTTCGTTGTTGTGCTTGTAATGTACAAACAAATCGTTAGTTGTGTATGGCAAAAACACATTTACCGTAAGGTATATTGCATGCTTACCTTGCGGTAAATATTGGCTCGTTAGTACAAAGTGCTATTACAGATTTTTGAATTTTCGTTTGTAGGCAATGAGCAAGCTGGTTACTTGGTTGTAGCTTTCTATGCCCGCAGGCTGATTATTGGCCTTGAGGTAGATGCCGTACAGAAAGTTGCTACCAGAACGGGCAAAGCTTTTATTGCGGGCAACATAATCGGCATAGGTTTTAATATCGGCTTTTACCAATGTGTCGAGGCCTTCGTAATGCTTGCGAGCTAATGCCGTATCTCTGGTGCGTAATTCGCCGTTGGCGTAATTAAATAACTCAAAAAAAGTGCTGTATTTTAAAATAGTATCTTGTCCAGACTTTGCCGCAAGGTATGCCACGAAGCTTGCTTCATCTTCGCTAGCATAACCCAATTGGTGTGCTACTTCGTGTGCTGCTGTGAATGGTATGAGAAATTTTGGGATGCGAATATTCACGTTGGCCTCTCCGCTGAAAGGGTTGTAGTAGCCGGTAAAGCCCATAAAGTTGCCCAAGCGACCGTAAAAACTTTTTTTGATAGCAGGGTTATCGTAGGTGAAAATGGGGTTTTGTTGTGCTAACTCATCGTATGCTTCGGCAACGTGGGTGAACATAAACTCGTAGCGAGGATATTCTACTGAGTCGCCCATGCGTTGGCGGGTGGCATTCACCTTTTTCTGTAAGTCTGTTACAAGGGTATCAAGCTCGCCGGTGGTATAGCTTTGTGGCGTTAACTCAAGTTGGTGGGCAATACCCAAACGCTTATAGTTAAAGCCCCACATTAAATAAAACACGAGTACAATACTTACGAGTTTGCGGATGTTGTATGCTGTTTCCATCCAAAAGTCTTGCATCCGCAAATCTTTTTTGATAATGGCCCTAATTACATCTATAGCAGTTACTACCCACAAGAGTACAAAACCAGCATACAAAAAATCACCCACAGGAAAAGGTAGCGCACCACTAATAACCCGCAAGCCGCTACTGATACTTACATACCAATCTTGGGAGTAATTATATTCTGTAAAGGTAGCATCGCTAAAAAAGTAGTGTAGCACGATGATTACCACTGCAATGATACCAGTGCTAATCCATGTTTTACGGATTTCAACCTTGTGCATGCAAGTTTTGGTTTTTGGGGTACGAATGTAATTTTGCTAAATTAAAGTACGAACATTAATTGATAGAAGTTTTGTTTGGCTTTATGGAAGGGAAAACTTACCTTTGCCAACCCTAAAATTTGGCTATGAGTAACCGGCGAGCTTTTGAAATAGCATTTGTGGGATTGAAGCCCGGTGTTCATGAGTTTCATTATGAGGTGGATGATAAGTTCTTTGTTCCTTATGGTGAGCAGGATTTTGCCAACTGCAAAGCAACAGTAACACTGAAATTAGAGAAAAATAATGGCTTCATGCAATTGTTTTTTGATGTTGGTGGCAGTGTTGAGGTGTTGTGCGACCGTTGCGGTAACACACTTGAACAAACCCTTTGGGATGAGTTCAAAATGTTGGTGAAATTGGTAGACGAGCCCGAAGCTATGAACGCTAGCGAAGAAGATCCGGATGTTTTTTACATTAGTAGAACTGAAAGTCACCTGCAACTAGCAGATTGGATTTTTGAATTTGTTACATTAAGCGTGCCACTACAGCGCCAATGTAACGAAGACGAAATGGGTAGTACAAAATGCAACCAAGAGGTTTTAGACAAACTAAAACAAATGGAAAATGAAGTGGCGAATGCCCCTAAAGCCATTTGGAAAGGTTTAGATAAAATCAAAGGACTTGATAATTAAATATAGTAATTGAGCAAACAATAAATTTTAAGTTATGCCAAATCCGAAGAGAAGGCACTCTCAACAACGCAGTGCTAAGCGTAGAACGCATTACAAGGCTGAAACAGTTACATTAAGCAAGGATACAACTACCGGCGAAATTCACGTTCGTCACCGTGCACACGTAAGCGAAGGCAAGCTTTTCTACAAAGGAAAGTTGGTTGCTGAAAAAGCTCCGTTAAAGGCATTCTAGTATTTCCCTGTTTATACCTTATAACACGCCGGCAATGAATATTGGATTCGACATGATGGGAGGCGATTATGCTCCGAAAGAAGCTGTTGATGGCTTACGCATGTACTTATCTGAGGTTTCATTGCCGGCTAAAGTGTTTTGTATTGGTCAGCAAGAAGTGGTAGCACCATTGCTTGAAGCTGCGGGCATTAGCGATAAAGTAGTGCTGATACATGCACCAGAGGTAATTGGCTACAACGAGCATCCTGCGAAAGCACTCAAAGAAAAACAACAAAGCAGTATTGCTATTGGCTTTGGGCTTTTAGCCAAAGAGAAAATTGATGCCTTTATAAGTGCAGGTAACACTGGCGCTATGTTGGCAGGAACCATGTTCACCATTAAAGCCATTCCTGGTATTATTCGTCCTACCATTGGTACAATCGTGCCTAAATTAGATGGTACTACCAGTTTGCTTGTAGATGTTGGTTTAAATGCCGATTGTAAGCCCGAGCAACTCAACCAGTTTGCTACATTGGGTGCTATTTATGCCCAAGCTATTTTAGGGGTAGAACAACCTAAGGTAGGACTACTAAATGTTGGCGAAGAAGAAACGAAAGGTAATGCCCTTGCACAAGCTACGTTCCCTTTGTTAAAAGCAAATTCACAAATCAATTTTATCGGTAATGTTGAGGGTAGAGATATCCTTACGGGAAATGCTGATGTAATGGTGTGTGATGGGTTTACGGGCAACATTATATTGAAGCTAGCAGAAAGTTTATACGATGTTGCTAAAGCAAGAAACCTTGAACAAGATGGTTTCTTTAGCAGGTTCCATTACGAAAATTATGGCGGCACACCTGTACTTGGTGTTGCAAAGCCTGTTATAATTGGTCATGGTATTAGTAGTGCTAAGGCATTTGCTAATATGCTGCACCTTGCATCAAAAATGATTACTACCAATGTTTGTGGTAGTATTCAATCGCATTTTACTACGTAAATCAATTATTTCTTACCGCTAATTAACTCATATTAATGCACACCATTACCGTTGGTAATATGATTGCCTTGATGATGTAAGTTGGTTGATGGTGCATTCATTGATTGTTCAATCAGTTCAATTACCCATTTCTGCTTTTGTTTTAGTTGTTGATGCATTTTTTCTTTACCAATTGATAGATCTTTTTGTACTTCAACATCGTCACTCAGGTGTAATTGTTTTCTTTCGAACATTTCTTGTACCATCATAATATCGTGCCATTGTCCGATAGCTTCTTGTAACTTATTATAAAAAGCATAAGTACTGAGTAGTTTTTCAGACTTAGCTGCATCTTCTATCCAATTATTAGCATAAAGCCACTGTTTCATGAGTTTACGAAGTTCGTGCCACTCTGTAGCCGGAGCATGCCTATGTAGTAACGATTCAATTTCGGCTTGTAAGCTTAATAGGTACTGTTCGCATAAAATACTATTGGTTCCTTGAACATAGGGCGTTAGTTGATCAATAGCTTCTTTGATATCGGCTTTGAAATCTGTACTCTTTTGATTGAAGTTTTCAGTGAGGTAATGTACCCTTCCTTCCGAAAAAAATTGCTGTTCAATAGCGGGAACCTCCCAGCGTTTAAGCCATTCTTGAAGAATTTGATAAGTTCTGATTTCTCCTGCTGTCTGAAAAATATGATTCACTTGCCTAGCGGCTCGTTTCAAGGTTTGTCGGTGATATACCTGCCTTAAAAACCTAATGACGGCTCTTAGCTTCTTAAGTTCAACACGAACATCGTGTAAGCTTGGTTCGCTGCCACTTAATTCAAAATTATGCAAACTATTAAAAATATTTTGCACGCGTTGATGATAGTATTTTTGTAGTGGCGTATCCATATCAGGAGGCCTTAAAAGTGTTCAAAATCCCTTGTTTTAGGGGTGTCGGATGATATCCTAAGGTATCGATTGTTTTTTGAATATGCAAGCCACTTTTTTTGGGGCGTAACACCACCTCAGGAAAATCGCTGTCTGTTACGGGTATAATTTTTGAAACATCTAGTTGCAATACTTCAGCAGTAGCAACTGCAATATCGTAAGGACTCACAATTTCGGCGCCCGCAGTATGGTACACTCCTGTATGTTCTTTAATAATCATTTGATGTATTGCCCAACATACATCATTTACGTAAGTAGGTGTTCTTAATTGATCGGTTACTACCTTAATGGGTTGGTGCTTTTGCAATTGTGAAGCCACCCATTGTACAAAACTATTACGCAAGCCTTGCCAAATAGGGCCATACATAAACACGGGCCTTACTATTGCTGTGGGAATAGGTGCCGCTGCTACAAAATGCTCCGCTAACAATTTACTTTGTCCGTATAAGTTAAGTGGGTTGGGTACATCGTTCACATCATGCGGACCACCTTCACCAAAAATAAAATCGGTACTAGTGAAAATAAACTGCTTGTGCGTTATAGGGAGTGTCTCAAACTGGGTGAGTAGTTGCCTTACGGTAAATGTATTTTGCCGTAAGCATTCCATAGGGTTATCGTGGCATTCGTTCGGCTGACTCATTGCTGCCGTATGCACTATGATGTTCGGCTGAACTGTTTGAAGTAGTGCCTTTGTTGCAGTGGCATCGGTAAGATCAGCTTGAATGAAACCGCACTTGATGTATGAAGGAATACGCCGTTCGCTTTTACTAACGGCTATAATATCAAACTGTGGGTACTTACTCAAAAAATTGCATAAGTGCTGGCCTAAAAAACCATTACCGCCTGTGATTAGAACACGTATCATAGCTGCATAAAGCTATGATTTAGTAGTTAAGTGTACGCTATGAAATGGTTAAGAATTTTAAAGCTTGAACCAGGTGGTGTATTAAAAGATATGGGGCTGCTTCGCAGCCCCATATCTTTTAATACATTGTATGTTGTTGAGTAGCATAATACGCTTAGAAATCTTCACCACTATCGCTTCCTGCTCCTTCATTATCAAAAAGTCCGCTATCACTATCCTCATCACCTTCTTCACCGAAGCCGTCTTCACCTTTCGATAAATCGTATTTCTCTTCTATGTCTACAAATTTATCGCCTAACAAGCTACGTGTGCCGTATTGCTGAGGTCCTATACCTTCTACGCGGCTGGTAGCTGGGTAGGTGATGCTTTTGTTTTCTTCTTTACTTACATTGATAAGTTCGAGTAAGAACGTCCAATTTTTATTAAAATCGTACACATAAATGAATTTCTGATTGGTATCAAAAATTTCACTACCAATGGTAGTATCGGCCATTAACAATGGCGGTGCTTTATATGGTTTGTCGTATTGTTCTAAGCTTATTTCTCTACCTCTATCCCAATTATCGTTACTTCTATAAAAGGTTGCCTGATGCTTATTATCGAATTCCCATGCTTTCAAAATAGCAGCATGTAATTCTGCAAAGGTTTGTTTGTGCTTTATCACCACATCGCGGTATACCGCTTCATCTTCTTCGTAGTAAACTCGAAATTTTAAAACTGCCATGTATATATTTTGTACTGTATTTTTTAATTTACCGCAAGGTACTGATACTGCAACATACGTAAAAATTACGGCTTTGGTGTAAGCCCAATTTCGGCTGCCTTTTGCACCATAAAAGCGTATGCAGCATCGTACTGATTAGGAATGATGCCATCTAAAATAGCCTCTCGAATAGCATCTTTAATAATGCCTACTTGCCTGCCAGGGGTGAGGTTGAATACTTCCATAATGGTAGCCCCATCTATAGGAGGTTGCCAATTTCTAAGATGGTCGCTTGCTTCAACGGCTGCCATACGTTCTTTCACAAGTTCGAAGTTGGTAAGGTACTTGCGAACTTTATACGGGTTTTTGCTGGTGATATCGCTTTCGCATAACATCATGAGATGGTCGATGGCTTCACCTGCATCGAATAAAAGACGGCGAATGGCACTATCGGTAATATTTTCTTTGGTGAGGCTAATAGGTCGCAGATGAAGCAACACTAGCTTTTGTACCAAACGCATCGGCTCACCGAGTGGTAGCTTGAGTTGTGTAAATATTTTAGGTACCATTTTAGCACCTACTACTTCGTGTCCATGAAAAGTAAAGCCATGCCCAGGTTCAAAGCGTTTGGTGTTGGGTTTGGCAATATCGTGTAGCAGTGCTGCCCATCGTAGCCATAAATCTTTAGTTTTAATAGCCATGTTATCGAGCACTTGCAGGGTGTGGTAAAAATTATCTTTATGTCCGCGACCATCTACCATTTCGGCACCATGCAATGCCATCATTTGCGGAAAAATACGGTTGAGTAATCCTGACTTGCTCGGTAAATCCCAGCCGATACTAGGCTTTTTACTCAACATAATTTTATTCAGCTCATCGGTAATACGTTCTTGTGTGATAATGCTGATGCGAGCAGCATTGCGTTGTATGGCACTAAAT
>DMPB01000131.1:15507-17041 GCA_003456175.1 Chitinophagaceae bacterium | reverse complement strand
GAAATGGCACTAAAGGTTTCAGGGGCAATGCTAAAACCTAATTGCGTAGCAAACCGAATAGCTCTAAGCATTCGCAGTGGGTCGTCGCTAAAAGTGATATCGGGGTCGAGCGGGGTTTGAATAATTTTTTGTTCTAAGTCTCTCAGGCCATTAAATGGGTCTATCAATGTACCGTAATCGTTCGGGTTCAAGCTAATGGCAAGTGCATTGATGGTGAAATCTCTCCGATTTTGATCATCTTCTAAGGTGCCGGGTATTACATGAGGGTTACGACTTTCAGGCGAGTAGCTCTCTTTACGAGCACCAACAAACTCAATTTCCATAGGAGCACCATCGGGCTGTTCCTGATCGGCTATTTTAATTTGTGCGGTACCGTAGGTTTTAAAAAAAGCTACTGGAGGTTTAGGTGTAAATCGTTCTGCTACGGCATGTGCTAAGGCAATACCATCGCCAAGGCATACAATGTCGGCATCTTTTGTAGGGCGACCTAAAATTTTATCTCTAACAAAGCCACCAATTAAAAAGGTTGGCAATTCTAACACTTCGGCAGCTTTGCTAATTTTCTTCAGTAAAAAAAGTTCCTTCTGTGTGCAAGGTATTTGCATGCTGCGAAGGTAAGTTTATAGCGTTAAGGCTCAACATTTACCGTAAGGTTACACACCAATATTGCATGTACATTTGCGGTATGGAACAGCAATGGGAGGCCATGGTGCCTGAAGAAACGCAAGAAGCGGTGTATGAAAGGAGAGTTTTTGTTGCCGACAAAGGGCAAGAGCCGATGCGTATTGATAAATGGCTACAAATGCGTATTGAAGGTGCTAGCAGAAATAAAATACAACAAGCAATTGATAATGGGTTCCTTACGGTAAATGGTATAACCGTAAAGAGTAACTATAAAGTAAAGCCAGGCGACCAAATGTTGTTACTCACTGAGTATAACCCTGAATACAGTGAGGTACGACCTGAGCCAATGGATTTGAATATTGTATTTGAAGATGATCATGTTCTGGTAATTCATAAACCTGCCAATATGGTGGTACATCCTGGCATTGGTAATTATACTGGCACGTTGCTAAATGGAGTTGCCCATCATTTATTACAACAAAATCCTGCGATTACCGATGAAACCTTGCCCCGTTTTGGTATGGTGCATCGGATTGATAAGAATACGACCGGGTTGATTGTTTTGGCTAAAACATCGCAAGCTGCGGCACATTTAGCGAAGCAATTTTTTAACCATACTGTTGAACGTAAATATGTGGCTTTGGTATGGGGCGATGTAGCTGATGATGAAGGAACCATTGAAGCCCATATTGCCCGCCATCAAACCCATCGGAAAATGTTTGCAGCTTACCCTGATGGTGAGGTAGGGAAGCATGCCATTACCCATTATAAAGTAATCGAACGCCTCAATTATGTAACCTTAGTAGAATGTGTGCTTGAAACTGGCAGAACCCACCAAATTCGGGTACACATGAAGCATATTGGGCATACACTTTTTAACGATTGGGAGTATGGTGGCGACCAAATTTTA
>DMPB01000131.1:14074-15290 GCA_003456175.1 Chitinophagaceae bacterium | reverse complement strand
ATGGTGGCGACCAAATTTTAAAAGGTACTATCTACACAAAATACAAGCAGTTTGTAGAAAATTGCTTCGAAGTTTGTCCGCGTTGTGCCTTACATGCCAAAGTGCTTGGCTTTATTCATCCGGCAACGGGGCATCATATTCGTTTTGAAAGTCATCTACCCAACGACATCGAGGCTGCGTTAGCAAAATGGAGAAAATATGTAGGTGGAAAACCAGCTTAGTTGTATTTTTAAGCACTTATATATTTAACTCATATACAAGGTTAATAATGAGAATACCTAAAACATTACTGCTCTCTTTTGTTATATTAATTACTCTGTTCGCACACCTTACGGTAAATGCACAAACTGAAATTCGATTAGGCAATACCACATTCCCAACATCGGGTGCTACTGTAATTACTTGCAATAGTACTTTTTTTGATACCGGCGGTAGCAATGGCGACTACAGTAATAATGAGAATTATTGGGGTATCATTCGTCCGGCAGATGCACAGAGTATCATTAGAATTAGTTTCAACCAGTTGAATTTAGGTTCTGGCGACACGTTGTTTTTTTACAGCGGTCCTGATACGGTAATGTCGCCACGTATTATGGCGCTTACAGCCGGTCAAAATATGGGTACAACCTCATCGCCTATTATAGTAATGGGTACTAACATTACCGGATCTTTAAGTTTCAGATTTGTTTCTAACGGTACTAATGTTGGTAATGGTTGGATTGCTCAGGTAGAATGTGCTAGACCTTGCCAAACCATCAATGCAAGTTTTGCTACAACCCCAACGATTAATAATGGGATTGTAGGTGCTTGTGCGAATGATACTATTAAGTTAAAACTCAACCTAAGCTTTCCTCAAAATGGTAATCAGTACACACAACGAGTAGATCTATGTCGTATTAGTTGGGATTTTGGTGGCTTGGGTACCAATGTAAATGCGATGGGGTTGGACAGTGTTACTAGAATTATCACACAGCCCGGTCAAGGTTTCAATGTATTAGTTACTGTACAAGATTCTAACGGCTGTAGTACTACAACACCACTGCGATTAAAGTTAAGAACAAGCCCAAGACCAACCTTCGGCATCACACCTGTTAACCTGTGTGTTGGTGATACTGCATTGATTACAAGTAGAAACAGTAGTGGTAGTGTTACTTTTAATCAGCCATCAGGTACATTTACACCACCACCAATTGCGGGTTCGTACGTGTTCTTGCCC
>DMPB01000131.1:13634-13813 GCA_003456175.1 Chitinophagaceae bacterium | reverse complement strand
TAGCTTCGGGCAGTAACGTAGTTTACTACTATGATACCATCGCTGTATCTTCTTTCTTGCCGGGTGCAACTGTGAATGCAGGTGACTTTGTTGGTGTTTTTATGAACATGGAACATAGCTTCTTGGGCGATTTAAGTATGCACTTAATTGCGCCTAACGGCACAGAAGTTACCATGTTG
>DMPB01000131.1:12921-13408 GCA_003456175.1 Chitinophagaceae bacterium | reverse complement strand
TGCCTTATAGTAATAGTGGTGGTAGCAGATTTTTAGGAGAACCAGTAGATGATGAAACACGACCACAAATACCTGGGAATGGGTATACTTATGGATTCTCTATAAGTCCACAGTTTAATGTTCGCTTAGATCAAGGTGCAGCACCTACTAGAACCTTTATTGATAACGGTGGTACTTCTAGAACAAATGCTATTGTTGATTCAGGCACTTATGCTAGTGCCAACTCGTTTAATGCATTTAATGGCAGCCCTCTGAATGGTAATTGGGTGTTGAAAATTGGTGACCACCAGCGTGTAGATAATGGCTACATTTTCACATGGGGCTTAAGATTTAATCCGAACCTTTCAACAGGTACAGAAGATTATAGAGTAGGTATTGCGAGTGCTCGTTGGTTACCTGCAGCAGGGCAGGTGTATAATAGTAACGATTCCATTAGAGTATCTTTTACAACGGCGGGTAGTTATGATCATACCTTTAGGTTGATAGA
>DMPB01000131.1:9466-12683 GCA_003456175.1 Chitinophagaceae bacterium | reverse complement strand
ATCATACCTTTAGGTTGATAGATAGTGCTGGTTGTGTATTTGATACGGTTGTAAATATGTTGGCATATCCTATACCACTTAAACCTAACGCTGGGCCAGATACAACTATTTGTAGAGATCAAACGATTGCCCTACAAGTAACGAACCCACAAAATGTTACCAATTATTCTTGGAATAATGGAGCCATTGGTACGCAAGTGAGTATTAGCACACCGGGAACGTACACCGTGCTTGCAGAAAATAGCTTTGGTTGTAGGAATAGAGATACGATTATTGTTGCCTTAGAAAATACAATTGCTGTATCGCTAGGGAACGATACGTTGTTCTGTAAAACAAACCCGAATGTATTGCGACCTCAGTTGCAAGGGCCTTTGGTACAGTTTTTATGGAATACTGGTGCTACCACACAAAATTTACCCATTACCGATAGCGGTACTTATTGGGTGCGAGCAAGAACTGTAACTGGTTGTAACGTGTATGATACTATTCGAGTTGGGCTTAATCCGGTTAATTTCTACCAAATGCCAAACGACACCGCCATTTGCGATGGTTATATACACACGATTAGGGTGAACTTGCCAGCACCTGGTACTACAATAACTTGGTACGATGGTAGTACTGGTGTTACACATACTGCAGCCTCACAAGGTTATTATCGTTCTGTGGCTAATTTTATTGGATGCTTAAATGCTGATAGTACGCTTATAAGTATAAAGCCTTTGCCAATTATTAGCTTAGGGCGTGATACAACGCTTTGTAATGGTTTTGAAGTTACTAAACGTGTTAGTTACCCGGGTGCAAGTTATGAGTGGAGTACTGGGGGGGTAGACTCGTTTTATACCATTAATAAGCAAGCCTTGTATTGGGTAGAAGCTGAGTTAAATAGCTGTACTTTTAGAGATAGTATTCAGGTAAATTTTGTTGATTGTAGTTGCGATTTTAAAATAGCAAATGCATTTAGCCCTAATGGCGATGGCATTAACGATATCTTCAAACCCGATTTAAAATGCTTCCCTAAGCAGTACCGTTTCAGCATTTTTAATAGATATGGCCAGCAAGTTTTTGAAACACGTGATTCGCAGTCCGGTTGGAATGGTACACAAGGTGGTAAAAACGTTGCTATCGCTACTTATTACTATATCGTAGAATACTATAATGAAGCATTACGTAAAACTGAAAAATACAGTGGTAGTGTAACTGTATTACGATAAACATTTACGTAAGTATATCATCATTCATATTTCAAATAGGCGATGCGATTGCATCGCCTATGTTGTAAAGGTTGTAGCAAGTATAATACACAGTACAATAGCAATTACGAACATGAGCACCGGCAGCAGTATAGCCCAAAGCTGTGCTGTTTTTCTTTGAACGAGTATGTTGTGAAAATCGCTTTCTTGCCTTACGGTAAATTGTAAAGGCAATAGCTGCGGTATGATGTATTGAAGGCTCTGCTTATCGAGTGGCGTAATGGTTGTGATTACATGTACATGTAACTGTTGGTAGGCTCGATCATCGGCAGTTTGACGAAATTGTAATACCTCATAATTGGTTAACAATTTTTCCATCTGTAAGAGAATGCCATCTAAGTTTAGTCGATGCGGATCGGCTTGCGTAACCTGTTGTGCCAAATGTTGCCAGCGTTGTAAGTAGTTATTGATAGAAAACACAATGGTTTGTTGTTTCGTACCAAAAATGCCTTGGTTGATATTGTATTGATGTCTTAATTGTTCATCGCTTAGTACACTGTAGGCTTTTTGAATTTCTGTAAATAGTGCTTGAGCTGTTGTGTTATTCGGATTAACATCGGGGTGATATTTTTTAGCAAGTCGCCTGTAAGCTTGCTTGATTTCGGCTAGTGTTGCATGTATCGGTATCTCTAATATTTGATAATAGTTGCTAGCCATGTAGGTAGTTTACTTCGCTTGCTTACAAAAATGCGAACCTTTCGATAAATCTGATGTAACTTTATCCCATTGAAAAGGGTTATTACCATATTAGTAACTTGTTTGTACTTGTTAGGTGGTACAGAGTTGAGAGAGCTTTGTAAGCTGCCTTTATTAGTGCAACATTTTAAAGAACACCGACAAGAAAATCCCACCATGTCGTTAATGGCTTTCTTGAAGTTGCATTATTTAGAAGTACAGCAAAAAGATGCCGATTTTCAACAAGATATGGAGTTGCCTTTCAAGGCACAACATGTAGATTGGTGTCATATACCACTACCGCTACCAAACAGTACTGATCATTGTATTGATATGCTGAATACCAATGGTATTGCTCAAGCTTATTTATCGCCTTTAGATGATGCGATTCCTGAGTGTCATCCCTTCTTTTCTGTTTTTCAGCCACCGCGAATGGCTTAATAGTTTTCTTTGTTATTCATTTACCGTAAGGTGAGTAGCCTCGCGTATATACAATTGTAAGCAATTGCATATATAGGGTTAGTTGGTGCGGTAACATTTGCCGTAAGGTATCATGATACAAATATTTTTATGTTAGATCATATTATTCAATTTTCGATTCGTAATAAGCTGATTGTAGGTTTATTAACGATAGGGCTTTTCTTTTTTGGTATTTATGAAACCACTAAGCTTCCGATAGATGCCGTGCCTGATATTACGAACAATCAGGTTCAGGTTATTACAGTAGCTCCGTCGTTTGGTGCAACAGATATTGAGCGGTTAGTAACATTTCCGATTGAACAAGCAAATAGTAATATTCATGGCATTAAGGAAGTACGTAGTTTCTCACGCTTTGGATTATCGTTAGTAACCATTGTTTTTGAAGACGATGTAGATGTGTATTGGGCTAGGCAACAAGTGGCAGAGCGTTTGCAGAAGGTTCAGGCAATTATTCCTAAGGGCATTGGTATGCCTGAGTTAGGACCTATAACTACAGGTTTGGGTGAGATATATCAGTATGTGGTGCGCCCCAAAAAAGGGTATGAGCATCAGTACAATGAAACCGAATTGAGAACCATTCAAGATTGGATTGTACGTAGGCAATTGTTAGGTGTGAAAGGTGTTGCAGAAGTAAGCAGCTTTGGTGGTAAGCTAAAGCAGTATGAAATAGCCGTAAATGCTAATAAACTACAATCTTATCATTTAACGATTGACGATGTATTCGCAGCATTAGAGAAGAATAATCAAAATACGGGCGGCGCTTACATAGAAAAAGGGCCAACTGTTTTGTTTATTCGAAGCGAAGGCTTAAT
>DMPB01000131.1:4572-9225 GCA_003456175.1 Chitinophagaceae bacterium | reverse complement strand
TTAATTGGTACAAAAGCCGATATAGAGCACATTGCTGTAAAAAATACCATAGGAGGAACTCCCATTTTCTTACGCGATGTAGCTACTATTAATATTGGTTTCGCAACACGTTATGGTGCCATGTGTTATAACGATAAAGGTGAGGTTGCTGGAGCTGTTGTAATGATGTTGAAAGGTGCTAACAGTAGTGAGGTAATAAAAAACGTTAAAGAAAGAATTACTACTATTCAAAAAACCTTACCTGAAGGAGTTGTGATAGAACCATTTTTAGATAGAACTAAAATGGTGAATAATGCTATAAGCACTGTTGAGAAAAACTTGTTAGAAGGTGCCTTGATTGTTGTGTTTATCCTCGTATTGTTTTTAGGTAATTTAAGAGCTGGTTTATTAGTAGCATCGGTGATTCCACTTGCTATGTTATTTGCCATTATTATGATGAATATGTTTGGTGTAAGTGGTAACCTGATGAGTCTTGGTGCATTAGATTTTGGGTTAATTGTAGATGGTGCTGTAATTATTGTTGAAGCCGTTATGCACCAACTATCGCACAGCAAAACATTTTCGCACGTGAATAAAATTTCACAGCCCGAAATGGATAAGCAAGTACATACCTCTGCAAGTAAAATGATGAACAGTGCTGTGTTTGGTCAGATTATTATTTTAATCGTATATCTACCCATTTTTTCATTGCAAGGTATTGAAGGTAAAATGTTCAAACCAATGGCACAAACCGTTGCTTTTGCATTGATTGGTGCATTTATTTTATCGCTTACCTATATACCTATGATGAGTGCATTGGTGTTAAGTAAAAAAATCAAACATCAACCGAATTGGAGTGATAAAATGATGTTTCGATTAGAACGTTGGTATCAGCATCAATTAGAACGTATTTTAAATTTTCCTAAAGTTGCTATCGCAAGTGTACTGGGCTTATTTGCCTTGGCGATGGTTGTGTTGTCGCAATTAGGTGGTGAGTTTATTCCGGCTTTAGAAGAAGGCGATTTTGCTGTTGATACAAGGGTGTTAACCGGTAGTAATTTGAACACAACAATTGCTTTCACTCAAAAAGCTGCTGGCATTTTAAAAGCCGAGTTTCCTGAGGTTGAAAAAGTAGTTACAAAAATTGGTAGTGGCGAAGTGCCCACCGACCCAATGCCTATGGAAGCAAGTGATATGATGGTGATTTTAAAAGATAAAAGTCTGTGGACTTCCGCTACAACCTTCGACGAGTTGGCCGAAAAAATGAGTGCTTCATTAGCGGTAGTACCTGGTATTACAACAGGTTTTCAATATCCTGTTCAAATGCGATTTAATGAGTTAATGACTGGTGCTCGCCAAGATGTTGTATGTAAAATTTTTGGAGAAGATCTAGATACCCTTGCGGTAAATGCTGCTCGCCTTGGTACAATTGTGAGTAAAGTAGAAGGTGTGCAAGATGTATATGTAGAACCAGTAACTGGTATGCCTCAAGTAGTTATTACATACGATAGGGCAGCTATTGCACAATATCAACTCAATATTGCCGATATTAATCGTATTGTGAATACGGCATTTGCAGGTCAAAGTGGCGGCCTAGTTTTTGAAGGAGAAAAGCGTTTTGATGTTGTAGTTAGGTTGGGTGAGCAACAACGCCAAAATATAGACGACATACAAAATCTCTTGATACCATTACCCAATGGTACACAAATACCATTACATCAATTAGCAGATGTAAGTATTAAAAACGGGCCAAATCAAATTCAACGTGAAGATGCAAAACGTAGGATCGTAGTTGGCTTTAATGTACGTGGCCGCGATGTACAAAGTATTGTACAAGAAGTACAACAAAAAGTAGAACAGCAAATTAAGTTTCCGGTAGGCTATTATGTTACTTATGGCGGAGCATTTGAAAACCTCAACGAAGCCAAACAACGTTTAATGATTGCAGTACCCGTATCCCTCATTATGATATTCATCTTGTTATTCTTTGCCTTTGGTTCAGTAAAGCATGGATTACTGATATATTCAGCTATTCCACTTTCTGCAATTGGTGGTATTTTGTTTTTAGCCTTGCGAGGTATGCCATTTAGTATTAGTGCGGGTATCGGATTTATTGCATTGTTTGGCGTTGCTGTATTAAATGGTATTGTACTTGTTGCAGAGTTTAACCGTGTTAAAGCGAGTGGCGTACACGATTTAAAACGTGTAGTTGTAATGGGTACAAAAGTGCGTTTAAGACCTGTTTTAATGACTGCCTTCGTGGCATCGTTGGGCTTCTTGCCTATGGCATTGAGCAATGGTGCAGGTGCAGAAGTACAACGGCCGTTAGCTACTGTAGTTATTGGGGGATTGTTAATTGCTACCTTACTTACATTATTTGTTTTACCAATTCTGTATCTCATGTTTGAGGGTGGTGGTAATAGTCCTCATAAAAAGCATACCGTAGCTGCAACGTTATTATTATTGCTAGGTACCATTCCATTTACGCAAGTACATAGTCAAGCTACAACAGTAAAGTCTTATACATTACAAGAAGCTATTGATACTGCATTGAAACATAATTTGAACTTGCAGCAAGAACGTTTAAAAGTGAAATATGCAGAGCAAATGCAACAAACTGCTGTGTATTTGCCACCAACAAATGTGCTAGCTGAAGTCGGACAAATCAACAGTGCTTTAGTCGATAATAAGTTAGCTGTAAATCAAAGCTTTAGTCTGCCGGTTGCCTATCAACGTCAGCGGGCATTGCTGCTGCACGAGTGGAAGTTGGCCCAGCAGCAAGTAGCTTATAGCGAGTTTCTAGTAAAACGTTGGGTAACTACTTGGTTTTATCAGGCTGTTGTTATTGATGAACGTATTAAATTATTGCGTTATGCCGATACGCTGCAACAACAGCTATTGCAACGTGCCGAAGCACGATTGAAAGCTGGTGAAGCCAATGTGTTAGAAGCATCGTATGCATTGCTACAGCGAAGCAGTATTGAGCAGCAAGTAATGCAATGGAATAACCTACGGCAAGAAGCGCTGTTGCAGTTAAAATGGTTATTACAAGAACCTGGCGATATACACCTTTCGGTAAATGCCCCACAGTACAATGCTTTAACAGCCATGGATAGCGCACTGCTGGCACAACACCCACAGATGTTATGGTGGCAGCAACAGCAGGCAATTGCTAATGCTAATTACCAATTAGAGAAAACCAAACTGTTGCCTGAATTTAATTTAGGATATGTTAATCAAACTTTTAGAGGCTTTGGTGCCGATGAAAAGTTGTATACTACCAATAATCGATTCAACATGGCACAAGTAGGTGTAGGTATTCCCATTTTTGCTAAGGCACAAAAAGCAAGAGTAAAAGCCGCACAAACGAATATTGCTATTGCTACTATCGGATACGAGCATCAATTGGCAAGTTTAAAAAAACAGTATCAACAAGCTATTAATAAACTAGCTACACAATTACAGTTAGTACAATTAGCAACCACAATACAGCTACCTAAAGCCAAGCAAATTATAGAAACTGCAAATTTAAAATTGCAAAAAGGCGATATCAATTATTTAGAGTGGGTGCTGTTGGTGAATCAGGCAATTCAAACGCAGCTAGAATACATTGATAAATTAGAAGCATTGAACAATGCTACTATTCAACTACAGTATCTCGTTAATAATTAATGCTATAAAAATAAAATATGAAATCGTTATATATTTATATCGCTTGCTGTGTGTTATTACTTGCTTGTGGTAACAAACAAGAAGCTGCAAATACAGCTACAGCTAAAGAAGCATCAACACAAGAACTTACGCTTACAGCTGCACAAGTTGAGAAGGCTAACTTACAAATGCATCCAATCACAATGCAACAGCTGTCTTCTGTGATTAAGGTTACAGGTCAAATTGATGTGCCACCTCAGAACTTAGTATCGGTAAGTATGCCTTTAGGCGGTTATTTACAATCTACACATTTGCTACCCGGTATGCATGTGAATAAAGGTGAGGTTATTGCAGTATTAGAAGATCAACAATACATTCAATTGCAGCAAGATTACCTTACGGCAAAAGCAAAACTTGAGTTGTACAAAGCAGAGTATAAGCGTCAGCAACAACTTAACGAAACAAAAGCAAGTAGCGATAAGCAATTAGAACAAGCTAAAGCCGATATGTTAACTACTAACATACAATGCCAAGCTTTAGCCGAAAAGTTGAAGTTGATACACATCAATCCAGCTACACTTACAGAAAGTACCATCACTAAAAATGTACGGTTATATGCACCTATTGATGGTTTTGTATCAAAGGTGAATGTTAACATTGGTAAGTATATTACGCCATCAGATGTATTGTTTGAGTTGGTAAATCCGAACGATATTCACTTGAATTTAAAGGTGTTTGAAAAAGATTTGATTCACCTGGCACTAGGGCAGAAAGTAATTGCTTATACCAATAGTAACCCAGCGAAAAAATACGAGTGTGAAATTATTTTAATTAGTAAAGATATTGCCGAGAATAGAACTGCAGAAGTACACTGCCATTTTGAAGCTTACGATAAAAAACTCATACCCGGTATGTATATGAATGCCGATGTTGAGGTAGATGCTGTTGCAACTTCTGCAATTCAAGAATCGGCTATTGTACATTTTGATGGCGCCGATTATGTATTTATAGCAAATGGTAATA
>DMPB01000131.1:1016-4329 GCA_003456175.1 Chitinophagaceae bacterium | reverse complement strand
AAATGGTAATAATAAATTCACGATGATGCCTGTAAAAACAGGTGT
Source organism: Chitinophagaceae bacterium (assembly GCA_003456175.1). Taxonomy (GTDB): domain Bacteria; phylum Bacteroidota; class Bacteroidia; order Chitinophagales; family Chitinophagaceae; genus UBA10646. The sequence goes on along the minus strand of DMPB01000131.1, from coordinate 4,284 downwards.
TAAAGAAAAGGGGTTTATTCAAGTACTTAATGCCGAAATATTCGATGGAAAATCAATTGTAACACAAGGAGCATATACTTTATTGATGGCACTTAAAAACACGGCTGAAGAAGAGTAGCTGCTAACTTTAATACTGCATTAGCAATTGTGGCACAAGAATTGAACTATGATTGCGTTATAAATCATAAACAACTATGAAAAAAATCGTTATGGCTGCTGCTTTGTTGTTCTTAGGAGCAACCGCAACAAAAGCACAAGGGTTTAGAATTGGCGCTAAAGCAGGTGCCAACTTAACAAAGCTCGATGGTGTTAGCTTTAGTAATGAGTATAAATTAGGATATCAATTCGGTGGTTTCATTGAGCTCGATTTTAATAAGCATGTTGGTATACAACCCGAAGTACTTTTTAGTCAAACCAATACTAAAGTGGCATCAGGGTTTTCGAGTATCTACAATAATCTTGGTATAGCTTCACCAGAAGGCGAGGGTATTAAGTTGAATTATTTGAGCATACCTGTATTACTGCGTGTGAATGTTTCGAAGATGTTAACGTTACAAGCTGGCCCTCAGTTTAGCATTCTTATGAATGATAACCAGAATTTGTTTCAAAATGGTCGTGAAGCATTTAAAAATGGCGATGTTAGTATGTTGGCAGGTGCTCAATTGAATATATCTGCTTTCCGCTTGTATGGTCGTTATAACTTTGGTGTTTCAAATATTAACAATGTAGATGGAAAAGATAAATGGCGTAACCAACAATGGCAATTAGGTGTTGGTTTTAGAATTCTTTAATGGTTTAAATAGCTACTTCATTTACCGTAAGGTGTACCATAAATAGTATAAAAAAAGCTACAATATGTATTGTAGCTTTTTTTATTGTACATGTTACTTACGTAAATGGTTAACGCGTAACATCATGTGTTACAATTTGGAAGTGACGACCCCAACCATTCGTAGAAGCGTTGTATGCTGTGGTGTTAGTGAAGCGACCTCTCCAAACAATCGTATAACTTCTGCGTGGTAGTGCATTGATGGTGAAGTTGTACAAATTGGTACTAGTACCTGTTGGACGTACAAACAACGTATCTGTAATATTTGCTCTAAAACGGCCGTTAAATGGTGTTACACCTGTTAATGGTACATTAGAAGCAAGTAAGCCCATTCTCGCAGATACAAAATCTACATTAGGAGCATTGGCTGCTGCGGGTGCATGCATAAAATTAGCAAAGCGGATGGCAGCGGTTGTATCTACTGAGAAAAAAGAAGGGAAGTTGTCTTGTATTAATAAATACTTAGCAGCATTCACAGTATCGTAACTGAAAAGGGTGTAGTAAGTATTAGGGTTGAGTGTTACCGACTGGTTATAGGCAGGTTGCGTACTTGTTGTAAGCGTATCGGCCATAACAAGACGCACAGTGCCAGAGCGAACAGCAGCATAAGCACCCGAGTTTTGTTGCGGGAATAAACTAACGGAGAAAGCGCTTGTATTGCTATATAATAGAGCGGCACCATTTAAGCGAGCACCATCTATAGAAATAAAGTTTCTAGCACTATTAATTGTGCTGTTAATGATTTTTAGGTAAGCTCTGTCACCTAATTGTGTATTGTTAACTTGTACAGATTCGTAATCGCGTTCACAAGCGGCAAGTACAATTGCACCTGCCAACGCGGCCGTACCCCAAGTTGATATTTTTTTCAATAACATAATTGCTTTTTTAATGAGTTGATAAACAATTAAGGTTGACTAAACCATTGTTCTTTAGTGTGATAATCGAGCGCTAAGGCACCAATTCTGTCGAGCTCTTGTACATTATAAATGTATTCAGAGTTATAACGAGGACGGCAACGGTATACTAGCTTGCCATTATTGTTCAAGAATAATAATGTACCACTTGGTGGAATGAAATCGCGATATACTTGCGAACCTCCAACAACATCTGTGTAATGGTATCTACGCATATCAACCCAAGTCTCAAGGCTACCCCAACCAAACAGGGCAATGTACTTCTGCGTCATGATATGACTTAATGTTAGATCGTTTGCAGCTGGTACTATGGTTGTATTGGCAAGGAATGCTTGCTTCATAGCTGGTGTAATTTGTCGGGCTGCTGGTACGCTAGCATTATAAGTTTCTGTAAGCATATCGAAATGAAGATCGATACCACGGATATAAGCCTGACGAGCCCCCGCACGGTCGTTCTTTCTGAACAATGCTTCTGCTTTTAAGAACTGCATTTCTGAAGCTGTGAATATTGGGAAAGGCGACCCGTTTTTAAACATGAAACGACAACCGGTATCTTGAGCTGGTGGTAAGGTTACACCGAAAGTGCCACCCCAGAAATTTCTAGGCTGATCGTTAGCTGCAAGGGTACCAGCACCACGGCTAGGTTCAACACCTCTAATGGTGCCATTAGTATTCTCACGCAAAATATACCAAGCTCTAGGATCTTCAACACCTGTGTAGAGTGTGTTAGTACCATTTACTAGGTTGGCAATGTATTGACCTTGGCGAAGTGCACCAAAGTTGTTTCTTATAGGACCAAAAAAGTTAGAGGTACCAGTAACACCGGTGTTAGCAAACTTTTGCATAGCATTATCAGCATTGGTTTGCATAGCTAAGTCTGCATAGTAAATTACCGAGTCAGGCTTGTAAGAAGCTTTATTAGTAGTTCTGTTATACAAGCGAGCTAGGGTAGCGTAAACGAAGCGCTTCCATTTGTTCACATCGCCATTGTAAAAGAATGCATCGCCTTTAGCTAAGTTGGCTTGGCTAACATTATCGCCTGTTTTATCCAAGTTTTCGATGGCCAGTTTGGCAGTGCGTTTTACTTCAGCATAGATATCTTCTTGTGTATCGTACTTGAAAGTAAGTAGGCTAGTATTAAAAGCTTCTCTCAAAATGGCTTCACCGTATATGTCGGTAAGCATTAACCAACTCCAAGAGCGGAGGGCATAACCAACACCAACATAGTCCCATTTCTTCTCTTCAGCAGCCCACTCAACCATACGATTGAGGTTTTGTCCCATCCCATAGTAATGAGATGCCCAAACACCGCCGAGGATATCGCTACCACCAGTAGCTCCACCCATTTGATCGAATTGGTTATTGGCTGTGTTAGTACCCCAGTATTGTACATAGCGACCAATATAAAGGGCATCATTAGCAGTACCATAACCGCTACCAGCACCAGAGGCATTACCCGTCATGTTACCAATTAAACCGGGTAATATAGTTTCTACCGGTACTCTAACGGTGGCGTTAGGGTTTG
>DMPB01000131.1:0-774 GCA_003456175.1 Chitinophagaceae bacterium | reverse complement strand
AGGGTTTGTGAATGCTTCGTCTATTTTTTTATTACAGCCTGTAACAGCCATCAATGCTGCAAGGGCTGTTGTTGTTATTTTTATAAACTTATGTTTCATGTTCATTTTTGTTTTAGATGATTAAAGACCGGCTCTGATACCTACGTTAACACTAATTGGTGTTGCAAGGCTACCATAGTCGAAACCGAAACCACCTACACCGCGTGCACCTGCAGTTGTACCATTTACAGCTGGGTCGGCACCAGTATAGTTAGTAATGAGTATTAAATCGTTAACCGTAACAAATGCACTTAAAGTTTTGATTTGCTTGATAAGGCGAGTTTGCTTTTGGGTGAACATGTAGCTAAGTGATAAATCTCTTAATCTGAACCAGTTAACATCTTTTTCAATGTATGCTTCTTCTGGCATGGCTACGCTACCATAGAATTGTTCGTTGTAATAAGGTGTGATAACGATATTATTCACAGTTGGGTTAGCAGTATTTTCTCTGCCATCTTGTAAAACACCTTGAATTACGCGTGGAGTCATACGGTCGGCAGTTTGCTTACTCTTACCATTGATGGTCATGAACATGTGCGTTCCATTAAATACATCGCCACCTACTTTCAAATCCCAAAGGAAGCTTAGGTTCCAATTTTTATAACGGAAGCTGTTTAATGTACCTAACGTGAAGTCTGGATTTCTATCGCCACGAATACGGAAAATAGGATCATTTACCGGAAGGCCAGTCGTAGGACTAATTAAGATATCGCCCCTATTGTTACGCTGATAGCC
>DMPB01000091.1:36851-37562 GCA_003456175.1 Chitinophagaceae bacterium | reverse complement strand
ATTTACGGTAACGCAAGTGAATAATCGTGTACCAGTTGTGTTAGGTGTAGGTGGTAATAATACCCAACAACTCATTGAAGATCTACAACATTTCGACTTAAATGGCATAACAGCCATTTTAAGTGCTGCCCCTTACTACAATAAGCCTAGTCAAGAGGGCTTATATGCACACTACAAAGCTTTCGCAGAAGCTAGCAATAAACCCATACTACTGTATAATGTGCCTGGCCGTACTGGAAGAAATATGACAGCCGAAACCACCATTCGCCTTGCCAACGATGTGCCGAACATAGTAGGCATCAAAGAAGCAAGTGGCGATATGGCACAGTGTATGGAAATCATTAAAAACGTACCCAGCGATTTTTTAGTAGTTAGTGGCGACGATAATTTGGCCATGGCACAAATTGCTTGCGGCATGCAAGGTGTAATTAGTGTTGCAGCGAATTGCTTCCCTAAGCAATTTAGCAGCCTCATTGCACATGCCTTAAACTATCAATTTAAAGAGGCGCAAGCACTACAGTATCAATTGTTACCAGCTTACGATATGCTCTTTGCCGAAAACAATCCTGCTGGTGTTAAAGCATTTTTATACGAGTTAGGTATTGTAAGCAACATCGTACGCTTGCCGGTTACACCTGTAAGCAATGGCTTACAATCAAAAATAAAAGCAATGGTAGCTACCTTACGGTAAATGATGTTGCTATTGCCATA
>DMPB01000091.1:32894-36647 GCA_003456175.1 Chitinophagaceae bacterium | reverse complement strand
GTTATAATGCTATTTGTATTTTCTGGTGCGTTTTAAGCGGTGCGTATACATTTACCGTAAGGTATAATTCTAAGTACAGTATTTGAAAGCCAAGTATATTGCCGCATCGGAAATTATAACGCTTGTATAACTTAGATACTCCCATAGAATATTTAAAAGGTGTTGGGCCTGTACGTGGCGATATGCTGCGTAAAGAGCTCAACATTTTCACGTTTGGCGATTTATTAAACCATTTTCCGTTACGCCATCTCGATAAAACAAGCGTAAGTCGTATCGCCGATATCAAACCCGATACCGATTACATACAAGTAGCAGGTGTTATTGTACACGTTGAGTTAACGGGTGCCGGCCGTGCCAAACGCCTGATAGCTCATTTGAAAGATAGTACCGGAACACTAGAACTCACATGGTTTCAGGGTATTAGTTGGGTACAAAAAGCTTTAGAAGTCGGGCAAAGCAAGTTGGTATATGGCAAAACCGGTTATTTTAATGGTAGGCCACAAATGGTGCATCCCGAAATGGAAGCATTTAATAACCTTGCGGTAAAAGGCAAGCCCGTGCTCGATCCCATTTATCCGAGTACAGAAAAATTGAAAGTGAAAGGGTTGAATGGAAGGCAATTAGCCAAGCTTACAGAAGTATTGCTGCAAACCATACAACCTGCCGATTTGCCGGAAAACCTACCTGATACATTGTTACAGTCGTTACGATTAATAGGGCGTTATGAGGCTTTTAAATACATACATTTTCCGCCAACCCCAACCGATTACGATGCTGCATTACGCCGCCTAAAATTCGAGGAACTGTTTATCGCACAAGTACGGCTGCAACTCGTAAAAGTGCAACGCCACCAAACTAGCAGAGGGGTAATATTTGAAAAAGTAGGTACCCTTTTCAACGATTTTTATAATCATTACTTACCATTCGAGCTAACAGGAGCTCAAAAGAGAGTAATCAAAGAAATTAGAATAGATACAGCCAGGGGCAAGCAAATGAATCGCTTATTACAAGGCGATGTTGGTTCTGGGAAAACAATGGTGGCTTTGTTAAGCATGTTATTAGCGGCCGATAATGGTTATCAAAGCTGTATGATGGCGCCTACCGAAATTTTAGCGCAACAGCATTTTAACGGACTGAGCGATGTATTAAAAGATCTGCCCGTTACAATCAAACTCCTTACCGGTAGTACCAAAGCAGCCGAGCGTAAGGCAACATTGGCGGGCTTGCAAGATGGCTCTATACAAATGGTAGTTGGCACACACGCTGTTATTGAAGATAAAGTGCAATTTGCGAATTTGGGGCTTGCTATTGTAGATGAACAGCATCGCTTTGGGGTAGCACAACGTGCCAGGCTTTGGGAAAAAGCAAGCTTACCACCACATGTATTGGTAATGACTGCAACACCCATACCACGTACCTTAGCCATGACAGCGTATGGCGATTTAGATTACTCTGTAATGGATGAACTACCACCGGGCAGGCAGCCGATTCATACCGTACACCGTAACGAAATGGCTAGAGCATCTGTGATGGAGTTCGTTAGAACCGAAATCGCAAAAGGCAGGCAAGCATACTTCATTTATCCTTTAATCGAAGAGAGTGAAAAACTAAGCTACGAAAGCTTGATGGAAGGCGTTGAGCAAGTGAAATCTTACTTTCCTGAACCAAAGTATTGGATTAGCATGGTACACGGCCGGCAACCTGCCGATCAAAAGGAGATGAACATGCAACGCTTTGTTAAAAACGACACCCAAATTATGGTGAGTACTACCGTAATTGAAGTAGGGGTGAACGTGCCAAACGCAACAGTAATGGTGATTGAGAGTTCTGAGAAGTTCGGGTTAAGTCAGTTACACCAGTTACGAGGCCGCGTTGGCAGAGGCAGCGAAAAAAGTTATTGCGTACTCATAACAGGTAGCAAGTTAAGCAACGAAGCTCGTGAACGTATTAAAATAATGTGTGCTACTAACGATGGTTTTGCAATTGCAGAAAAAGATTTAGAACTACGTGGCCCTGGCGATATTGAAGGAACGCGGCAAAGTGGTGCACTTAATTTTAAGTTAGCTAGTTTGATAAATGATAAAGCAATGTTAGAAGTTGCTAAAGAACAAGCCGAAATGCTGGTTACTAGCGATGAAAACCTTAGCTTGCCACAGCACGAAAGGTTAAGACATTACTTGATGTCGCAAAAAGGAAAAACAGGTTGGAGTAAAATTTCTTAGCAACATTTAGTAGGTTTTAACGTTACGATATTAATTGTTATATTAACCTACAATTGTTGAAAGTATATACTACATATTACCCCCAAGTATTTCATGCCAAGCGAAAGCCATTATTGGCCAAAGCTAGAGATGCAGTTAGTCAAAAAAGGGTAGCATTGGCTTGGTTTTGGCGAATGCTCATTATAGCTGCGAGTCTTGCATTTGTTACCGAAAGTAACGCACAATACATTGAGTTTGTAGAGAATAAAGGTCAGTGGGATAATCAAGTTCGTTTTAAAGGTCAGTTATCGTTTGGTGCCATTTTTCTGCAGTCTAGCGGGTATAAAATGGCGCTGCATCATCCCGACGATGTTAATACTATTGCAGAGTTTTATAGTGGTCATTATCATGGCGAAAAAGAGGGCATTGGTAAGCCGCATCAACCTTTACCCGCAAGGGAAGAAGACTTATTACTCAGAACGCACTATTACGAAGTAAGTTTTGCTGGCGCCAATTCAAATGCTAATATTATATCTGAAAAAAAGTTAACAAAGTATAACAATTATTTTTTAGGTAACAATCCTAATCAATGGGCTAGTGGCTGTGGTATTTTTCAAGCAGTAACCTACCAAAATATCTACAATGGAATTGATGTTCGTTACTACACCGATAACGGTAAAGTGAAGTACGATTTTATTGTGAAGCCCGGAGCCGATATCAATCAAATTCGTTTGCAATTTAATGGTGTAACCAACCTTACGGTAAATGAAGGTGCACTTGTAATACCTACTAGTGTAGCCACCATAAAAGAAGCAAAGCCATACAGTTACACTTCTTCGCCTGAAGGCCGCAAAGAAGTGTATGTGAAATATGTAGTAGAAGGTGGTAACATCGTACGGTTTGTAGCAGCACCTTACGATAAAACAAAAACATTGGTAATAGATCCGGTGCTTATTTTTTCAGCCTACTCTGGTAGTAGTGCCGATAATTGGGGATATACTGCAACCTACGATGGATTAGGTAATTTATATGGCGGTGGTGTAGCGTTTGCAACTGGTTATCGTCGTATTAATGGTATTGCACCTAACCAATTTCAAGGTGGTGTAGCAGAGGGCAGTTCTGGTGGTTTTGACATGACCATCACTAAATTCTCGTCAAACGGTTCTACCCAGTTATACAGCACTTATTTAGGAGGCACTGGTAACGAGCAGCCGCACAGTTTGGTAGTTGATGGGTTCGATTTAATTATCGCCGGACGTAGTTCTAGTAGCAACTATCCAACTACAGTAGCCAATTATGGCCCTGGTGGCCAGAACGATATTGTATTGACCAGATTTAATGCTGCGGGTACAGCACTTGTAGGCAGTAGAAGGCTTGGTGGCACACGCGACGATGGTGTTAATATTCGTCCGAAATTTGTAAACCCTACTGGTTTAGAAACTATTCGCCGCAATTATGGCGATGATGCTCGTACTGAAGTTAATGTAGATGGCAGAGGTAATATTTTGTTGGCAACGAGTACCCAAAGTGCCGATTTCCCTACTACAGCAGG
>DMPB01000091.1:30054-32633 GCA_003456175.1 Chitinophagaceae bacterium | reverse complement strand
GGTGGCCAAGATGGCTTATTGCTTTTGTTGAATAGTAACTTGAGTAATGTAGTATTTGCAACTCACTTTGGTGGTACAGGGCAAGATGCATGTTTCGTGCTCGATGTTAGTCCTACCACGGGCAATATTTATGTAGCTGGAGCAACTACAAGTACCGACTTACCTGGGGTTAATAATCAATCTGTACTTCACAATACTTTTCAAGGCGGGCAAACCGATGGTTTTATTGCCATGTACAACGGTACAACAGGGCAGCTAATGGCAACTACCTACATGGGTAATAACGGTAACGATATGTTGTATGGTATACAATGCGATAAAGCTGGCTTTGTGTACATTATGGGAACAGCTACGGCAGCTTGGACGATACGTAACAGTCCTTTCAACAATAACAATAACCAAGCAGCAGGCAAGCAGTTTGTAGCCAAAATTAATCCCGATTTAAACGCTTGGGTGTATAGTGCTAATTTTGGTAAAGGCCAACAAAACCCAGATATTTCACCCATAGCATTTCTGGTAGATCGTTGCGAGAACGTTTACGTAAGTGGATGGGGTGGTGGCATTAATAGCTCGCAAGGTTACCCCAATGCGGGCACCAATGGTATGCCAATCGTAAATCCTGTTAATCCAAATTTTCAAGGTGATGGTAGCGATTTTTATTTATTTGTATTAGAAAAAAATGCAGTTCGGCAGCTCTATGGCGGGTTATATGGTGCATTTGGAGGTTTCGGCGATCATGTAGATGGTGGAACAAGCCGGTTTGATGCCCAAGGTGTAATATACCATGCTGTGTGCAGTTGTAAAGGGCAAGGTGGAAGCGGCTTCCCTGTTACAGCAGGTGTTGATAGCGATGTAAATAATGGTGGGCAAGGTGCTCAATGTAACCTTGCTGTGTTTAAAATAGCGCTTGATTTTGCTGGTGTGGGTAGTGGTTTAAAAAGTAGTATTCCGGGCAGTACAAGAGATACATCTGGGTGTGTACCGCTATTAGTGAATTTCACAGATACTATTGCTATAGCCCAAAAATACATTTGGAATTTTGGTGATGGGTCTGCCGATGTTACTACTACCACGCCAACTGTACCTCATACTTTCAATGCTCCCGGTACCTTTAGAGTTCGTTTAATAGCTATCGATAGCAATACTTGTAACATTGCCGATACCAGTTTCGTGAATATCAGAGTTAGAAATGATGATGCTACTGTTGGTTTCAATAGTATCAAATTATTACCATGCGACTCGTTGAAGTACGAGTTTGTGAATACCAGCGTACCACCTCCCAATAAGCCATTTCGTAACAATAGTTTTGTTTGGTTGTTTGATGATGGCACCACACTTACAACAGGTAACCAACGAGTAACCAAAGCTTATGCCGCATCAGGAACTTATAATGTTCGCCTTATTTTAACCGATACCAATTACTGTAATGCTCCCGATACTGCTTTCGAAGTAATTCGTGCAGCAGCAGCAGTAGAGGCACGATTTACAACGCCTCCAAGTGGTTGTATTCCTTATAACGCAAGTTTTAATAATATATCTATTGCCGGTCAAACTTTCTTTTGGCGTTTTGGCGATGGCACTACAAGTACCGAGCGTAATCCAACCCACTTGTATAATACGCCGGGTATCTATCGTATCACCCTCATTGCAACCGACCCCGGCACTTGTAATCTAGTAGATAGTACCTCTTTTACCATTACGGTAAGTAGCAGTCCTACCGTTAGGTTTAGCTTTTCACCCAACCCACCGGAAACCAATACGCCAGTTACTTTCGTAAATACAAGTACGGGCGGTAATTATTATCGCTGGCTTTTTGGTGATGGCGATAGCTTAGTTACCACAAGAACAGACACGTTAGTGCAACACATCTATCAACGTAGTGCAACGTTTCAAGTATGTTTAAAAGCACGCAATCAATTTGGGTGCGAGGCCGATAGTTGCGTGAGCTTACGTAGTAGTGTAGAGCCTTTGGTAGATGTAGCTTCTGCTTTTACCCCTAATGGCGATGGTATTAACGATATTGTTCGTGTACGTGGTTTTGGTATTGCTCGTATGAACTGGCGAATTTTTAATAGATGGGGCCAGCTAGTATATCAAGGAACCAACCCTAATCAGGGTTGGGATGGAAAATACCAAGGTGTGTTACAAGCACAAGATGTTTTTAACTACGTGCTCGACCTAGAATTTTCAGATGGTACTAAACTTCAAAAGAAAGGCGATATCACATTATTAAGATAAATTACCCATAACTACTGCTTGCAAAAGCAACGCTAATGAAGCAAAGCATACAACATACCATCCATTACGCTGGCAAACGCATCTTTTTAGGGATGTTGCTTATGGGTATTTTATTGACGCAAGTAAATGCTCAAGATCTGCACTTCTCGCAATATTTTAATGCTCCCATGCTAGTGAACCCTGCCAACACAGGTTTTGCACCTGATGTAGATTGGAGGGCAGGGGTTAACTATCGTAATCAATGGGCTACGCTTACACCTTTCCCATATAAAACATTTAGTGCCTGGGGCGATGTACAATTGTTTGCCAACCGCTTTGAAAATGGGTGGGTTGGTGTAGGC
>DMPB01000091.1:23131-29824 GCA_003456175.1 Chitinophagaceae bacterium | reverse complement strand
AGGTGTAGGCGGCGCTGTTAGTACCGACCGTGCAGGCTGTGGTAATTTAAGTGCAACACGTATACAAGGCAGAGTTGCTTATCATCAGGTACTGGGCTTGGCAAGCCTTATAAGCATTGGCTTTCAGGGTGGGTATGTACAAAAACGTGTAGACCCAACCAAGCTTACTTTTGATAACCAATGGAACGGTAAGTTTTTTGATGTAGCACAGCCTAATGGTGAGGTGTTTTTAAATAATAATGTAGGTTATTTCGATTTGAATGTTGGTTTAAATTATGCGTATTTCCCATCTGAGAATACATACATTAATGCTGGTATCGCTGTAGCGCATATTAATCAACCGAGTGAATCTTTTTTTAGTAACAGCCCCGATGCTAAGGTTCCCATGCGTTACACCGCTTTTCTAAATGGCACTTTTAAGCTCAATGATCAGTGGATTATTAACCCTAACGTGTATTATAGTCAAATGGCAAGGGCCACTGAAACGGTATTAGGTATTAATGCCAATTATAACCTCAGTGGCGATGGTGCAACACAGCTTATTGCCGGAATTTACTATCGCAATGCCGATGCCATTATACCAATGGTTGGCTATCAATGGAACGATTTTAAGCTAACCATTAATTATGATGCCACAAGTAGTGCTTTAAGTTCGTTCAATGGTGGCCAAGGTGCCTACGAATTTAGCTTGGTTAAAACAGGCGTATTTAGTACCGGAAAATCACTAAAATGTCCGGTGGTACGTTTCTAACAAATTCAAAATTTCAATGAGCTTTATCATATACCTTACGGTAAATGGCTGATAATCATTTACCGTAAGGTGATTTGTGTTAGCAGTTCTACAAAATCTCATCATAAGGCTCGAAATATTTGTTTTTTATGCTGCAAATGCTTTGTGGCGGTGTACTTTTGCGGTGCAAAAAATTCATCAACCGCTTATAAATTTTAGTCGTATGAAAATTACCGTAGTAGGTGCTGGCGCAGTAGGTGCAACTTGTGCCGATAACATTGCACGCAAAGAATTATGCGAAGAACTAGTGTTACTAGACATCAAAGAAGGATTGGCCGAAGGTAAAGCTCAGGATATGATGCAAACCGCTACCTTACTTGGTTTCGACACTAAAATTACCGGTAGCACTAACGATTACAGCAAAACCGCTGGTAGCGATGTAGTAGTTATTACAAGTGGTATTCCGCGTAAGCCGGGTATGACGCGTGAAGAACTTATTGGTACTAACGCAGGTATTGTAAAGGGTGTATGTGAAAACATTTTAAAGTATAGCCCTGATGCCATTATAGTTGTTATTAGTAACCCAATGGATACTATGACTTACTTGGCATTACAAAGCACAGGGTTGCCTAAGCACCGCATTATTGGTATGGGTGGTATTCTAGATAGCAGTCGTTTCAAATATCAAATTAGCCAACGTTTGGGTTGCAGCCCTGCCGATTTAAATGCAGTGGTAGTTGGTGGCCACGGCGATACTACCATGATTCCTTTAATTCGCTTAGCTACATGGAATAGTGTTCCTGTAAGTAACTTCTTAACAGAAGAAGAACAACAAGCTATTGTGAACGATACAATGGTAGGTGGTGCTACTTTAACAAAGTTAATTGGTACAAGTGCTTGGTACGCACCAGGTGCAGCCGGAGCTGCTTTAGTTGAATCTATTGTACGTGACGAAAAGAAACTATTTACTTGTTGCGTGAGACTAGAAGGCGAGTATGGCCAAAACGATATTTGCTTGGGGGTACCTGTAATTATTGGCAAGCAAGGCTGGGAAAAGATTGTTGACTTTACGTTGAACGATGCAGAGCAAGCGTTATTCAACAAAAGTGCCGATGCAGTTCGCAGCATGAACGATGTTTTGAAAACATTGTAATTAATAGCACATTTACACGTAAGTGTATATGATACGAAAGCATAGGGTTCGCCATTGGCGAACCCTATGCTTTTTATACTATGAATATAACCTTACGGTAAATGTATTCGCACTGTGCAATTCATCAACATACATAGCCGTTCTTCAAAACGCTAGTATAAGCGGTAACCATATATCCGCAAGAAGTGGGCACTCATCCATATTTAGCTAGTTACGGTGTAACAAAAGAAGTCGTTTTGCGTACAGATAACCCAGAAACCTAAAAAACAAAACGATGAGAAAGCAATTTGTATGGTTGTTAACCATACTATTTTCAACCCTAACTGCTGCAACCTATGCACAAAACGCAGCCATAAGTGGTAAGGTATTAAGCGAAGGTGGTAAGCCTGTAGCAGCTGTAACCATTCAATTATTAAAAGCAAAAGACAGTACGCTTGCAAAAGCAGCTGTAACAGATGCTAATGGTACATTTTCGCTAGCTGCAGTTAAGCAGGGTAGCTACTTTATCAGATACACCTTGCTTGGTTACGAAACAACTGCATCTAACGTGTTTGAATATGCAGGAACCCCTATTACAGTAGCAACAACTACGTTACAACAAACGTCAAAAAAATTAGATGCTGTTACAGTTACTTCACGCAAACCATTAATTGAAGTAAAAGCAGATAAAACTGTATTTAACGTTGAAAATAGCATTAACGCTACTGGTAGCAATGCATTAGAATTATTACAAAAAAGTCCCGGCGTTCAGGTCGATAATAATGATAACATTACCATGATGGGTAAAACCGGTGTTCGTATTTATGTTGATGGAAAAATGATGCAATTAGATGGCACTAGTTTAGCTGCTTATTTAAAGAGTTTAAATAGCAATGATATTGAAGCTATTGAAATGATCAGTAACCCAAGTGCTAAATACGATGCTAGCGGTAACGCTGGCGTAATTAATATTCGTTTAAAGAAGAATAAGAAGTTTGGCACTAACGGTAGTGTAAATGCGGGATTTGTGCAAGGTGTTACCCCCAAAGACAATGTTGCTTTGAATTTGAATTATCGTGATAAAAAGGTGAACATATTCGGTAATGCAAGTGCTAATTGGGGCATCTATGAAAATACGCTCAATTTAGATCGTACACAAAACGATACCTTATTTATTCAGCGTAGTACTAACAGAAACAACTTCCCGAATTATAATTTCAAAGTGGGAGCCGATTTCTTTGCCACTAAACGTAGCACCTTCGGTGTAATGGTAAATGGTAGCCTAAGCGATGGTAACTGGGGTTCGTACGGTGTTACCGATATCTACAGTGCAAATAGCAAAAACTTTGCACGCCGTTTGCATGCGTTTAACAATGTTCCAGGTAGTAGAACCAATTTGAATAATAACCTCAACTACAAATATGCTGATACTACTGGATTAGAAATTAATGTTGATGCCGATTATGGTTTGTTTAGAGGTACAGGTCGTAGTACGCAACCGAATTATTATGTAGATGGTAACAACAATCCGTTATACAACATTATCAATAGAAACAGCACACCAACCGATATTGATATTTATACCATTAAAGCCGATGTTGAAATGAATAAATGGAAGGGAAAACTTGGCTTTGGTGTGAAAAGTTCATATGTGGTTACAAAAAATACATTCGATTTTTGGAACGTTATTAACGGTAACGATGTGAAGTTGCTCGATAAAAGCAATAGCTTCAAGTATACTGAGAATGTGAATGCTGCTTACGTAAATTATAACCGTCAAATCAACGCCAAATGGAGTATTCAAGCAGGTATACGTGCAGAACAAACTAATAGTGAAGGCGATTTGCAGCGTCAAGATGGTATCATACAAGCCGATCAGGTAGTGAAGCGTAATTACCTCGACTTTTTCCCAAGTGGTGCATTAACGTACAACATCAATCAAAAGCACACATTAAACTTGAACTATAGTCGTAGAATCGATCGTCCTACCTATCAAGATTTAAACCCATTTGAAAATAAACTTGATGAATTAACCTACCAAAAAGGAAATGCATTCTTACGCCCGCAATACACTGATAATATTCAGTTAACACATACTTTTTTGGGTATGATTAATACCACTATTGGTTATAGCAAAGTGAAAGATTTTAGCACTCAAATTACGGATACAATTGGTAATGCCACTTATATTCAAGAACGTAACTTGGCTACACAACAAATATGGAATTTGAATATTAGTGCTCCGTTACCTATTACAAAATGGTGGAATGGGTATGCCAATGTTTGGACGAACTATCAACAGTATCAAGGTACTTTTGGACCGAATAAAATTGATTTAAACATTTGGGGTGTAGGTGCTTATATGCAACACACATTTACCCTTGGTAAAGATTATACGGCTGAAGTAAGCGGATGGTTTAATGGTCCGAGTGTGTGGGGTGGTACATGGCGTACAAAGAGCCAAGGTGCTTTAGATGTTGGCTTACAAAAGCAACTGATGCAAAAGAAGGCTACTGTTAAAGTAAGTGTTACCGACATTTTCTTTACAGCCCCATGGAAGGCTAATAGTAACTATGCTGGTACAATCATTAATGGAGGTGGTACATGGGAAAGTCGTACTGTGCGTATCAACTTTACCTATCGCTTTGGTAGTAATCAAATCAAAGCAAGCCGTCAACGCCAAACTGGTTTAGAGAGTGAAAAAGGTCGTATTAAAAGCTAAATCATTTACGTAAGTAAATACAATAAAAAAAGGCATTCTATAGAATGCCTTTTTTTATACATGTTTTCGCTGCTTGCCAAGGTAATAAAAGGGTACACCTAAAGCAATTATGCCAATACCAATGCAACTCTCAAGCGGTCTATCGTACATGGTATATGCAAGTACATAAGCACTAAAAAGTAAAAAAATAATTTGCGGCCAAGGCTTCAATGGTGTTATGAAGGTTGCCTTTGTTGGTTTTAAGAGAAGGCTGCTGGCTATGGTTAGAGCAGTCATTAACTGCAACACAAAACCTGCATACAAAAGTATTTTTTCAAATGAACCGGTTAGAACCATAACAATACTTATAACCGCGTGAATCCAAATGGCGGTAACAGGTATTTGATGTTTGTTAGCTTTATGAGCATGGGGAACAAAAGTATAGGTTTGTGCCATGGTGTATGTAACTCTTGAGCCTACCCAAACATAAGAGCTAATGGTTGCTAATAGTTGTAATGCAATAAAAATACCAATCCATCGGCCACCATTTTTGCCAACGATATTTTCAAATGCAATAAGGCTTGCTTCTTCTTTACCTTCTAGTTGGGTAAATGTTGCGTTGTATAATACTGCAATTTGAAATAGTAAGTAAATGGCTGTTACAACGAAAGTGCTGTTAATTAAAATTTTTGGTAATTTGTATTGAGCGTCTTTAATTTCATCGGCAATGTACGCAGCTGCATTCCAACCAGTGTAAGCGAATGAAACATAGATCATGCTTACCGCAAAACCTCCACTGCTCAGCTCCGTCAAAAAGTTTCCACTCAATACTACTGCGTTATTCTTAGAAGTATCTATGGCTGCAAAACCAATTGCTATGAGCACTACAATAAATACTACCTTCAGAAGCGTTGTAATGTTTTGTAGCTTACTGCTATGGCTAAGTGTAAAGCTATGCAGCGCACTAATGGTTATAATAATACTTACAGCAACTACATTAGATGGTACTCCAGCAATAGGAAAGTATTTGGTAAATGCAATTGCAGCTAAACTTACCGGAGCCGAAAAGCCAACCAACAAACAAGCCCATGCCGATAAATATCCGGCCATGGGATGTATAATTTTTGAAAGATATATGTAATCGCCGCCGCTGTTTGGGTAGCGTGTACCAAGCTCTGAATAGGCAAAAGCCCCTAACAATGAAAGGATACCGCCAAACAACCAGAGTAACAGTATAATCCAAGTGTTATGCAGGCTGCTTAATTGAAAGCCAATACTAGTGAAAACACCCGTACCAATCATGTTCGATATTACAATCGCCTGAGCGGTACGGGTGCTTATTTGTTTATGCATGTAACAAAGTAGTGCTTATGGTAACGTATATGTTATACGTGTGTAAAAATAATTACCAGCTACACCCATTTGTACAGGTGCGTATTTAAATACGCCGAAATAAGAGTTTTCGTATGCTTGCACATCTGGAAATACATCAAACAAGTTGTTAACACCTACGGTTAAAGTAGTATTCTTTTTAAGCGTATATGCTGCTGCCAAATCGGTAGTAACTTTAGGCTTGTGATCTTGTACAATACCAAATGGGAATCCATCTCTGGTTACTACACCCCAGTAAGTGTTCCTTACGGTAAATGTAAATGGCTGCAATGTATAATTTACCGTAAGGGTATGCTTAGCTTGCGGGAAATTAGTTTCAATCAAACTACGTTGGTCAGGACCGAAATATTGGTTCGGATCAATATTGTTTAATGAAGTAGGGAAGTGGCGGTCTCTAATTTCAGTTTTATTGAAATTGGCTGCTAACGCAAAATCGAAGCGCTGTTTCGCACTAATAGGTAACTGATACGTTGCTACAACATCTACACCAACAGTTCTAGTATCAATAGCATTGGTGAAAAAGCGGCCACTTTCAACGCCTAAAGCAGTAATACGTGGGTCGGTAATGCTACTTGTAATTACAATACGATCTTTAATATCAATCAAATACGCATCGGCAGTAATTACTAAATTTTTGGCAGGCTTGGTAGTAATACCCACACTATAGTTCACCGAAGTTTCTTCTTTTAATTCAGGTAAGCCCAAAGCCCTAGCTGCGGCACTATTACCATTGAAGAT
>DMPB01000091.1:18751-22915 GCA_003456175.1 Chitinophagaceae bacterium | reverse complement strand
ACCATTGAAGATACCTTTATTCACAATACCACCGCCATTTTGAGCAATATCAGAATAGAAGTTACTAAAGTATTGTTGATGTAACGATGGTGCTCTGAAACCAGTGCTTACAGCACCTCTCAGTGCAAAGCTATTAGTGAAGTTATAACGTAATGCTAGCTTACCATTTAGCGTATTACCAAAATCGGTGTAGTTTTCAAAACGGCCTGCAAGTGCAACAATAAATTTGTTATTAAAGCTCCAATCGGCATCGGCATAAACTGCTACGTTGCTTCTATCGGCTTTAACTGCGTTCGCCGGACTAAACCCAGGGAATGATTGTACACCTGCAACGCCATTCGGATTGTTGTTATACAAACGCCAGCTTGCTTCATCGCCAGCTTTAATTTGATATTGTTCCCAACGATATTCTGCACCAAACGCTAAGTTCAAAATGTTATTTACTTGCGTAAATGTTCTACTAACATCGAAGTTGGTAGTATTTTGGGTGAAGGCATGGCTACCAGCGTTAAAGTTGATAGGGCTATTATTACCAAGCGAACTATTATTACTGTTTTTAACCTCATACTCAAAGTTGTTGGTACCAGTAGTATTGCTAAAGTCTAGCTTCCAATCGCCAATTGATTTTCTGATGCCTGCAATGAGTGAATAATCGCCTACTACACTGTTTAAACTAGGTTGAAAACCGTTCGGGTGTAATGCTGTAATTACATTTGAGGTTTCGCTTGGTAAGCGGCGAAAGCCAAAGCCTTTGCCATTACGGTAACTGGCACCTGCGGTAACATACAACTCGGTAGTGGCATTAACCTGATAACCAGCATTCACAAATAGTTGTTGGTTAAGCGATTGTGCGTCGCCAACTCGAAAGTTAAAGTCATCTCTCGTTAAACCTCTGGCCGCAAGCTGTGCATCATCAAAAGCTCTTGAGGCAGCAGGGTTATTAGCAAATGCGTATGCAAAAAAATTGCCTTGAGCAGATTGATCAAATATAATAAGGTCGTGATTCTGCGTACGGTTGGTTGCACCACGATTGTTAGATTCGAACGTAATATTTACAAAGCCTTTATCTTTTGCGAAACCAAAGCCATAGTTGGCATTGAAGTTAATGCTTTGGCCATCGCCACGGCCGGTAACACCTGCGGTTAAACCTGCTGTAAAGCCCTCGTTTTTCTTTAAAATAATATTCACTACACCTGCAATAGCGTCTGAGCCATATTGCGCTGAGGCGCCATCTCTCAAAACCTCAATTTTTTCGATGGCAGAGGTTGGAATACTGTTCATATCAGTTCCTACAGCACCATTACCAACGGTATTTTGATAGTTGATTAATGAGGTAGTATGCCTGCGTTTTCCATTAATGAGTACCAAAACCTGGTCTGGCCCTAAGCCTCTTAACGATATAGGATCAATATGCTCAGTACCATCTGATGCCGATTGCTTTAAAGCATTGAATGATGGTACAAATTGTTGTAATAATTCGTTCACACCCGCTTGTGGTACTTGCGTTTTATAGTCGCTGATACGAACTACATCTACAGGCGTGGTACTGTTATATACAGAACGCTGGGCTCGGCGGTTACCAATAACTACTACTTCATCAATTTGGCTTACTGAAGCAGTAAGTACAATATTGTTCAGTTCACTTCCATTGTTTAAAGCGATAGTTCTACTTCCAAAACCAATGTGGTTTACAACAATAGCCATATCTCCAGCTTTTGTATTTACTGTAAAGCTACCATCGGCATTAGTGATGGTTTTTGTTTTAGAAGGTAAGGCGGTGATGATGGCCTTCGGAAGTGGGGCATTGCTATTACTCTTTACTTTTCCTTGAATAACTTGCTGTGCCCACAGCGTTGTACTGAACAGCGTAATAGCTGCCAATGTTAATGCTTGCTTTCTCATTTTTTTTGTTCAATAATTTAATAGTCTTCTAAATTGGTGGACTAAAGTACAATTCTTTAGGATACACCATTTCCGAATTTGGTTAAATGGTAAAAAAGAGGCAAGCAACGTTGTTGGTTGTTGTTAAAGTTGGGTGCGTTCGGCCACCCAATGCAATGCTTTGCGAAGTTGTTGTTCGCGGGTAAGATTACTATTATCGAGTATTAGCGCATCGTCGGCTTTACGAAGTGGGCTAACTTCTCTATTACTGTCTATATAATCTCGCATTTCTAAATTAGTACGAACTTCTTCAATGGTAATTTGCGGATTCTTATCGTACAACTCTTTAAAGCGTCGTTCTACACGTATGGTAGGATCGGCTGTTACAAAAATTTTAAGCTCTGCATGGGGGAATACAGTAGTACCTATATCTCTACCATCCATTACAATACCTTTTTGTTCGCCCATTTTTTGTTGTTGGGCCACAGCAAATTCACGTACTTCTTTAATGGCAGCCACCGCACTCACATTTTCACTTACTAGCATATCTCTTATAAGTGGTTCAACATCTTCGTCGTTCAGGTGAATATCGCTGTTGCCAGTAGTAGGGTTGTAAGCAAAATGAAGTGTGATGGATTGTAAGGCATCAATTACTTCTGCTTGCTTCTCCCAATTAATATGGTTGCGTAAAAAATATAATGTAATAGCACGGTACATAGCACCGCTATCTATAAATACATAATTCAATTCACGAGCTAGTTGCTTAGCAAGTGTACTCTTGCCACAACTCGAGAATCCGTCTATGGTTACTATAATTTTTTTACTAGCCATTTGTGTTTATAATAGTGCCTTGCGGCAAATGTATTTACCGTAAGGTACAAATAATGTTATTGCGCTATGGTAATAATACGAGGTGTAAAGAGTTGTTGCAACGAGTCTTTTAATTTGAGTGTATCACCATTCAGGCGGTTGGCTGCTACAAATAATCTGTATTTGGTAACGGCGGTTGCTGGGTCGGTAATACTGTCGAAATCGGCATTATAACCGTAGGCTTTAAGTTTTGCAGTTCGGCTAATGGCTCTGTTACGCGATGCAGTGGTTTCGTGAATAAACTTGTACAACACTGAGTCGCTAGTGGGTTGTATTTGGCTATTGTTATTTAGCAACACGGTATCGGGTTGTACCACGGTAGCAGTAGTATCGGCAGTGGTAGCTATTTCGGTTGTAGCTGTATTTTCTTCATTATTAGTGTTGCCTGTAACCAACGTATATACAAAATAACCAATGCCAGCTACTACCAATACACCTATAAAGATGGCAACGATAGATAATAATGTTTGCTGACTTGTTTTGTTCGTAGTTTTTTGAACTGTTTCAGTCTCGTATGCTGTTTCTGCTTTGGTATCGTTGAAATTAGGTTGTGGCTTAGGAATGGCAGCGGGTGGCGGTGTTTCGTTCGGTGTAAAATCGTACTGCCCAATTTTAAGCATACCAATCATACCAACGCCAGGAATTACATATTGCTTGCCAATGTTAATAAACTGACGTACCTGTTCAAAGTAGCTTTCAATATCGCTTGCTACCAAGCTTTTGTTTTTAGCAAATCTTGCTGCTGCAAATTCTATAAACTGCAACGAGGTAGTTGCTTTTTTATCGAAATTAAATTGCACCACATCTTTTAAAGAGGGCAAAACATTGTCTTTCTCAATCGGTGGAATGGGGCCAACTACTTGCAGCGTACCAATTTTTTCGATACTTATTTGCTTGTGTTCTACCAGAAAATCGTACACCAAGGCATCGTACTTACTCACAATTCAGGAATTTTTGCAAATAAAACGTATTCCTTGTTAATGGTAAAACAAAGCCTTACGGCAAATGCCATAACGCCGTTGAAGCCTTTATATTTGCGGCATGCTTACGCCAAGTGAAGAAAAGTTTATTGCCTTTTGGCAACACCGCAGAGAACAAGAGGGTGGTATCAGCAGGCCTGTAATTAAGGGTTTTTCTATTGGATTAGCCATAGGATTACTGATTTTGCTTGCTTTAAATAGCGGTTTTTACGAGCGGGCTTCTATGCAGGCCGCTAGTAAAATGAGTCCGTTAACATTAATGCTTGCCATTATTGTTATCTCAATTTTCTCTGCCATTTTTTTTCAACGTTATCAATGGGATATGAAAGAGCAGCAGTATCGGGAATTGCTAGCGAAAAAACAGCAACTTGAAAATGCAGCTAAAGCAGCCGAAAATGCGTCTTAACACATGCACACAAGCATTCATTTACAA
>DMPB01000091.1:10554-18500 GCA_003456175.1 Chitinophagaceae bacterium | reverse complement strand
ACAATATCTAAAACTCACGCTTTATTTATGTTACTTAAAAAACTAGGTGGCTTATTATTCGTTGCACTTGTATTGTTGAGCGCCGCCTGTAACGACCAAACGCGTACTGGCTGTTCTAACGTAGACCCAAGTAAAGAAGATGCTGCCTTGCTTGCCTTTTGCAATGCCAATGGTATGGTAGGAGCTACTAAAGATGCAAGTGGTATGTATTTTACTGTTGTATCGCCAGGTTCTGGTCCGCGGCCTAATAATGGTTCTACCGTAAGGGTACTGTACACTGGTAAAAAAATGGATGGAACTGTTTTTGATAGTCAAACCGATATTAACAGACCGGCATCTTTCGGTATGACTGGCGTAATTCAGGCGTTTCAGCAAGGATTGTTGAAAATAAGAAAGCAGGGTACTGTTCGTATTGTAGCTCCGAGCTACATGTGTTATGGCTGTCGTGGTAGTGGTAATATTGGCCCGAACGAGCCATTATACTTCGAAATTTATCTGGTAGATGTGCAATAAGTGCAGAAAAACATTTACCGTAAGGTGAAAATTCACAAAAAAGTTGTTTATTGAACGCCCATTCGTAATGCGAATGGGCTATTTTTTAACTGCATGTGGTTGGTATATGCAAACGCATATCTTTGCCGCTCACAAAAATTTTGTTAATACCTCAGTCTTATGTTAAAGACATTGTTGAAAGTTGTAACTGTAGCGTTAATCGTGTTCAGTTGTATTCAATTAAGCCACACGTGGTTTGTGAAGCAACACGAAGCAGCATTAACAGAAAAAGCAGACAAACAAACCAAAGCAGCCTACCCAGAAACTCCGGAACAGAAATTTCCGAACGATGCACAGGCCAGAACTGCTTACGAATTAGAAGTTGAGGCGTACCGCGAAGACAGACTTCGTAAGTTGCAAGACAGCACTAAGGAAGAGAAAATTTTCTTTGGTGTTGGTACTTATGAGTATGCGAAAAACCAAGAATTACTACTTGGTTTAGACTTGCAAGGTGGTATGAGTGTAACCATGGAAGTTGGTTTAGAGGGTTTAATTCGCTCTTTATCTAATTATTCTAAAGACGCTAATTTCAACAAAGCATTATCTGAAGCCGCTACTCGTAAAGCTAATAGTGGTGCTGATTTAATTACCTTATTTGCCGAAGAGTTCACCAAGGCTGATGCTAATGGTAAGTTAGCCCCGCTTTTTGCTCAACGTAGCAATGGTAAAATCAAGTTTAACGATAGTAACGATAAAACGTTAACGTATTTGCGTGAGCAAGCATTAATTGCTTTTGATAATACGTATCGTATTTTGCGTACACGTATCGACCGTTTTGGTGTTGCTAGCCCTGCTATTAACCCAGATCCGGCAAAGGGTATTATTACCATTGAACTTGCTGGTATTAAAGATGCTCAACGTGTTCGTAACTACTTACAAAGTACTGCTAACTTGCAGTTTTTTGAAGTATACAACATTGGCGATATCAGTGAGGGTGTATTGGCTGCAGATAAATCGTTAAGCGACTTTTTAAATGGTAAAACTGTTAGTAGTGATTCTACAAAAGTAGATTCAGCAGCTAATACAGCTACCACTAAAGCTGCTACTGATAGCAATACTATTAAGTTCAACGAGGCTCCTTTACGTAATTTGATTGCATTTGTACAACCACAGCAAGATCCGCAAACTGGTAAAGTACAAATGCCATCTAATATTGGTTATGTACAAACGAAAGATACTACTCGTGTGGGTGAGTTCTTACGTCAGAGCTTTGTAGCGAACAAATTCCCTTCGAACTTAGTATTCATGTATGGTAAGCCTGAGAACGATGACCCTCGTTTCAAAAATATCTTACCATTATATGCTGTTAAAACTTTAGAAAATGGTCAGGCTCCATTGGAGGGAACTTATGTTTCTGATGCGAAGCAAGATTTTGATCAGCGTGGTAAGGTTGCCATCAAAATGTCGATGGATGCCACTGGTACACGCTTGTGGGCTAAGTTAACAAGCGATAATGTAGGCAAACCTATTGCTATTGTTCTTGATAACGTGGTATATAGTGCGCCTTTCGTAAATACGCCAATTACTGGAGGCCAGTCTGAAATTAGTGGTAATTACACCATTACAGAAGCTAAAGACTTAGCCGACATTTTACAAAGTGGTAAGCTAGATGCACCTGCTAAAATTGTACAAGAACAATTGGTTGGTCCAACTTTAGGTGAAGATGCAGTGAATGGTGGTAGTATGGCATTTGCGATTTCATTTATTGTGATTTTTGCTTTGATGCTTATTTACTACAATACAGCAGGTTGGGTAGCTAACATTGCATTGATTTTGAATTTGTTGTTCACAGTATTTGTACTAAGCTTACTTGGTTTCACGTTAACAGCACCTGGTATTGCAGGTTTAGTGTTAACTATTGGTATGGCTGTAGATACGAACGTAATCATCTTTGAACGTATTAAAGAAGAAATTACCAAAGGCAAAACTTACCAAAATGCAGTAGCCGATGGTTATAAGCGTTCTTTAGCACCGGTGCTAGATGCACACGTAACCACCTTACTTACCGCTATTATCTTAGTGTACTTTGGTTTAGGTCCGGTACTCGGTTTCGCTACTACGCAGATCATTGGTATTCTATTAAGCTTGTTCTGTGGTATTTTGGTTTCTCGTTTAATCAGCGATATCTATACCAACAAAAACCGTCATTTCAACTACTTCACAGGTATTAGCCGTAAGGTGTTCCGCCATGCTAATTTCAAGTTCATTGAGTACAGAAAAATTGCATACGGGATCTCTGTAGTGGTATTGATTTTGGGTGTATCATCATTCTTCAATGGATTTGATGAAGGCGTAGAATTTGCAGGTGGTCGTTCTTACACTGTGTTATTTAAAACCAAGCCAAACATTGAAAATGTTCGTCAAGATTTAGCTACCGTATTTGGTGAAGCACCAATTATTAAAACCGTAGGTAAAGACAACCAGTTGAACATTACTACAGCTTATAAAATTCATGAAAGAGGTAATAATGTTGATGTTGAGGTTGAACAAACATTGTTCAAGGGATTGCAAAAGCATATTCCTGAAGGGATAGATTTCAATAAGTTCAGTTCAGAATACAAGCAAAGCTCTCAAACGGTATTACCCACTATTTCTGACGATTTGAAAACAGGTGCTACTAACGCTACTATTTTCGCAATGTTGGTGATTTGCTTGTACATCTTCATCCGCTTCCGCGATTGGAGATACTCGCTTGGTACTATCATAGCTTTATTACACGACGTGTTTGTTACGTTAGCAGTATTCAGTTTCTTAAGAAATGTTGTACCATTCCCGCTTGAAATTGATCAGCACTTTATTGCTGCAATTTTAACGGTAATTGGTTTCTCAATGAACGATACCATTATTGTGTATGACCGTATTCGTGAAGACAGCAACATCATGGATAATGCTTCTAAAGCTTCTATCATTAACCGTGCTATCAATGAAACGTTAAGTCGTACCATTATGACGAGCTTAACCGTATTCTTAACCATCTTGATTTTATTCATCTTCGGTGGTGAGGTTACACGTGGTTTTGCCTTCGCAATGCTCATTGGTGTTGTTACTGGTACTTACTCTTCAATATTTGTAGCGGCGCCAATTCTGGTAGATTTTGCCAAGCAAAAGCCACTCGGTAAGAGTAAAGAACCCGAAGGTTCATCAAATGGTATTGATACTTCAATTGCATAACATTTACCGTAAGGTTTGTTGAGTAATACAACGGCAAGTACATTGTACTTGCCGTTGTTGTTTTATGTAAGTAACCTTACGGTAAATGAGGAAACTTGAAGAACCTCGCTTCTTTTATCATTTTCTTAAGATGCTTACCGCTATTTTGAACACCATCATTTATAATTACTACTTGCCTATGAAATTGAACCATCTAAGTCGTTTGATACAGCCATTACTTGATTTAATTTGGAAGCTATCAGGAGCGGAAACAGATTACAAAAGAGCCAAATATTATAGAGGGCTATTAGTTACAGCAAAAAGTGGTTTTAAAGACATACTACTGATTGTAATTGGTATTTTCTCGGCAGCTTTTGGGTTTAAAGGTTTTTTGCTGACCAATCATTTTATTGATGGTGGTGCAACAGGCATAGCGTTACTAACCACAGCGCTTACCAAATGGCCTCTGTATGTGCTTGTAATTGCGGTAAACATTCCATTCATTTTCTTAGGTTGGCGGGTAGTAGGGAGAGGGTTTGCTATTAAAACTGCTCTTGCAATAGCCGGACTTGCTATAGTGCTAGCAACCATTACCTTTCCTAATGTTACCAACGATAACTTATTGGTAGCTGTATTTGGCGGGTTCTTTCTAGGTGCGGGTATTGGCTTTGCTATTAGAGGCGGCGCTGTAATTGATGGTACTGAAGTGTTGGCAATTTATTTAAGTAAAAAGCTAGGTACTACTATTGGTGATATTATTATCATTATTAACGTACTCATTTTTTCTGCTGCTGCCTACTTTTTAAGTATTGAAATTGCATTGTACTCAATGATTACGTATTTAGCTGCATCGAAAACACTTGACTTTTTGGTAGAAGGTATTGAAGAATACATTGGTGTTACCATTATTGCGAATCATACGGAAGAAATAAAGCATATGATTATTAATACCATTGGTAGAGGTGTAACTACTTATCAGGGTAAGAAGGGATTTACAAAACAAACAGTACCAAGAGATACCGAAATTATTTTTACCGTAATCACTCGTTTAGAGCTAAGTAAGTTGAATGTTGAAATTCAAAAGATTGATCCGAATGCATTTGTAGTAATGCATAGTGTGAAGGATATTAAAGGCGGTGTTATCAAAAGAAGGCCATTAAAAGGATAGTATATATTTTAAACTAAATGCGTATAAATAGTTATGGGGCAGCGAAGCTGCCCCATAACTATTTATACGTGTGCTTGAACATTTACTGTAAAGTAAGCTTACCCCATTTTCTTAGCATCTTCTAAGAACTTAGCTAGGCCAATATCAGTTAATGGATGCTTCAATAAACCTAAGATGCTTTCTAACGGAGAAGTGATAACATCAGCACCAGCTTCGGCACAAGCAATGATGTGATTGGCGTTGCGGATGCTTGCTGCTAAAATTTCTGTTTTAAATCCCTGAATTTGATAGATACTGGCAATTTGTGCAATTAATTGCATACCATCCCAACCGCTATCATCGATACGACCAATAAATGGACTCACATAACTAGCGCCTGCTTTGGCAGCCAAAATAGCCTGACCAGCACTGAACACCAAGGTGCAGTTGGTTTTAATACCATTATCGGTAAACCATTTAATGGCTTTAATACCATCTTTAATCATAGGAACTTTCACCACAATATTGGGGTGAATAGCAGCTAATTTTTTACCTTCTTCTATAATACCTTCGAAGCTAGTTCCGAGCACTTCGGCGCTGATATCACCATCAACAAGTTCACAAATAGTTTCGTAATGCTGCATGATGGCGGCTTCACCTTTAATGCCTTCTTTTGCCATTAATGAAGGGTTGGTAGTAACACCATCTAATATACCTAAATCGTTTGCTTCCTTAATTTGAGCCAAATTGGCCGTGTCTATGAAAAATTTCATTGCGCTTGTATTTGTTTTTCTATTGTAAAAATAAAGACTGCATAAGTAATGAACCTAATTGTTTTCTTGTGTTACTACTTTCACTTCAATAAAGGGTGCATTGTATAAGTAGTTGGTGAGTTCTTCATTCATTTTAATGCCTTTGCCCACAGTTTGCAGGCTTAGTTTTTGTTGATCGGGTGCATATAGATGGAAACGCAAGGTGGTGGCGCCATTATTGTGTTCTTTTGCGTTGTTCACAAAAAAGCTTACAACATCTTCCGTTAATGCAGCTACATCTAAATGTAAATCGAGCTGTTTGGTGAGTTTTTCTTTTACCATTTCAAGCAGGGTGATATTGGTTACCTTAAACTCGTAGGTCCCTTCTTTCCATCCCGGTTTAAAAAAGCCATTTACCGTAAGGTTATAACCTTTCTCGAAGTAGTTTTTAAAACGAGCATAATCGTCTCCGAAAAATGCAAACTCTGTTTTTCCTGAAAAATCTTCTACGGAAAGAATTCCGAAGTTTTTCCCATTTTTAGTGACACGATGGCTACAATCTGTTACTAAACCAGCCACTCGAAGCGTACGGTTAACCATGGCTTGTACTTTGGTGGTATCATCTTTTATTTCATTAAAGTCGGCCAATGAAATAATACCGTAATGTTTGAGTTCAAATCTGAAGTGGTCGAGCGGGTGGCCACTCATGAACATACCTGTAACTTCTTTCTCGTAGTTCAGTTGTTCCGTAAGTGTGAATGGCTCGCAAGGGGCAATTTTAGGTACTGGAATATCCATAGTGCTACCTAAATCGCCAAAAAGGGTATTGCCTACATTATTCTTGTTACTTTCTACCATTTGTCCGTAAGCAACAATTTTTTCAAGACCGCTGGTTTTATCGCCTTCGGCAGTGAAAAAATATTGTGCTCTGTGTAGTTCAAAGCCATCGAAAGCACCGCTGTATGCCAATGCTTCAAGACTTCTTTTATTCACTACACGTTGGTTCACCCGTTTGATAAAATCGAAGATGGAAGCGAAAGGGCCGTTGGCTTTGCGTTCTGCTACAATATTTTCAATTGCAGCTTCGCCAACGCCTTTGAGGCCTGCTAAGCCAAAGCGTATTTCTCCTTTTTTATTTACAGCAAAGCCTTTCTGCGATTCGTTAACATCGGGGCCAAGTACTTTTAACCCCATACGCTTACACTCTTCCATGAAGAAGGTAATTTTATCGAGGTCGCTGGCGTGGTTAAGTACTGCTGCCATGTATTCGCTGGGGTAGTGTGCTTTCAAATACCCTGTTTGATAGGCTACAAAAGCATAACATGTACTATGACTTTTGTTGAATGCGTATTGCGCAAATGCTTCCCAGTCGGTCCAAATTTTCTCAAGTTTATCGGCCGGATGCCCTTTACTTGAGGCACCTTCGATAAACTTTCCTTTCATTTTATCAAGGGTTTTGCGGTCTTTTTTACCCATGGCTTTTCGCAACACGTCTGCATCGCCTTTGCTAAAGCCTGCGAGTTTTTGCGAAAGCAGCATTACTTGCTCTTGGTATACTGTAATGCCATAAGTATCGGCCAGATGTTCTTCCATTTCTGGCAGATCGTATTCAATTTTTTCGCGACCATGCTTACGAGCAATGAAGTTAGGGATGTAGGCAAGTGGCCCCGGGCGGTACAATGCGTTCATGGCAATGAGATCGGCAAATACGTCGGGCTTGAGTTCGCGGAGATACTTTTGCATACCCACACTTTCGAACTGGAACGTAGCGTTGGTTTCGCCTCGTTGATAGAGTTCGTAGGTTTTTGCGTCGTCGAGTGGAATATCGTCTATCGCAATTGCATTACCATGATTTTGACGAATAAGCTCTAGCGCAGTTTTAATGATAGATAGGGTTTTAAGCCCCAAGAAGTCCATCTTAATAACGCCTGCTTCTTCAATGACGGAGCCTTCAATTTGTGTTACCCACAAATCAGAATCTTTGGCGGTTGCTACGGGTATAAGCTCTGTTAAATCTTTTGGTGCAATAATGATGCCCGCAGCGTGTATGCCTGTGTTACGCACAGAGCCTTCTAAACGTTCGGCTTCTTTAAGTACTTGGCTTCTAGGGTCGGTATCACTTGCGTAAATGGAACGCAGTAGCCGAACATTCTCTAAATCGTCGGGGCCGAGGCCTTCTTTTTCTTCTAAGCTTTTTTCGCCATCTTTTACCGTAAGGGGAGCGTTTAAAACCCTGCCCAAATCGGTGCCGGGCTTATCGGGAACTAATTTGGCAAGGGCATTACTTTCTGAAAGCGGTAGATCTAGTACACGAGCTACATCTTTAATACTCATTTTGGCAGCCT
>DMPB01000091.1:3991-10298 GCA_003456175.1 Chitinophagaceae bacterium | reverse complement strand
ACCATAAGTAATAATTTGTGCTACCTGATTTTGACCGTATTTTTTAACAACGTAATCGATAACCCGTTGGCGACCTTCATCGTCGAAATCGGTATCGATATCGGGCATGCTTTTACGGTCGGGGTTTAAGAAACGTTCAAAAAGTAAGTTGTATTTGATAGGGTCTATATTGGTAATGCCAATACAATAGGCAACGGCACTACCAGCAGCCGAGCCGCGGCCGGGGCCTACAAAAACGCCTAAGTTGCGGCCAGCTTTGATAAAGTCTGATACAATTAAAAAGTAGCCTGCAAAGCCCATGGTTTTTATAGTGAACAACTCAAAATCGAGACGTTCACGTACTTCTTCACCTATTTCGCCATAGCGTTCTTTGGCACCTTCGTAAGTGAGGTAATGTAGGTAGTTCCACTGGTTGAGGTTGCTATCGTCGGAGGTTTGAAACTCTTTCGGAATAGGGAACGCAGGCAGTAGAATATCTTTTTTCAGGTTGAGTACTTCTACTTTATCAACAATAGCATTCGTATTGTCAATTGCTTCTGGAATGTCGGCAAATAAGTCCGACATCTCATGAGTAGTTTTAAAATAAAATTGATCGTTAGGGAATTTAAAACGGCGGTTTTTAATTTGTAATTCGTCGTTCACAAAATCATCAAAGCCAGGCGTGCTTTGTTTTTCGCCGGTATTAATACACAATAAAATATCGTGTGCATTTGCATCGTCTTTATCAACATAGTGGCTATCGTTACTCGCTATAACGGGTACATTATATTTCTTGGCCCATTTAAGCAACACTTCGTTGACTTGCTCTTGCTCTTTTAGTTTGTGGCGTTGTAATTCTATGTAGTAATCTTCTCCGAAGAGGTTAAGCCACCATTGAAATTCTTTTTCGGCAGCAGCTTCGCCATGACGTAAAATGGTTTGTGGTACATATGCCCCAATACAGCAAGTAGTAGCAATAAGGCCTTCGTGGTATTGCTCAATCAGTGCTTTATCTATACGAGGGTATTTACTATACATGCCCTCTATAAAGCCAAGCGAAGTAAGTTTTACTAAGTTTTGATAGCCCGTTTTGTTCTTAGCTAAAAAGAGCTGGTGAAAGCGATCGTCTTTTTTATCTTTTGAAAATGTTTTCTGATGCCTATCGGCAACTACATAAAATTCGCAGCCAACAATAGGTTTTACCGTGGGTTCGGTAATTTCTTTGCCATTAGCATCGGTTCCTACAACGCGTGTATCTTTCCAGGCTTGTGCTACGAATGAAAATACACCAAACATATTACCATGGTCGGTAATGGCTAGCCCTGGCATGTTATCACGCTTGGCTTTTTGAAATAAGCTATTGATGGGGGCAGCACCATCGAGTAATGAGTATTGTGTATGTACGTGTAAGTGTGAATATCGAGGCATAGTAGTTCGCTTTTACTTCCATTTCCGGTAGCAACAACTGCAAACTTGATTTAAAAAACGGGTAAAAAAAAGTTCGTTTTACTCACATTATTAATATTTACGTAAGTAAGTTATAATCCTTACTGGTATTGATGTTGCACATGTACAAGTATTATTTATGCAATGATTGAGTACCTTACGGTAAATGAAACATCAGTTATTCACCTAGGCGTTAGTATCGTGAAAACTTATAAACCATCGGCTAATTTTTACAAGCTTAGATTATATTGCGGCCATGACGTGGTTGCAAAGAGTTAGTCCTGTTTTATGTTTAATTGTTTTAGCAAGTTGTCGCAATATCAAGAGCCTTACGGCAAAAGATATGAGCGGCAACAAAAAGGTTAATGTAACCGTACGAAAGCAACCCGGAAAGCCTGTGTTTATTGAAGATATTACCATCAAAGGCGATGCTGAAACAAAGCCACAAACAACTACGGTTCGTAAAGTGGTGAAAAAGCCTAAAACCAATCAAAGCAGTGGTGAAGTAGATAATAGTCCGATGCCTACAGTTGGTTTTGTTAGCACAGAAGAACTTACCGGCCTACAACTGAAATATGCTATTGAGCTAGATGCTACTGCCGAACGTTTGAGAAACCTTCCATTGCTACAGCAAATTGAATTGTGGTGGGGTACCCGTTACTGCCTGGGCGGTAATACGCAGAATTGTATTGATTGTTCCGGATTTACAACAGTAATTCTTCGTGATGTGTATGGTGTGAGCATTCCGCGTACATCACAAGAGCAGTACGATAGAAGCGAAAAAATTGAAACCGAGCAATTACAAGAAGGCGATTTGGTATTCTTTGGTTCGGGTTCACGCATCAACCATGTTGGCGTGTATTTAACAAACAATAAATTTGTACATGCAAGTACGAGCCAGGGCGTAATGATTAGCGATTTAAACGATCGTTATTGGCAGCCAAGGTTTAGAGGTGGTGGTAGATTTATCATTCGTTAATTAATAAGGCCGATTATTACCTTACGGTAAATACAATTAGTAATGTTACTTCCATTGTACTTGTGCTCTGTGTAATCTATCGTTAATCGCTAATCCCAAGCCTGTTTCAGGAAATGATTCAGCTAATATAACATCGAAATTGCCACCGTCTATTGTATGCATTACTTCAAATAAATGCGAAGCAGCTAAGGCTATATCACCATTTTCTGAAAGTGTAAAATTGGTAATGTTAGGTTGTGTATACATTTGCCGTAAGGCTATTACGGCTACTCGCTTTCCTTTACCATATTGTTCGTACAAATGGTTAATATCACCAACGTATAGTGGGGTGTGCGGTGCGTAATGACTTTTTAACTGTCCGGGTGTTTGTACTTGTTGCGATGTATGCTTTTTAACTACTTGAACGGGTAAGTTTGTTACATTTTGTATGGCTTCTACTGCAACACCACCCACACGATGCACCATTACTACTTGTGGCAAAACTTCAATGATTGTACTTTCTACGCCAACACTACATGTGCCGCCATCGAGAATGTAGGATATTTGATGTTGTAGGCCTTTTAATACATGTGCTGCAGTAACCGGACTAATATATCCGAAGGGGTTAGCACTCGGTGCAGCAAGTGGAAAGGGTAGTTGTTGTAATAATGCCAGCGTTACTGGATGATTCGGAATGCGAACGGCAACTTTACTGCTACCAGCAGTGAGTAAATCGGGTACAATGGCTTTTTTAGGTAATAACAATGTGAGTGCGCCTGGCATAAAATGTTGTGCAATCGTTATGGTTGCTTCCGTTATTTGGGCAAACTGTTTGATAGCATCAATACTGTGCGTATGTAATATGAGTGGATTGAAAAGAGGCCGCTGTTTTGCAATATAAATTTTTTCAATACTATGTGTGTCAAGTGCATTACCGGCTAATCCGTATACTGTTTCCGTTGGAATGGCGACAACTTCGCCTTGCTGTAATAGGGTAGCAGCGTACGAAATATCAGTACCAATTTTTGTTTCCAACATACGGCAAAGGTAGGGATTGTTGTTTTTGTAGCAGTAGCATCGGCATGCAGTACTTATATTCGTAGCTATGAGTTTGCAAAAAGCATTACAACAAAGCATATTATGGCGTGGGCTGTACTTTGTTGTGATATTATTGCTCAACATCATGGTAAGTAGGTACTTACAAGCAACCATCAGTGGATGGTTGTTTTATGTAAGTAACGTATTTGCATTTATGGTAATGCTTACAGGCTTTAATGTAGAAAATGGGCTAAGCTATGTAGCCGCTAAAAATGAAGCATTGCCACCTTTAGTTACATGGGGCACGATGGCGACCATTGTATCGGCATTGATGTTAGGAGTGCTGTATGTATTAGGGCTACAAGTACCTCAAGCGCCAAATGGTATAACTGTTGCAAATAGCGCCACTTACGCCTTTGCCTACATTATTGGTATTTTAATGCAAAACATTTTTTGCAATCTTTTTTTTGCAAAGGGCTCTTTTGTAATTCCACATGCGATATTGGTAGCAATTAATGTGTTATTGATTGTTTATTTATGGTACTTAGGGGTGCCAACAGATAACCAACATGTAAAGCCCTATCTCGATGCTTTTTTTTATGTACATCCTCTACAAGGCTTGGTATTGTTACTTGTATTTGCAGTATTATACAAAGCTTGGCCCATGGTACAATGGCCGAAGTGGAATACATTGAAAACTGTTTTTCGTTTTTCCGCCATGGCATTATTGGGTAATGCTATCTTCTTTCTGGTGTATCGGGTCGATTATTGGTTTGTGCAACAAGCTACACTGCAACAACCTGAAGCATTAGGTAATTATATTCAAGCAAGTAAGCTTGGACAAATGTTATTGATTATACCTCAAATACTTGCTACTGCTATATTTCCACAAACCGCTGGAAGATCTAATTATGATGAAATAATTAAAAGCGTTGGTAGTGTAAGTAGACTGCTTTGGCAAGCATTTGTTGTAATTGCTATAACGCTAGTTGTTGCAGGTGAATGGCTTTTTACAAATGTTTTCGGTAGTAGTTTCGCAACTATGCATGTTCCTTTTTTATTATTGCTGCCTGGCTTATGGGGCTTATCGGTATTAGCTTTGCTTTCAGCTTACTTTAGTGGACGCGGTAAGGTTTGGATAAATATTGTAGGTGCTGCTATTGCATTGGTTATTGTACTAGTTGCTTGTGCTATATGGGTGCCAACTTATGGGTATGTAGCTGCAGCTATCATTAGCAGTATTGCATACCTAGCTAACACTGCATTTGCTTGGTATCAATTACAACAATACGAAACAATATCTTGGCGTACCTTACTCGGGTGGAGGGCGTCAGACTATCAATGGCTTTGGCAATTAATTACAGGAAAGCATAACACACAACATGCCTCAAAAAGCTAACTACATATTATGGTTGGCAAGTTGGTATCCGAACAGTTACGATCGGTACAATGGCGATTTTATTCAGCGGCACGCCGAGGCATTAAGTACATACCTTACGGTAAATGTGATACACATACAACTCGTACCTCCTGATACACATTTACCCGTAAGGGAAGTCAATCAAAAAGAACAACTTACCGAGTACATTTATTATTTAAAAGCGGTTGAGCAAGGAAATATATGGCAGAAAATTACATTGCAAATTCGCTATATGCATTGTATATACCTTGCGGTAAATGAGTTATTACAACAGTGCGGGTTACCACGATGGGTACATGTACATGTTCCTGTAAAAATTGGTGTTGCAGCACTTTGGTTAAAGTGGCGTTACAAGCTACCATATGCATTAACCGAGCACTGGGGCATTTACAACAAGTACGCCTTAGATGCATTTGAAAAACGTAATGTTTGGTTCAAGTGGATGGTACGCACTACTTTAAAGCATGCTACAGTTTTTGCTCCAGTAAGCCGTTATTTAGGCAATGCCATGTTGCAGCAAGTGTTACATGCCAATAAACCATTTACACCCATATTAAATGTGGTAGACACCAATATTTTTCATTACAAAGCATTTGTATCAAAGCAAGATGAGTTTTGGTTTTTGCATGCAAGTACCATGAACCATCCTAAAAATCCGGAAGGTTTGTTACGAGCTTTTGAACGTGCCTATCAAGAAGTACCGCAATTACGCTTACGATTGTTAGGGTTTGCGCCTGAATCTGTAATTGTTTTGGCACATCAACTTGGGTTAGCCGATGTTGTTGTTTTTGAAGGAATGCAACCACAAGCTGTACTTGCTGCTCGTATGCAGATTAGCGAGGCGTTTATACTATTTAGTAATTATGAAAATATGCCTTGTGTAGTTTTAGAATCTTTGTGTTGTGGCTTGCCTGTAATAAGCACCGATGTAGGTGGAGTTGCAGAAGTAATTAATACTACCAATGGTATTATTATATCTCCACAAGATGAAGCTGCATTAACAAAGGCAATACTTGAAGTAGCAAACAATCAGTATCGTTTTAATCGATTAGCAATTGCAACAGAAGCGCAAGCACATTTCAGTTATGCTGCTATTGGTGAGCAATTGGCAGCTTTGTATCAATAAAAACGGTTCCGCCGAAGGCGGAACCGCAAACCAAAACCAACTGCTAATGAAAATCCTACTACTCAAAAATTATTGAATGGTAATTGCTTTTGGCAACACCTTTACTTCTTCTTTTTTAGGGAGTAACAATTGTAATACTCCATTGGTGTAGCGAGCTTGAATATTATCGCTATCAATTTTATCGTCAATGGTGAAAGAGCGTTTAAAGCTGTTGAAACTAAATTCTCTGCGATGTGTTTTGTAATCGCTTTTAGCTTCCTCTGCTTTTTTCTTGATACGTTCGTTCCAGGGAATTGGGTCTAGACTGAGCAAGCGATCGCAGACATAATAAGTCACAAGT
>DMPB01000091.1:466-3802 GCA_003456175.1 Chitinophagaceae bacterium | reverse complement strand
GCTTTTTTCTCATAGCTAATAGTTAGCAAACCTTTTTCGAGCTGTACTTTGAAATCTTCTTTTTGCAAGCCCGGGGCTATCAGTTCTACATGATAGCCTTCGTTGTTTTCATGAATGTTTACTGGAGGTACCTGAAAATTTGATTGGTACAAATTCGGCGTGTTGCTAAAAAAATCTTCAAACAAGCTGTTCAAGTTGCGGTAATTGTTTTTAACGAGTGTCATAATGGTATTTTTTTGTTTTTAACTTTTTTTGACTTCGCATAAAACTTTGCAAAGGGTGTACCAATGGCATAGAGCATTGTTTTGAAGTAAAGAATGGCACAAAATGTTGAAATTTTGCGCCAAAATGTCAAAAATTACCTCCAGAATATGTCATATTGACAAAATTAAATACTTTTTGGGGCGATTTGTTGGGATTGCTATTTTTGCCATGTAAACGAAAAACGAGAATAAGAATATGTATCCAGCAGAAATTGTACTGCCCATGAAGGCAGAACTTACAGATAATGGTTTTGAAGATTTAGCTACGCCTGAAGCCGTTGCATCAACGCTAACACAATCAGGAACTACTTTAGTAATGATTAATTCAGTGTGTGGTTGTGCAGCGGGTAGTGCTCGTCCGGGTGTGGTAATGGCGGTGAACAATACCACTAAACGCCCTGATAGACTAGCTACAAGCTTTGCGGGTTTTGATAAAGAAGCTGTTCAAAAAGTGCGTGAGTTTTTATTGCCCTACCCGCCAAGTTCACCAGCCGTTGCTTTGTTTAAAGATGGTCAGTTGGTGCACATGGTAGAGCGTCATCAAATCGAAGGCCGCCCAGCACAAGCTATTGCCAACAATCTTATTGCTGCATTTGAGCAGTATTGTTAAATATTTCAGTGCTCTTGATTAGCTTTGGAGCATTGGATGGGTAAGTAAGGCCACCTGAAAAGGTGGCTTTTTTGTGGGGTATACCTTGCGGTAAATGTAGCTGCTAAGGTGTTACTACTCTACACTATTGTACAGTGGTTGTTACTTGAGTGCAAATACTAATGGCGGCCGAAGGCCGCCATTAGTATTTGTCGCTATCGTCATTTCATTTACCGTAAGGTGAATTTATACATCTATGTTAGCATATTTCGCATGTGTTTCAATGAACTCGCGGCGTGGTGCTACCTCATCGCCCATGAGCATACTAAATACACGATCGGCTTCGGCTGCACTTTCAATAGTAACTTGCTTTAGAGTTCTACGGTTAGGGTCCATGGTGGTTTCCCAAAGTTGTTCGGCGTTCATTTCACCCAAACCTTTATAACGTTGTGTTGTTACACTGTCTTCTTTACCATTGCCAAGTTTCTCAATAAAGCCTTTGCGTTGCTCTTCCGTCCATGCGTATTCTGCTTCTTTGCCTTTTTTAACTAAGTAGAGTGGCGGGTTGGCTATGTATACGTAGCCCATTTGTACCAACTCTTTCATATATCTGAATATGAAGGTAAGAATCAGCGTTGCAATGTGGCTACCATCAACGTCGGCATCGGTCATGATGATGAGTTTGTGGTATCGCAACTTGCTTAGGTTGAGTGCCTTCGGATCTTCGGGTGTGCCAATGGTTACACCCATCGCAGTGAAGATATTACGGATCTCTTCGTTCTCGTAAATCTTGTGCTCCATGGCTTTTTCAACATTCAAAATTTTACCTCGTAAAGGCAAAATGGCTTGATAGCTTCTATCGCGGCCTTGCTTAGCGGTACCACCGGCCGAGTCACCCTCTACTAAGAACAATTCGCATTTTTCGGCATCACGTTCAGAGCAATCTGCTAGCTTACCTGGTAAGCCGCCGCCTGAGAGTACTGTTTTGCGTTGAACTAATTCACGGGCTTTTTTAGCAGCAACCCTTGCTTGAGCAGCAAGAATGATTTTGCTAATAACATTTTTGGCTTCTTTAGGGTTTTCTTCGAGGTAGTTCTGAAGTGATTTGGCTACGGTAGTTTGTACAATACCTGCAACATCGCTGTTGCCAAGCTTTGTTTTAGTTTGGCCTTCAAATTGAGGCTCAGGTACTTTTACTGAAATAATAGCACTTAAGCCCTCTCTAAAATCGTCGCCTTCTACTTCTATTTTGGCTTTTTCAAAAAGTCCTTCTTTATCGCCATAACTTTTGAAAACGCGTGTTAATGCCTGACGAAATCCGGTAACATGCGTACCACCTTCAATGGTATTGATGTTATTTACATAGCTAAATATGTGCTCTTTGAAATCGTCGTTGTAAGTCATGGCTACTTCAACGGCTACATTCGAGTTTTCATCGTGACCTTCAAAGTAGAGTGTTTGAGAAATAAGTGGCGAACGATTGCTGGTTTTATCGAGCATTTCAACAAACTCAACAATACCACCTTCGCTGTAAAATTCAACGGTATAGG
This sequence comes from Chitinophagaceae bacterium, assembly GCA_003456175.1. Classification (GTDB taxonomy): domain Bacteria; phylum Bacteroidota; class Bacteroidia; order Chitinophagales; family Chitinophagaceae; genus UBA10646. The sequence continues at coordinate 1,400 of DMPB01000091.1, read as the reverse complement.
GGGTGCCATCTTCGTTACGTTCGCGTAAATCGTTCAGTTGTATTTTGATGCGCTTGTTGAGGTATGCTAATTCACGCAGGCGACCTTCAAGAATGTCTCTGTTGTAAGTAGTGACTTGGAAAATGCTACCGTCGGGCCAGAAATGCACTTTTGTACCAGTGATATCGCTGGTACCAATTTCACGAACAGCGTATTGTGGGATACCTGTTTTGTATTCTTGTTCAAATATTTTGCCTTCACGTTGTACAGTTACATGCAAATGGGTACTTAGTGCATTCACGCAGCTTACACCCACACCGTGCAAACCACCAGAAACCTTGTACGTATTTTTATCGAATTTACCACCAGCATGTAGTACCGTCATTACCACTTCTAAAGCACTACGTTTTTCTTTGGTGTGCATGGCTGTGGGAATACCACGACCATCGTCTTGAACGCTAATGCTATTATCCTCGTGAATATTTACAGTGATGTTTTTACAATAACCTGCTAAAGCTTCGTCGATAGAGTTATCAACTACTTCGTACACAAGGTGGTGCAAGCCTTTCACGCCAACATCGCCAATGTACATGGCCGGACGCTTACGTACGGCTTCTAAACCTTCTAAAACCTGAATACTATCGGCACCGTAACCGGGTTGTGTTAATTCGTTTTGCGCTTCACTCATGCGAAAATCCGCTTTTTTGGTTGTTTGTGCGGGCTTGCGAAAATAAGGTTTTTACGCCCAAGATGTGGGGTTAAAATACCCTTTCACAGAGGTGTGGAAAATATGTTCACCTTACGGTAAAAGATATACTTAACGCTACATTTTGTTCCACCATTTACCGTAAGGTAATTAGCTTCTGTGGCCAAATAAAAGGCTGCCTATGCGTACCATATTGCTTCCATGGCTTATGGCTAGTTCGTAATCGCCGCTCATGCCCATGGATAGTGT
>DMPB01000091.1:0-221 GCA_003456175.1 Chitinophagaceae bacterium | reverse complement strand
GATAGTGTATTAAAACCAAGATGTTGATATTGTTGATACAATTGTTGCAGGGTGCTAAATTCTTTCGAAAGTTGTGTTGTGTTATCGGTGAAGCTAGCCATACCCATTAATCCAACCACTTGCACGTGGGGTAGTGGGTGATTACTTATGTGGTCTAATGTTGTAGCTAAATCACTGGCATTCATGCCGTGTTTAGTATCTTCTGTGGCAATATGTACTTG
>DMPB01000157.1:26492-28074 GCA_003456175.1 Chitinophagaceae bacterium | reverse complement strand
AGTTTTTGTTTTTTCGTTTTCCCTTGTAAATCAATGCGTTATGTTGGTAAACTTAACCGCAAGTTTATGTTGAAATATTACCAATACTGCTTGTAGAACCCTATTTTTGCGGCGATCCTTATACAACTAACTGCGACACAGTACTGTGACTCAGATTAACGGAGTTTTGCCAACACCTCATCTTTCCATTACGTTTATTACATGAAAATTTTAGTTACCGGAACCGCTGGTTTTATCGGTTATCATCTTGCGGAACGTCTTATTGCCGATGGCCACGAAGTGATAGGTCTTGATGTTATCAATGACTATTACGATGTTAACCTGAAGTACGCCCGATTACAAAATATGGGTATCGAAAGAAGTGCGGTGGCTTACGGTGCTATGGTGCAGAGTAAAACGTTACCTACGTATCGTTTTATTCAACTTAATTTAACTGATAAAGAAGGTATTGCAGCTTTGTTTGCGAAAGAGCAATTCGAAGGTGTGGTCAATTTAGCCGCACAAGCCGGTGTTCGCTATTCCCTTGAAAATCCATTTGCCTATACCGACAGTAATGTTACTGGCTTCATGACTATTTTAGAAGGTTGCCGAGCTGTTAAAGTAAAACATTTGGTATATGCAAGTACTTCGAGTGTATATGGTTTAAATACCCACATGCCACTTACGCCGCACGAATCGGCCGACCATCCGATGACGCTCTACGCTGCTACCAAAAAAGCCAATGAAATGATGGCTCACAGTTACAGCCATCTCTTCCAAATACCTACTACTGGAGTACGTTTTTTCACAGTGTACGGTCCTTGGGGTCGTCCCGATATGGCCCTATTCTTATTCACCAAAGCCATATTAGCAGGTGAGCCTATCAAAGTATTCAACAACGGCGATATGATTCGCGACTTTACTTATGTGGGCGATATTGTAGAAGGGTTGGTTCGCATTTTACACCAACCGGCCCAACCAAGTGCAGCATTCAATGGCTTACAGCCCGATCCTGCTGTTTCATCGGCGCCGTACCGAGTGGTGAATATCGGTAACAACAATCCGGTGGTATTGAAAACCTATATAGAAGCAGCCGAGAAAGCCTTAGGTAAAAAAGCGATTCAAGAATTATTACCCATGCAATTAGGCGATGTGCCCGCTACCAATGCCGATGTAAGCGATCTGGTGAACGATTATGGCTACAAACCACAAACCACCGTTGAAGTAGGTGTGGCCAAGTTTATAGAGTGGTACATGCATTTTTATGGGAAGCAATAATTACAATAGAAATTGTACCTTACGGTAAATAAAAGACCATTTTGCACTCAAACCCATTCATGAAAATTTTAATCAAGTATAGCTGCATTACAGTACTGCTCTTACAAATAATAGCATGTACCAGTGTAAAACAGTTACGTTATTTTAACGACCTACCAGATAGCAGCCGCATTGTACTACCGCCCTTAGAATTAGAACAACGCATTATACAAAAAGGCGATCGGTTAGCTATTTCTGTAGCTGGCGAAAGCGAAGAGGCAACGGCCTATTTTAATACTTATGGTGGATTGCCAACCATGGGTGGTGTGGCAGGTGGTAGGCAAGG
>DMPB01000157.1:25592-26218 GCA_003456175.1 Chitinophagaceae bacterium | reverse complement strand
GGGGGCAAGGCGGAGGGGGGACAGAATTAGGTGGTTTTTTGGTGGATGTTGATGGTAATATTGAGTTCCCTAAGCTTGGTGTTTTACAAGCAGCAGGTAAAACTTCACAATCCCTACGACTAGAGTTGGAACAAAAAGTCAAACCTTACCTGAAAAATCCCATTGTGAATGTACGTTTCATGATGTTGCAATTTTCGGTGCTTGGCGAGGTGCGAAGCCCTGGTATTAAAACATTACAACCGCAGCGTACCACCTTACTAGATGCCTTGGCGAGTGCAGGCGACTTGCCACGTACTGCCAAGCGTTATGATATTCAAATTTACCGTGATTACAATGGAAAGCGAGAAGTGTTAGAGGTCGATTTACGTAAGAAAGACATTCTATATAATCCTGAATTGTTTCAAATCAAACATAACGATGTCATCATCGTACAGCCTCGAAATATCAATCTTTTTTCATCAGAAGCTAATGGAATCATAGGATTGACTACGGTACTTATTAGCTTTGCCACTTTATTAGTGGCATTAGCTCGGTAATAGGGCTACTTCATTTTTACAACAAATATTAGTGTCTCATTTTGGCTACAGCTGGTAATACTTTAGATTTCCAAAGACTTGTTCGTGTAC
>DMPB01000157.1:23457-25317 GCA_003456175.1 Chitinophagaceae bacterium | reverse complement strand
ATAGCTATTGGATTGTACTGGGCGGTTTGCTAGGTTTTTTTATTGCGAAAACTTGGTTACGGTATCAGGTACCTACCTATGAAGTAAAATCTAAATTAGGTATAGGTAATGCCGAAGTAAGCAGCCAAGCAGGTAATATTTTACGATTAGCAGGCTTAGAAGAGCAGCATAATTTACAGCTAAACAATGAAATACTGATTTTAACGAGTTTCGATGTGCTCGCTAAAGTAGTTGATTCGTTACAATTACAATGGCAAATCACCCGTGCAGGGAGAATTAAAAAAGTGCCGGTAGCCATCAAAGATTTACCTATTACTTTTGTTTCAAAAATAAACCCCGAAACAAAGGGAGGCGACTGGGAGTTACATGTTCATGCCCAAAACTTTGAATTAAAAAGTATAGAGGGGAACTACCGCCAACAGGGCCAGTACAATCAACCTTTCCGGCTACCGAGTGGTGATACTTTACTTCTAAGTAATCCTTACGGTAAAAACAATGAAGATCCATATTTACTGCATCTGCAGCCTTTAAGACAAGTGGTTGAAACCGTTAAAGCCAACTTGAAAATTACGCCTTCTAAGGCTACACAAAATATCTTGGACATAACCATGGTAGATGAAGTACCTTCCAATGCTACCGCATTCATCACCACACTTACCAATGAGTATAATCGATTATCCATTGTATATAAAAACCAGGCCATTCGGAAAGCTTTAGATTTTCTCGACAAGCGCATTGCAACGGTGGAACAAGATATCGATGTATATCAAGATAAAATTACTGGCTTTCGATTGCAGTATCGTTTGATTGAACCCGTTGGAGAGGCAGGGCAAGCCTTAACACAATTGAACAGTCTTGATCTACAAGATGCACAAATTGATTATCAGCGTGAACTGTTGGTTGCTATTGAGCAACATTTGAATGCTAATGTTCGATATACTGAAATTATTGCCAATGCATTAAGCATTGCGGATCCTGTATTACAGGCTATGGTAAGCCAATATAACCAATTGGTATTGCAACGGAAGCGTAACCAAGTTACTGGAACAACACAAGATCCACTTTTGCCGCAAATCGATGCACAGTTACAAGAATTACGTAGCGGTATTTTAAAAAATCTGCAGAATATCCGTACCCAATACAATACTAACGAGCGTTTTGTAAACAAGCAACAAAATAAGTTCCTCAATAAGTTCTCACAATTACCGCCGCTCGATCAGGAACTTATTGGTATACGCCGACAACTGGGTATTAAAGAAGGATTGTATCAGTTTTTATTGCAAAAAAGAGAAGATGTTGCCGTGCAGTTGGCAAGTGGCGATGTGGCCAACAGCCGTATTATTGATGAACCTCGCAATGCAGGTTTGGTAAGCCCGCAGTCTACCGTAGTAATGGCCGCTGGTATTGGTGGTGGCATTGTTGTACCACTTGCTATTATTGTACTTGTGGTATTGTTAAATACCAAGCTAGCTACCCGTAAAGAGGTAGAACAAATCAGCAACCTGCCAATTTTAGGGGAAGTAAGTGAAGCAGATGGTACTTTAATAGCAGGTAATTTAGCAACACTGCCGAATAGCCGAGATGTTATTGCCGAGCAATATCGCACCATTCGTGCTAATCTCATGTTCATGGGCTTGGAGCAAGGTGGTTCGGATAAAGGTAAAGTGATATTGGTCACCTCTTTTACGCGTGGAGAGGGTAAAAGCTTCACTTCATTGAATCTAGCCAGTATCTTAGCACAAACAGGTAAACGTACCGTGGTGGTAGAGTTTGATTTACGTAAGCCTAAAATTACCAAACATCTACAACTCACCATCAAGCAGGGGTTAACACATATCCTTGCAGCTCCTACCGATAAGC
>DMPB01000157.1:22996-23207 GCA_003456175.1 Chitinophagaceae bacterium | reverse complement strand
CCCCTCGTTTTAGAACAATTCTTATTGCCTGTACACGAAGCTATCCCGAGTTTATGGTTGCTACCTGCGGGCGTACAGGCCCCCAATCCTGCCGAGCTATTGCATCATCCGAATATGGACAAATTATTTGATGCCTTACAAACACAATTCGATTATATCATTTTAGATTCTGCTCCAGTAGGCTTGGTATCTGATACTTTAGGATTGGCCA
>DMPB01000157.1:6163-22766 GCA_003456175.1 Chitinophagaceae bacterium | reverse complement strand
AATACTTTAGGATTGGCCAAATATGCTGATGTGAGCATGTACATTGTAAGGCATACGTTCACCCAAAAGGCAACCATCGGCTACGCCAATGAACTGCAAGAAGAAGAACGCTTTAAAAACCTTTGTTTATTGATCAATGGTGTTAAAAGCAAGAGTTTCCATTATGGTTATGGCTATGGAGGCTACTATCAATATGGTTACGGCGATTAATTAAATAATTATGCAACTCAGCGGAAAAAAGGTACTTGTAACAGGAGCCGATGGCTTCATAGGTAGTCACTTAGTGGAGCATCTCTTAGATGTAGGATGTAATGTCAAAGCTTTTGTCTACTATAACTCTTTTAATAGTTGGGGGTGGCTAGATACGCTTCCCAAAAATAAATTACAGCAAATTGAAATTTTTGCGGGTGATGTACGTGATCCTAATGGCGTACGCACTGCTATGCAAGGAGTAGATGTTGTTTTTCATCTTGCGGCCTTGATAGCAATACCTTTTAGTTACCATTCACCAGACTCTTACATCGATACAAACGTTAAGGGAACACTTAATATTGTTCAAGCTGCTAAAGACCTTGGTACTGAACGTATACTGGTAACAAGCACCTCAGAAGTATATGGTACAGCACAGTTCGTTCCTATTACAGAAGCGCATCCTCGTCAGCCACAAAGTCCTTATTCAGCATCTAAAATTGGGGCAGACTGTATTGCGGAAAGCTTTTATAGAAGTTTCAATACACCCATCACTATAGTACGTCCATTTAACACATATGGGCCTCGGCAAAGCGCAAGGGCAGTTATTCCTACTATCATCACGCAGTTATTGAGTGGTACAACTTCTATCCGCTTAGGAGATATTACACCAACCCGTGATTTATTGTTTGTTAAAGATACCGTAGCAGGATTTGCTGCTATAGCTGCTTGCGATGAATTGATAGGGAATGATTGTAATATTGCCACGCAGAGCGAAATCACGGTTGGGGATCTAGCGAAGGAGCTAATACAACAAATTAATCCACTTGCATCCATTGCCACCGATGAACAAAGAATGAGACCCGAAAAAAGTGAGGTTTTCAGGTTGTTCGGATCAAGAGAAAAATTAACCAGACTTACAGGTTGGCAGCCTCAATACAGTTTAGCTGACGGCTTAAAGGAAACGATAGCTTGGTTTAAGCAAGAAGATAATTTAAAAAAATACAAAGCCGACATATACAACATATAGTATTCGAATGAGTAATGCACAGCCCATCATCAATTTTATTCGCTCTGTATTTCGGGTGCCAGAGGCATTTATTCCATTACACGCACCTTACTTTGGAGGGAATGAAAAAAAGTATGTTTTAGATACAATTGAAAGCACATTTGTGTCAAGTGTTGGAGCTTACGTACATCAGTTTGAAGCTATGATGCAATCAATTACAGGTGCAAAACATTGTATAGCAACTGTAAATGGTACCACTGCATTACATCTAGCATTACAGATAGCTGGTGCTACACATAATACCGAAGTAATAACGCAGCCGCTAACTTTTGTTGCTACTGCCAATGCCATTGCACATACCGGAGCAAGTCCTGTGTTTATAGACGTTGATAAAGATACTCTGGGCTTATCTCCAGCGGCCTTTGCTGAATTTTTAGAAAAGCACGTTGTTGTAAATGATGAAGGCTATGCTATCAACACACATACTGGTAAGCGAATCGTAGCTTGCGTACCAATGCATACCTTTGGATTCCCAGCTCGTATTGAAGCGATATCGGAACTTTGCAGTAAATACCACATTGCTCTAGTTGAGGATGCAGCTGAAAGTTTAGGATCTTATGTAGGAGAAAAGCATACCGGAACTTTTGGTATTATGGGAACATTTAGCTTCAATGGTAATAAAACTGTTACCTGTGGTGGCGGTGGCGCCATTATTACAAACGACGATGCAATAGCGCAACGAGCAAAGCATTTAAGCACCACAGCTAAATTGCCACATGCTTATGAGTTTGTACACGATGAAGTAGCTTACAACTATCGTATGCCCAATATCAATGCAGCATTGGCTTGTGCACAGTTGGAGCAGTTAGATAAAATTTTGACCAATAAAAAAGACTTGGCAAGTACATACACGAAATATTTTAACGAACTGACTGATGTAAGTTTTGTTACCGGTATTGAAAATACAGTACCCAATTATTGGCTTAATACGCTTGTGTTCAATGCCCCTGCGGAACAACAGTCTTTTTTACAAAAGTCAAATGAGCAAAAGGTAATGACACGTCCTATTTGGCAACTCATGAACGAATTGCCTATGTATAAAAATTGCCTTACGGTAAATGTTGAAAATGCAACCTACTTGAGCAAGCGTGTAGTAAACATTCCAAGTAGTTATAGGCCATGATAGACAGAAATAGTGTACTTATTATAGCTGAAGCTGGGGTAAATCACAATGGTGATATGCAACTAGCGTATCAATTGATAGATGCTGCTGTTGATGCAGGTGTTGATATTGTTAAGTTTCAAACGTTTAAAACAGAGTTGCTTGTAAATAAGCAAGCTAAAAAAGCTGATTATCAAATTGCTAATACTGGTAATCATAATAGTAGCCAGTACGATATGTTGAAACAACTTGAGCTTACAGAGGAACAACATTATCAATTAGCCGCTTATTGCAAACAAAAAGGTATTCAATTTTGGAGCACTGCATTTGATATTGAAAGTGTACATTTCTTAAAAAGTATGGGCATCACGCTTGGTAAGGTGCCAAGTGGCGAAATAACGAACTTGCCTTACTTACAAGTAATGGCAGCTAACTTTGATACATTAATTGTAAGCACAGGCATGTGCACAACCGAAGAAGTAGAAGCTGCAATAGTAGCATTAGAAAATGCAGGTGCTCGTAGAGATAAAATTACCATTCTTCATTGTACAACAGAATATCCAGCGCCGTTGCAAGACGTACATTTAAATGCAATGAAAGCAATGGGAAGTTATTTCAACATGCGTTATGGTTATAGCGATCATACTGAGGGCATAGCAATTCCAATAGCTGCGGTTGCGCTTGGTGCTACTGTTATAGAAAAGCACTTTACCCTCAATAAAAATTTACCAGGCCCAGACCATAAAGCTTCACTTGAGCCTCATGAACTAAAGGCTATGGTGGAGGGTATTAGAGCTGTTGAAAAAGCTTTAGGAAGTAGTTTAAAGCAGCCTAGTGAAGTAGAACTGAAAAATAAATTAGTAGCTAGAAAAAGTGTTTGTACGGCAACTGATTTACCGCAAGGTACCATTATTCACGAAACACATCTAGTAATGTTACGCCCGGGAACGGGTATCTCACCTATGGAATTAAGTGAGGTGTTGGGCAAAAAATTACAAATTAATTTATCTGCAGGAACTCCCCTCACATGGGAAATGTTAGCTTGAAACATATAGGACTCCTTACAAGTTCTAGAGCCGATTTTGGGATATATCTGCCCTTGATTAGAGCTTTATATAAGACCGATTGGTGTAATCTAGAAATAATAGCCTTTGGAACACATTTATCGAAATTGCATGGCTATACTTTGAAGGAAATTCAACAGCAAGATATAACCGTAAGCCATACCATAGATACGATGCCTGCTGGAGATTCTGCCGAGGCAATCGCTGGCGCAATGGGGTTAACACAAATACGTTTTTCCGCCTTTTGGGCTAGTCAGCAAAAGCATTACGATCTGGTATTTTGTTTAGGAGATAGATATGAAATGTTTGCTGCTGTAATGGCAGGGGTTCCATTTGGAATAAAGTTTGCACACCTACATGGTGGAGAAACTACGCTTGGTGCCATCGATAATGTGTTTAGGCATGCAATATCTCATGCTAGTTGGTGTCATTTTACTGCAACAGCTGCTTATGCAGAAAGGCTTAATATTATGTTAGATGTTAAACAACGTATCTATAACACTGGCTCTATAAGTCTTGAGAATTTAATCAATAGTCCATTACTTACTACGGCAGCATTTCAGGAGAAGTTTGGTATAGATATTACAAAACCAACCATTCTAGCAACTTTACATCCAGAAACGGTTAACCTTACGGTAAATACCAAGATGGCTACCGAGTTTGCGCAAGTGGTTAAGAATTTTGCAGCTAAAGGTTATCAGTGGCTCATCACATTACCCAATGCCGATACACAAGGTAATGCTATTCGTGAAGTTTTTAACGCTACGCTAGAAGGTGTTACGCATGTTTATCTGAGAGAGAATTTAGGGGTTAATGGTTATTTTTCTGCTTTGAAGCACTGTAATCTATTAGTAGGTAATAGTTCAAGCGGAATTATTGAAGCTGCTTCATTTGGTAAGTTTGTGATTAATTTAGGTAATAGGCAACAAGGGCGTTTAACTTCTGATAATGTAATACACATAGAACATCCTAATGTCGAAAATCTCAATATCATAATAGATCAATATGTTAATACAACATATGTTGGTACTAACATTTATGCCGAAGGTGGTGGAACTAAAAAAATTATAGATATCATTTCTGATTTATTGCATGGATAAGAGTAATCCACATATCATAGGAATAGAAAATAATGCTAGAGCTGCATTACAGAAGTTAGATAGCATACCCAATCTTGAAAGTAGGACACTTTTTGTAGTGGATGATGTAAATAAAATGATTGGGGCATTGACAGATGGCGATATAAGGAGAGGATTATTAAGTGGATTGGAAATTTCAGACTCATTGCATCGTTATATTAATAAGAATTTTAAATATATTAACGAGGCTCAGGCTGTTAACCCAGCTGTAATTAAAGGATTTAAGAATAAAGGGATTAAACTAATACCGGTAATAGATGAACATGGTTTTGTTGCTAGAATTATTGACTTTGATAGGGTAAATACAATACTACCGCTTTCTGCATTGTTAATGGCTGGAGGTAGAGGTGAGCGCCTTCGCCCATTAACGGATAACACTCCTAAGCCAATGTTGAAAGTTGGCGATAAGCCAATACTAGAAATTAACATCGATAGACTGATTAGCTACGGTATAAGTGATTTTTATATCAGCATCAAATATTTGGGACACATTATTAAAGACTATTTTGGTGATGGTAGTAGTAAGGGCATTTCAATAACTTACATAGAAGAAGATGAGCCACTTGGTACTATTGGTGCATTGAGTAAAATATGCCCTAAGAACGACAACATGCTCGTTATGAACTCTGATGTGCTAACCAACATAGATTTTGAAGATTTTTACAATGAATTTGTAATAAGTGAATCGTTGATGATGGTTGCAAGTGTGCCATATAAAGTTAAAATACCTTATGGTATTATGAAACTTAACGAGCATGGTAGCATTGAATCGTTAATTGAAAAGCCCACATACAATTATTACTCTAATGCTGGTATCTATATGCTTAAGAGCAAGCTACAACAATGGATACCCCAAAATACACCCTTTAATGCGACCGATCTTATGGATGTGTTAATTCAACAAAGTCAATCTATAAAGCATTTTCCGATATTAAACTACTGGCTTGATATTGGCAAGCATGAAGACTTTTTGAAAGCTCAATCAGACATTAAGTATATAAAATTTTAGTATTGAGAAATTTAGCAGTGATACCCGCAAGGTCTGGATCTAAAGGATTGTTAGGAAAAAATTTCAAGTTATTGGCTGGTAAACCTCTTATAGCTCATACTATAGAAGCGGCAATAGATTCTAATTGTTTCGATCAGATTTGTATTTCAACTAATTCTCCTGAAGTTTTAGAAATTGCTAGGTCTTATAAGATATATCCCCCATTTATAAGACCCGAGGTTTATGCAACTGATACTGCAACTTCTGAAGATGTAATTAAGCATGCTTTAAATTATTACAGCAGTGTTGGAACCGAGTTTGATACGATTACATTATTGCAACCAACTTCTCCTTTAAGAAATGCAAATCATATAAAGTCTGCGTTCCAACTTTATCAAAAAGATGTAGAAATGTTGGTGTCTGTTTTTGAAAGTGATGCAAATCCTTATTACACATTAATGGAATTAGACTATAACGGTTATTTGCAAACCTCAAAAAAAGGTGACTTTACGCGTAGACAAGACTGTCCGAAGGTGTGGCAATTAAATGGTGCGATATATATCATAAATGTAATTTCTCTTCTGGAAAAGGGAATGATGAATCTAAATCGTATCCCTTTTGAAATGTCTAAAGAAAGTTCTATAGATATTGATGATTTACTTGATTTTGACTTTGCCGACTTTTTACTAAAGAAAAAATTTGACAAATAGAAGCAATGCAAAAGACCATTTTAACAGCCACTAGAGGCTGGCGAATGATAGATGTTAAAGAGTTTATCCAATATAAAGATTTACTATATTTCTTAACTATACGTTCTATCAAAACAAAGTATGCTCAAAGTGTTTTGGGTGTTAGTTGGGCTATTATTCAGCCATTGGTTACAACTATAGTCTTTACGATTGTTTTTGGACGACTAGCCAAGGTAACAACTGATGGTACTCCCTACATAGTTTTTAGTTTTCTTGCCCTTTGGCCATGGAATTATTTTTCGGGTATGTTACAGGAATCTGCTAATAGCTTAGTATCGAACGCAAATCTTATTACGAAGGTATACTTCCCAAGAGTGATACTACCATTTGCAGCTGTTTTATCAAAACTCATTGATTTTGCGATAGCTTTTGTTGTGGTAGTTGTATTGTTAGTATATCATAAGATACATATTAACTACACAGTTTTGTTTATACCACTTTTGTTACTGCAGCTCATTATGGCATCTATTGGAATAGGGTTGATTTTATCAGCTATGGCCATTCAGTATAGAGACGTTAAATATGCACTTGTATTTCTTGTACAACTTCTAATGTATGCAGCACCCGTTGTGTACAGCACGAATGCAGTTCCAGAGAACCTTCAAACTTATTATGCAGTCAATCCAATGGTTGGTGTGATAGAGGGTTTTCGTGCTGGCTTTACAGGAAAGGATATGCCATGGCATTGGATTTTACCAGGCATGATTACATCTTCTATACTTTTTGTTTTTGGATTGTTTTATTTCAAAAAAATGGAAAAAAACTTTGCAGACGTTGCTTAATTAATTTTTTATGTCAGATGTAGCTATAAAAGTTGAAAATCTCTCTAAGTTGTACCGAATTGGTGTTGAACATCAAAAGTCAGATACGTTTGTAAGCAACTTAGTAAAATTATTCACAGCGCCTATAAGTAATTTTAAACGGATAAAAAATCTATCTAATTTTAAGGATATTACCGATGATCCCTCCATATTCGCTGCGCTATCAGATATTAATTTTGAAGTTAAAAAAGGCGAAATTTTAGCAATAGCTGGTCATAATGGAGCGGGGAAAAGCACATTATTAAAAATATTATCTCGAATAACTGAACCTACTTCGGGGCAAATAGAAATTAATGGTAGGGTTTCTTCTTTGTTAGAAGTAGGAACTGGGTTTCATCCCGAGCTAACCGGTAGAGAAAACATTTACATGAATGGAACAATATTAGGGATGCGAAAAAAGGAGATTGATAGAAAATTAGACGAGATTATAGCATTTAGTGGCATATCCAAACACATCGATACACCTGTAAAGTTTTATTCTTCTGGAATGAAAGTTAGATTAGGGTTCTCTGTAGCTGCACATTTAGAGCCTGAAATTTTAATTATTGATGAAGTTTTAGCAGTTGGAGATGTGGCATTTCAAAAAAAATGCCTAGGTAAGATGGACGATGTTGCACACAGTGGAAAAACAATTTTATTTGTAAGCCATAACATGCAAGCTGTAAGAGCCCTGTGTAACAGTGGGTTACTTCTAAAAGGAGGTACAGTTTTTTACAGAGGAAGTGTAGAAGAAACTACAATTTTATATGATAAAACTCTAAGAGAGCAAGATTTTACAAATTTAGCTGAGCTTACATCTTCTGATAAAAGACGCGGGTTGGGAACCGCTCGTTTTAATGCGATTGATTTGGTCGACAGTGTGGGCTCAGTTAGAAATTATTATGATTATAAGGAAGACATTATTTTGAAGGCACGGGTTAAAATTTTTGAAGATATGCCCACGCTTTTCTTTAGTTGGATGTTACGTTCAGGGTATTCTGGCGAGCCTGTGGCATCATCGTTAAAACATAAAATTGGTAATAATTTAAAAGCTGGCGAAGAGTTTGAGTTCGAAATTAAATTCCAGAATATCCTACGACCTGGCGAATATCCTGTCTACTTTTGGCTGGGCGATGCAAGCCTTAATCCAATTGATGTTATTGATGGCATTACACCACCCCTTGTGATTACTAGTAAAATGGGTATTGAAGTAATTGGCTTCGACCCATCTGTTAATAGTGGTGTAATTACTTTAGAAAAAATATAATCAAGCACTGATCTTTAATGAAAATAGCGGTCTTTTCAACCCATGTACTGTGGCCTTCACATTACGAAACAGAGCTAGAATTAATTCAGAGCCATATAGATAATAGTGACACTGTAATTAATGTTGTGTGTAACGGTGATTTCAAGCACTGCGATCAAAATATGACCGCTGCTGCTAAAAACTGCTATAAGTGTATCAATAAGCGATTAGTTGGTGTCAACCTAATTGATGGTAAATACATCATTAAGGGTATTGATGCTCCGATTAATTATAAGATTGATATACCTGCGAGTCAAGAGGCTATTAAGCAATTAATGTATCGCAATTTTGATATTGGTTACGCAGCTTTGTCTTCTCTTATATCATTTCGACGAGATCCAATGATTCACCCTTCTGATAGCGATTTGTTATCGTTTCTCATTAATAAAGGAGTGGCTGTATACGAGTGGGTAAAGGACTTTCTTCATAAGGAGAAGATAGATAAAGTGTATGTATTTAATGGGCGATTTATTTATAACAGAGCTATACTAAGAGCTTCTCAACAGCTCGGTATACCTGTAGATGTACATGAAAGAGGGGCTGATGTTAAGCATTACGAGCTATATAAGAATACGTATCCACATGATATTAAGTATATCTACAATAAGATAAATATTTTTTGGGAAACATCAGAAAAGTCTGAGGAACAAAAGCTTGCTGATGCACAACGTTTTTTTATTGATAGAAAGAATGGGGTAGAGCAATCTTGGTTTTCATTTGTAAAAAATCAAGCACAAGGTAAGTTGCCATCTAACTGGGATGTTAATAAAAAAAATATTGTTTTTTTTAATTCATCGGAAGATGAGTTTGCTGCTATAGGCGACGATTGGAAAAGGTTTATATATCCAACGCAAGTAGAAGCTATAGAAACAATTACAAAAGATTTTTTAAGTCAACCTTTATTCCATTTCTACCTGCGTATACATCCGAATCTAATGAAGGTAGAAAATAAGGATATGGAAAAACTTCTTAGTATTCAATCAAGAAATTTGACTTTAATATACCCCGATGATGATGTAAGTTCTTACGCCTTAATCGAACAAGCGAATAAAGTAATCACTTTTGGATCAACCGTTGGTATTGAAGCAGCATTTTGGAAAACTCCATCAATACTATTGGGGTCTTGTTTTTATAGAGATTTGGGGGCAACCTATAACCCTTCTACGCAAGAGGAGTTATACAGCATGTTGAACCAAGATTTAATACCACTTCCGAATTTAGGAGCTTTGAAATATGGCTTTTATCTCAAAAACTTTGGTATCCCTTTCAAGTATTATAAGGCAGAGGGAATTTTTTCAGGCACATTTAAAGGTTATGATTTGAATAAACCCAAGCATACATTGCCTATACGAATACTTAGGAAAATATATCCAAATGAAGTGCCTGTAAAATTGATGAATAGATATCTCTAAAGAATTATATGTCCACAGTTTATAAAGAAGCAAATATCAAAGTACTTCCTATTATTTCTAAAACAAAGGCTGAACGTCCAATTTGGTCTGTTGTTATTCCAGCGTATAATAGAGGTGATTTGTTGACGGAGTGTTTAAAGTCTGTTGTACCTCAGTTTTTGCATAAAGAGCCAAGTTTGTACGAAATTTGGGTGGTAGATGATTGCTCTCAAGAAAATTTAGCAACTATTGTATCTCAATATGGTAGCGGTATTGTTCAATATTACCGACAACCTAAAAATGTGGGTCAACTCAATAATTTTGAAACTTGTCTCAATCTTACATCTGGACAATTAATTCATCTCTTGCATAGTGACGATACCGTTAATGATGGATTTTATAGAGAAATAGAATCCCCCTTATTAGAAAACGATACTATAGGTGCTGCTTTTTGTAGGCATAATTATATTGATGAATATGGAAAGATTATCAATACATCAGAACAATTAAAGGAGGATGCCGGAGTCTTACATGATTTTTTATATGACATTGCCTCTAGGCAATTAATCCAAACCCCATCTATTGTTGTAAAACGAAGTGTTTATGAAGCTATTGGAGGGTTCAATAAAAGCTTAAGCTGGTGTGAAGATTGGGAAATGTGGATTCGAATAGCAACCCAATATCAATTTTGGTACATACCACAAGTACTTGCTAACTACAGAATACATGGAAATTCAAATACGGGTTCGAGTGATAAAAATGCAAGGTTTATAGTAGATGTTTTAGCTTGTATCAATTATGTTCAAACCTATTTGCCATTTGAACAGAAAAAGAACTTATGTATACAACAGAATGCGAAAAGGGCTTTTCTTAGTTTTTCCTTACGTAAAATAGCAGCATTCTTGAAGTCTAGCAATACGACTCAAGCAAGATTTTTGATTGTAAAAAGTCTTAAACTCTGCACTAATAGCCGTGATGTAATGCATCTATGTAAAATTTATTTAAAATCATTCTTTTAAATGGTTAGCCTCTCTGTAATCATCTGCTGTTATAATAGCGAAAGTAGAATAGAACGTGTACTTGAACATCTAGCAAGACAAGTTACAGACGCGTCTTTATTGTGGGAAATCATATTAGTAGATAATAATTCAACTGACAACACCGTTAAAGTTGCGGAAGCTTACTGGAAAGAGAGAAATAGTGGTATAAAGCTCTATACATGTTTTGAATCAACGCCAGGCTTATCTTTCGCGAGAAATAAAGGAATAACAGAAAGTGAGGGAGAGTATATAATTTTTTGTGATGATGATAATTTACTAAGCAGCAATTATGTACAGTCGATGTTTAATCTTTTAGATAAGAACAAGAGCATAGGAATTGCTGGGGCTATTGCTGAACCATTGTATGAAACTGAGCCTCCCCTATGGTTCAAAGAAAACCAAAGTTTGTTTGCGTTGGGGTCTTTATCAACAAATAGCACCAATATTACGGTAAAGCCAGGATGGGTTTGGGGTGCTGGCATGATTATAAGGAGAATAGTTGTAGAAAAAATTAAGGCGACAGGTTTTAAGCAGTTTCTTACTGACAGAGTAGGTAGTAAAATGACAACAGGTGGTGATGTTGAGTTATGTAAGGCAACTTCAGTTCTAGGTTATGAGATTTGGTTTAATACCGAATGCTACTTTTATCATATTATGGATAGACGGAGATTTAATTTAGAAAAATTTTTGGATTTAGTCTATGAAAATGCAAAAAATAGTTCTTACTTACGCCTGTTTAGGGTAAATGGTATAACAAGATACGTGTTAACTAAAAGGATTTTACTAGGATTTTTCAAAATACCAGTATTAATAGCTTTAAAGTACAGTACAGGAATTCATATTGATTATAAAAAGCTACAAAAACTTAAATGGTCACTTGGCTCTGTTACAGGTAATATATTAGTACTTTTTCATTTCAAGGACTTAAAGACTAATATCAACCGTTTGAATTTGAAAAATTAAAATGAATTTACTTTACTTAACCTACAGCTTTCCTTTTCATACTAAAACAGGAGCATCTGTAAGAACTAGTTATCAGATTGAATGCCTTTCTAAGCATTATCAAGTTGATGTGGTTTATATAAATAAAAACAAACAACATATTGAACAAGTTAACACTTATAAGAACAGTAATTTTCTACCTGCAAACGTTCGCATTATTGAAGTATTGCATATAAAGACAGATAATAGTTCTTTAAGTAAGCGAATGCATAATTATTTGGAACCGTTACTTTTTAGGAATAATGCTGCCATCGAAAATTGCATTTCCAAACATATTAAAAGCAATGAATATAAAGTTTTGTTTTTCAGAAGCAATGTAATTAGTGATCGAATTAATTTTAAACAGTTTAACTTACCTATAGTAGTAGATTTTGATGATGATCCATTGCAGGTTATTGAAAATGCTAATTATAAAAAAAGAAAGTTTGGATATATTTTCAAATTCTTTCTTCAACAAAATGCTCATAGATTTTATAAACGACATTACCAAACAGGAGTAGCGTTGGTTTTTGCCAATACCCCTTCGCATTACTTTTTAAATTACAATTATCAGATTGCTCCTAATGTTTACAATTTCAATTTGAAACATGCAGTTACTAAAACAACATCATTTAAATATTTTTCTTTTCTTGGCAATTTTTCTCATCAACCAAATATTGATGCTGTAGAATTTTTCTTAAAGGAAGTGTGGAGTTTTATAAAAAATGATATCCATTTATCTTTTTGCATTGCTGGAAAGAATCTTCCTGAAATTTATGAGCAAAAATGGAAATCTGATAAAACTATTATCTTAGGAGAAGTTGAAGATTTAGAGTCGTTTTACAATAATTCACTTTTTACCATAGCACCAATGGTCTCAGGTTCCGGAACAAATATAAAAGTACTGGAATCTCTTTCTTATGGCCGTATTTGTATAACCAGTTCTTTTGGAAGCAGAGGTTTCGAAGAATTGTATCAGCAACTTACGTATAATTCAATTGCAGATACCCGTACTGAATGGAAAAACATCATTCAGTACCTTACGGTAAATGAGGAATTTGCCATTAATCTTGGCGAAGAGGCATGTAGTAAAGCCAGCGCAACATTTTCTGTTGCTGTGATGGAACATAAACTAAAAGCAATTATTGATAATCTATTTAGAGAGTAACTAAAAATGGATAGACCACTAATTAGCATAGTTATTCCTACTTATAATAGGGCATTTTGTATTGAAGCCACAATCAATAGTGTTCTTCAGCAGTCATATTCTAATCTTGAAATACTGATTATTGATGACCAATCAACTGACAACACAGGTTCTTTAATAGAAAACCAGCAGCGTAAAGACAACAGAATTAGGTATTTTGCCCATATAGAAAATAAAGGTGTAAGTGAAGCCAGAAATACTGGTATACGCAATGCTAGGGGCAAGTATCTAATCTTTTTGGACTCTGATGATTTGTTTCATAGAAACTATTTACATTCATTTGTTGGACAGCTGTCAGTTAATAACCCTGATATTGTTTTTTGCAATTTTAATTTAAGTAGTAACAATGTAAATGTAGCAAACAAAAAGCCAGTTTCAGATATCAGAAATTTGAAGAAAACTTTAATAGATGGTTCACAAATGAATCAAATTGGTTCTATAATATGGAAAATGGATTTTTTGGTCTCTAAAAGACTTTCTTTTTTACAGGGTTTGAATATAGGGGAAGACCGACTTTTCATTATAAAAGCATTACTCAAAAAACCAATTGTAAACTTCGGCAACTTTGAATCAGTTATAGTCAAAAGCGGAGATTGGGATTCTCTCACCCGGAATTATCTTTCTAAAAAAAATAAACTTGCACAGTTTAGAAGCAAGCTGTTAATCCAGATTACATTAATAAGCAGTCCATTACTTTTTTTTCGGGGTATTAAGCCTCTCTTAATTACGCTATATAATTTAATAAAAACGTATAAAAAATGAGTTTAATAAATATGTTAATTATATATAGTGTTTAAAATTAAATAAATGTCTTTTTTATTATATTTACTTGGTGCTTTAAAACCTGACATAATAAAGGCTGATCTTTTTAGATATTTTGGAAAATCAGATTATTATTCCTTTAAAAAGGCGCTTTCAATACCAGGGTTTCACTACACACTTTACTACCGGCTATGTAAAATCAAATCCAAGTATAGCTTGCTTGGATTGTATTCAAGATTTATGTACAAGAGGTTAATGTTTAAATATGGTTTTCAGATTCCTGCCAAAACATTAATCGGTCGTGGCTTTAGAATTAGTCATTATGGTGCTACTGTCATAAACTACGATACGATAATTGGTGAGAATTTTTATTTGTCGCATAATGTAACAATCGGAAAAATTCATACTGGATCTAAGGCTGGGGCGCCAGTTATAGGTAATAGAGTATGGGTGGGTCCTGGTGCAGTAATTGTTGGGAGAATAAAAATCGGTGATAATGTTTTAATTAGTGGTAATGCTTTTGTAAATATAGATGTGCCTTCAAATAGTATTGTTATTGGAAACCCTGCAAAAATTATTCCATCAGAAAAGGCAACAGATGATTACATTACATTCAAAGTTTAAAATTGAAGATTTTATTCACAATAGATAGTCTACAAACCGGTGGTGCTGAAAAAAGCACCTTAGATATTGTACAGCGTTTACCAGATCACATTAGGCCTATTGTTGTTTGTTTTTATAGTAAACTTGATCTGCTAGAACAATTTCAAAAAAGTGGTATCCAAGTCAAGTGTTTCAAATTAAGAGGAAAGTACAATTTCAAACAGGCCACAAAAGTCTTTACGGAATATTGCATTACTGAGCGTCCTGATTTGATTGTAGCTACGCTTTTTAGGGCTGAGTTTATTTCAAGACTTGTTGCACATAAACTCAATATTCCCATCCTTGGTACTTTTGTTAACGACACTTATTCCAAATTTGAATGGCAGCAATTGACTGTTGCTATGAAATGTAAGATTGCTTTTTTTTGGATACTGAATAAATGGTCCTCTCGCTACTGTTACAGATTTTTAGCCAATTCTGAAAGTATAAAAGCTAGTAACGCTAGAGCACTATTTATTAATCCCAATCTAATTGATGTAATACCAAGAGGAAGACAATTAAGTCAGTTTGTATATTCCGAAGAACGTTTCAAGAATGAGAAAATCACTTTTTTAAACGTAGGAAGAATTATTCCGAGGAAAGGACAGTTTGAGTTGGTTAGAGCATTTGCTGTATTTGCCGCAAAACACAATAATGTACAACTACTAATTGCAGGAGATGGTTCTGCTATGGAAGCATTGAAATTATTAGTTGCTGAATCGAAAATGGAAAGTAACATTACTTTACTAGGCAATGTGAACAATGTACCAGAACTACTCAGTTGTGCTGACGTATTTGTTTTTCCTTCATGGTATGAAGGGTTTAGCGGAGCCCTAGTAGAGGCGATGATAGCTGGAATACCTATTCTGGCAAGTGATATTCCGATGAACAAAGAAGCGGTAACGCACTTGCAAGACGCTTATTTATTTAAAGTAAAGTCACAAGAAAGTATTATTGAAGCGTTAGAATTTGCACTTGCTAATCAAGTTAAGATGTGTTCTTTTGCTCAAAGTGCTAGAAACAAAGCTGTAGCATCATACGATATTAACTCCGTGGCTAAACAGCATGCTGATTACTATACAAGAATTATAGATGCGTATCCTTCAACTCATTCAGAAAAAGCAGCTAAGAGGAGCTGAAACATTCGCATCTTTACTAAGTAATCATTTGATTGCAAGTGGCCATAAAGTCAAGGTCGTCGCTTTACTAGATGGTGATGGCATGCTTCCTTTGAATGGAACAATACATGTACTTGATGCACAATTAAAAAAACGTTTTTGGGATTTTGCAGCATGGAAGAAATTAGCCAAAATCATTCAAGAGTTTCAGCCTGATGTCGTACAAGCGAATGCTGGCGATACGCTTTTGTATACTAGTATGAGTAAGCGTCTTCATGGTTGGAAAGCTCCTATCGTTTTTCGTAATGCAAGTATTACAGCCTTGTATTTGCAAGGTTTTGTGAATATATGGTTGTATCGTTTTTTATTTACACAAGTAAAAGCGATTGCTTCTGTAAGCAATGCGAGTCGGCAATCTTTCTTGCAATATTTCCCGCAGTTTGCACATCACATTCAGGTGCTGCCGGTGGGGGTTGAGCTGCAAATTGTGGCGCCCAAACAATTGCCTCAACATTTCACAATAGTGCATGTCGGAGGATTTACATATGAAAAAAATCATGAAGGCGTAATTCGTATTTTTGAACAATTATTGGTGCAGATACCTAATGCAAGATTAATCATGGTGGGTGCTGGTAAGTTATGGTCTACAATACACGATAAGGTCAAGCAACAAAACTATCATAATCAAATTCAAATGGTAGGGCATCAACAAGATGCCCTAGCTTTTATGAATCAGGCACATGTATTAATACTGCCTTCTATCATCGAGGGGCTACCAGGTGTAATACTCGAAGCCATGTATTGCAAAACCCCTGTTATTGCATACGATGTGGGCGGTATCAGCGAGGTGGTTAATGATAAAACTGGGTATCTGATTCCTAAAAACGATGAAGCCGCTTTTGTAGATGCCTTAGTCGCAGTGGCCAACCAACGACCTGAAGGTAAAATTGAAGCAGCCTACCAATTAGTAACTACCCAATACAATAATAAAAGTATCGCAACACAATTTGCAACCATGTACCAACAAGTGGTAGCACAAGCATGAAAGTACTACAC